>CAKQWG010000016.1 GCA_934278005.1 uncultured Pirellulaceae bacterium | reverse complement strand
TGTGGTGCAATAGAGCCTCGCGCGCTGGGTAGGTCGACGTGTGCATCTGCGGCCTGCTGCGACTCGGCGTAGAGCGACTCGCTGCGCGTTGATTGAGTAGGTGAGTATAAATGGGGAGAGAGAGGAAGAGAGCGTGGGGACGGCTCAGCCAAAAACCGGGCCGAGCGGCTGTCAGTCGCGGGGAAGGCGCAGCAGACGCTGCGACTCTTGAAAAATAAAGTCGACATCCATGAACGGTTCGTAGCCGATATCTTGCCACAGCACGCGTCCGCGGGAATCGAGTAAAAATGTGCCATGCAGCGGCTGTTGTTCAAAATCATCGAAACAGCGATAGGCTTTGAAAGCGGTCAGTTGCGGGTCGGAATGAATGGGGATCAGCAGCGGCTGGCTGCCGTAAGCGTCCAAGCCCTCTACGAGCGACTGCGCATCTTCGCTGCTAATGGCCATCAGTTGTATACCGGCTTGTTGGAACTGCGCCGCGCGGGGTGAAAAGGCGTGGAGTTGTTCGACACAGTGCAAGCATCCAGATCCCAGATAGAAGATCACAATCGTGGGCTGGCCAGCAAAGTGTTTGAGCCGAACATCGGTTTGCTGAGGCGACTGCACTACAAACTCTGGTGCCAGATAGGGCTGCCAGCGAAATGGCCCCAAGCTGTCTAGGCTTGGCCGCTGTCCAATATCGTCGGCTGCGACATATTCGGCTGTCCAGCGTGGCGTGGATGGGACATCTAGCTCGTCGATCAGCGGCTGCAATCGGGCCAGCAACGGGGTGTCGAGGTCTGCCACGCAGGCTAACTGGCGCGTGACGTCAAAGGCTGCTCTCGCGTCCTGGCTACCCGAGTGTTGGTACAGCAACCAGGTTTTGACGGCGTTTGATGGGACCTCGTTGGGATCGCTGGCGATTTTCTTATCGACCAGCTTGAGCGCCTCGTCGAATTGTCCGTCGGCGGCTAGCCACTCAGCTCGTAGAAGTTCGTCGGAAAGATCGGAATCCTTCCATAGGGTCAGGGCTGTGGCCCAGTCTGCCTGCGCGGCACTTTGTGCGGCCCGGACACTGGCCACCGCCTTGTCGACTGCCTCACGCTGTTGTTTGAGCTCTTTACTTTTCTTGGTGTATTCCTCTTGCTGTTGTTTGTCCAGCTTGCAGGCGTCTGCTTGAGCTTGAGCGTCAACGGCTGGCTTAGCAGGCGCTGGTGGCCGCTCTTGGCTAGCTTCCAACTGCCGCTGGGCGGTGGTCAATGAGGCTGCCTCGGCCTGCAGCGTGGCAAGCTCAGCGGCTGCCTCGGCGGCTTGACCAGTCAACGCGTAGGCTATTCCTAGATAGCGCGTACGCTCAAGCTCTAGCTTTTTATCGTCGGTGGCCTCGAGCACTTGTCTGCGCGATAACTCGATCAGTTCGGGCCACAGCCGATAGGTGCTGAGCGTCAGCAGCAGTCGTTCGCGTCCGTACTTGGTGCTGCCCGACTTGGCCGGCGTATTGAGCTTGGGGTGCCGGGGAAGAGAGAGCATGTTTTGGGCCAGCGCCAGCGCGTCGTCGACACGACCGATTTTGATCAAATTGCGAATGAGCCACTCGTTGTTGTGCGCGAAATTATGAATCTGGTCAGGCAACACGCGATCGCGCATCATATGCGCATGGTCGACCCGGGCCGAAGCCTCTTGCTGCCAGACCGCATCCTGGTAGCGGTGCAATTCTGAATAGGTATGTCCTGGCATGTGCCACATGTGCGCGATGGCTGGCAGGCTGGGCCCGCACAACGCGGCGCTGGCCAGCGCCAATTTGGGTTTGTGCTTGTCCCATAGATGGATGCGATAGTGGTGAGCCGGGTGTGCGGGATTGGCATCGAAGATATCCTGCAGCACCGCATCGATGGCCAGGCGACTGACGATCGGCAGATCAGCTCGCTCATTGTGCCAGAGCTGCAGTGCTAGAAACGCTCGGGCTTCGATGTCTTCAGGGAATTCCTCAACCAGCGTTTCCAGATCGCGGGTGTAGGTTTGCGCACGCTGTTTCTTGTCGATCTGCTTCTTGTCGCTGTCGCTATCGCGGCAAAATTTCTCAAAGGCTGCGATGTAGAGTTGTTCGCGGCGGGAAGCAGAGACTTGGCGCAGGACGGCTTGAGCGATGAAGTCCCGCGCACGACCGCGGTTCTCGACGTTGGCCATAGCCATGCCCCAGTAGCACATCGCGCAGTCCGGGTCGTGCACCGCGGCTTGCCGGAAGGACCGTTCGGCTTCGTAGTACCAGAAGCCGTGCAGCTGCGCAACGCCCTGTTGGATGAATTGCTGAGCTAGCTCATTGTTAGTGGAGACGGGGAACTGAATATTTCCCAATCCCTGCATTAAGTAAGCAGCCTGCCGAGGCCCCTCGTTGAACACCTCGCCGTGTGCAGAGTGCCCAGCGGCGAGGTCATCGTCGGCCTGTATCAGCGGACGCTCGGGTGGGACGAGGATTAACGCGCTCATCACGAGGATGAGTGGCGCTGCTGGAGCTTTGTGAGTGCCAAACATGGGCGGAGCTTTGTGCGGAGTGGGGCAGTGCCGCCGAGCACTTTGCATCCCAAGTCTTCAGACTTTGGAGCGTTTACAGCCCACGTCGTCAGGATTCTGAGCCGACCGCGCGAAAGGGTCGAATGGCTTGGATTCCCATCGTACAGAGCCGTTCAAGTTACGCGTGGAAAATGCTTAGCGGCTGGATGAAGCAGTTGAGCACTATCTTCATCCATTGCGTCCATGATAGCAAGAACTATACCCATAAGTGTTACGGTCCAGTTCGCTAAACCGGCAGCCATGCGCTGCATGCCTGCTAGTTTCGCGGCTACGTCGCCAGATGGCAGAGACTAAGGATTGGTTTCTCCAGGCATGCCCACCGTAGAGCTGGTCGCTGGAGCCATGCCAGGCGAATCAAAGCCCACCTGCGTAGGATTGAAGCCACCTGCACTCGCCGGAACGGGAACTTCGACCGCTTCGGGATTGGTACGCGGTGTAAAGAAGCGTCCTCTTTCGACGGCATCTTGGTAGGCCGGAGCAGGCCAAGCTCCTTCGCTTAGACCGACTTGATTGTAGTTGAGCAATGACCCCTTCTCACGGTGGAAATCTCGCAGGGCAAGTTGATAGTCCGTCAGCGAACGATAATAAGCGCTTTGACTGATAGCCAGTTGTTGCTGGGCTTGCAACAGAAAGTTGATGTTGTCCAGGCCGCTTTCGTAGCGTGCCTGCAGTGCGTCGACTTGTTGTCGATCGGCGTCTTGGCGATTGTAGTTAGACTGCATCAATTGATAGGCCCGGTCGACCAGACGGCTAGCGTTGCTCAGGTCGTGCGAAATGCGCAGTTCTTGTTCTTCGAGCAAGGCGGTCTCACGAGCGAGATTCCAGCGGGCGTTGGCAACCGCTGCACTGGCTTGCCGCAAGCCGACCGGATAGCCCAGTTCGACTCCCGCTTGCCATTCCTGGTAGTTGCCTTCAAAGATGTTCTGATACAAGCTGTTAAAGCTATTGTTCGAATCGTAACTGTCGATCAACGAATCACCCAGGCCGCGCCAGCGGTACAGGCCCAGGAAGTCGAGCGTTGGCTTGCGGTTTAAACGAGCGGCTAACATTTCCAGCTCGCGGCGTTTGATGTTCCACTTCTGACGACGGATCTCCACGCGTCGCGTCAGCGCGTCGCTCAAAGCGGCGTCCCAGTCAAAGATAACCTCCCCGTCCATCGGTTGGCTGGTTGGTTTAAGCAGTTGCCCATCGGTCGGTGGCAATCCCATCAAGTAGCGCAGCCGCTGTTCCGAGGCGTAGAGCCCTCTGGTTCCCGACAGCGCATCGCGGACATTGACGTCAAAGGTATAGTAGCTGGCGCTAGCCTGAGCTACGGCGGCAGCGTCTCCACCGCGCATGCCCACTTTCTGTAGCTCTTTAACGCGTTGCCATGTCAGCAGAGCGCTGTTGCGACCAGCTACGATCGTCTCCAGATTGTGGTAAGCGAAGTGCAGTTCCCAGTAGGCGGTCTCTACGTCGTTGATAAACGTAATGATGCCTTGCTCAAAATCGGCTAAGGAAATGTCGGTGTTAATCCGCGCGATGAGCACCCCGTTGTACTGACCGATCGGCGAGTTGGGGCCGGCGATGCGGTTGTAGTCGACCCCAGCACCGCGCATCAATGGTTGGCGGTATTCGGCTTCGAACCAACCGGCATATGCGCCGCTGAACATGCGATTGGGCGTATTGGTCAAGTCGTAGCCCACGTTGTGTCGCGCGGCGAAACGCGCACCGGTGGCTGTCCGCTTAGCCAGCTCATAGGTGAACTGTGCATTGGTCTGCTGCAGGGCCGGGTTTTGAAACTGCTGCAAAATGGGGTTGATCAGAATGTTGTTTGGACGGTCATTGACCTGCCAGAATAATTGTCCGGTCGCCTGCGCATCGAAGGCCGACAGGGCCGCTTCGACGCCACCTAGCGGATTGCTCTCGGTGATGGCTGGATCGTAATTGGTTTGTGCAAACTGAGCGTTCTGTACGACGCTGCCGCCGAGGGTGCGCAGGATGTCGCTGTTGGTCAGTGCGATCTGAATCGCTTCGTCCAGCTGTAGGTCCCGCGCAGGCAAATCGGAAGGATTCTCGATCGCCAGTGGTCGCGGTGCATGGGCCACTTGGGGCTGTAGACTCGATCGCACATTGGGATACTCGATCTGCGTGGCCAGCGACGTGTGGTAGCTAGGCGCCGCGTCCCAAGTGTCACTGAAACGGAATTGCTTCGCAGGCGAGCAGCCGCTAACGGCCATCAGGCAGGCTGCGAGCCACTTCAGATTGGCTTTGCGGCTAGGTCTTGTGCGTGTAACTTTCATCCCAGTGCTTCCCGATGTGAGGTATTCCTAGGCCATGGCTAAGGAAATAGGAACCTCGGCTCTGCAGCTCAGAACCGCTGCAGATGGTATCGGGTGAGTTTTCGTTATAACTCAACCTCTGGATAGAGTTCGGAGCGAAAAAGCGAACGCTAGCACAGGAAGATTCGGCACAATCCGTACAGATTCGCGCGCAGGGCAGTGGCCGGGGCAGCGGGCGGGGCAGCGGGCGGGGCAGCGGGCGGGATGCTTGGCTGTCGCTTAGTGACTGGAAGAACGCGACGAACCCGAAGAGCTGCTCGGCGATTCGCAACTACTCGGCGATGGCTGCAGTGGGAACCGATCCAGTCGGTGCCGTTGCCGAACTCAGGCGTGGCACGATGAGCCAGTTGTAGACGCCGAAGAGCAATCCTGAGTAGAACAAATCCCCTAGCAAGGTATTGCGTGCGAAAGGGATAGCGGCGACATAGCAGCTTACCAAGCCTTCCCAGCTGGCTGCATATCCCAGCTGAGGGTCGAGCCAAGCGGCGAAGTTGGTGCTGAGGAAGAAGACGGCCGTGCCCAGCAGCGAAGCCAGTGGGACGGTCGCAACGTTGACCCGGCCACGCAGGCCTGAACCAATCACGGCGGTCAGTCCCAGCGCGGCATAAACGGTGAACATGGTTGTGCGATCATAGAACCCCATGCCAGAGACCTGAAACCAATGCCCAAGCAGGTCGCTGATAGCCATGGCCCCAAAAGCGAGGATCAGCCCAACGCGTCCCGACAGATAGCAGCCGGCAAAAAGTGCCAAGGCCGCTATGGGGGTCATGTTATAAAAGTGAGGGGTAAAGCGCAAAGCGATGGCCAGCACAAAAAAGGCCAAAGCTACTAAGCGAATATCTTTTACGTTCATCGGACGGCGTCAGGCTATAAGTCATGGGAAGCAAATGGTCGACACGGTGGTCGACGGTTTGCTCCAACTTAACCTGCTGCGGCTAGGCGAGCAAGACCTGTGTGCCCTCTATGAACGCTCCTTTTAGTCGTATTGCTCCCGTGCAGCCAGCTCCCGTGCAGCTTTGCTCCCGTGCAGCGGGGCGGGAAGCCCGGCCACTCCTTGTGCCGTGCGTTTAGGATGCTGTCTAAAGTGGGGCAGCCCAGAAGAAGCCGGCGACTGCCATCGCTTCCACCACAGCCGCGTGTGAGTCGTAAGGGATCGAGTCACGCAGTAGTGGAGCGTTGCTGCCTGGGCGGTAGTTGCCTAAGGCGTACACTGACTGATGCCGCGGCCGGAGCGTGTTTAGGTACGGGATCATTGGAAGGGTCCCAAAGAAGCGGGCTCCGGAGGCCAGCGGCTGCAGGGCGCCGAATCGAACATGCCCATGTCGTTCGAGCATGGCTTCTTCGAAACGCAGTGGGAAATGGCAAATTTCGCTGGGATGCCAGTGCACGCATTTAAATGTCGCCGAACGGCCGTAGGCGGCCTCGACCTTTAGCTGCTCCGACGCTCCCTCGGGAATTTGTCCGGTTCCCAGTCCTGTGACGGACAGGTCGACCACTTGAACGCGATTGTTTAAACCGCGGTGTTGCAACGGCATGAGCGAATTTTGGCTAAACTCGGCGTCTTCGGCTGTCTGTACAGGAACGCTAGCGGGTTCCAGGGGAATGCTGCTCTGGGGGGAGTTACCGCTCAGCGTCGGTCCTCGGGCGGCCGGGGGTTGCGGCGGCTGCAGGTCGCTAGGTGACTGAACCATCATGATCACGCCCGAATTTTGAGCAACGCGCAGTGCTGGACTATCGCCCGCGCGGACGCTGCTGGCAGTCGATACAGCTGTCTGTGAGGGCCCCGCAGTAGCTATGGCAGCCTTTACGACCGCTTGCGTTGCCGTGCGATCCTGGCCCACGGCACTGCTCGGAGCGATGTGTAGCCAAGCAGGTATGGCGCAAGTGGCCAGCAACAATGCTCCGAGCTTCTGATAATTGATCTGGAAACGCATGGACACTCCCCCTGAAATATTGACTGCTTCCGTCATAATAGTTCGGTTCGATCCTCCCCGAAGCTTCAGATTGTTCGCGCTGCGTGGAATAATCGTTACTATCCGAACAGACACTATTACCTAGGTATCGTCCATTGGTTGACCTGCGCCAATTGTTGACCCGTCCTAACCCGACCGTAGGGGTTCGCACACTGCGCTGGCTGCTGCGCGCGGCGAGTTTGCCTTACGGAGCCGCCATGCGAGTGCGCAATTTGGCCTATGATCAGGCTTGGTTGAGCACTACACGTGCGGAGCTGCCCGTGATCTCGGTGGGTAATTTAAGCGTTGGCGGGACGGGCAAGAGCCCGATGGTGGCTTGGCTGGCGAACTACCTGCGGAGGCGTGGCGTTCGTGTAGCGATCCTCAGTCGTGGCTATGGTCAACTGGAAAGTGGCCAGAACGACGAGGCACTGGAGCTGGAGTTGGCGTTGCCCGATGTGCCGCATTTGCAGCACTGGGACCGCATTGCCTCGGCTAAGCTAGCGGCCGAAGAGCTCGATATGCAATTGCTCTTGTTAGATGATGGCTTTCAGCATCGTCGGCTGGGACGGGAGCTAGAGGTGGTGCTGATCGATGCCAGTGAATCGGCGGCCAGTCGCTGGCTGCTGCCGGGCGGGCTGCTGCGTGAGCCAATGTCTAGCTTGTCGCGCGCCGACGTCGTTGTGCTGACGCGGGTGGCTAGTGCACAGCAGCCGAGCTACGATAAACTGTTGGCGCAAGTGCAACGTCGCGCGCCGCAGGCGGCAGTGGTATCCGCTAATCACCGGCCGACATGCCTGTGGAGCGCGGAGCGCAGAGCGGTCGAACTGAGCGAACTGGCGCAACAATCGGTATTGGCCTTCTGCGCGATCGGCAGTCCCGGTTCGTTTTACGACAGCTTGGCAGAAATGGGTGCCCAGGTGTTAGATACCCGGACGTGGCCCGATCACCATGCCTTCAGCGGTGACGATGTGGCGGCGTTAACTCACTGGGCGGCGCAATTCCCAACCGCGCAGGCGATGGTCTGCACGATGAAGGATTGGGTTAAGATCCAAAGTGAATCGCTAGCTGGACTGCCGCTGCTGGCGCTGCGGATCGAGATGGAATTCTGTCACGGAGCAGCGCTGCTCACGCAGAGGATCGACCAACTGCTTCGCAGTCACTCAATCGACGCTGACGCTGTTGATGATATGTAGCCCACAATTGGCCCGGCGAGCGGTTTCTTGGGCCATCTGCTTGGCATAGAAGGTGGCCACGCGGCCCTGAAGAAATACCCGGTCTCCGTCTTGTTCGACTCGAATTCGTCGAACCTCGGCCATCGGACTCTCCGACAGAAGCAACTTGATACGACCAGTGGAATCAAGCAGTGAAGAATCGATCATTGATAGGGCCCATCCGTTAGGAGCCAAAAGTGTGTGAGCCAATCCATGTGCAGTCGTCTTGAGGGAAGTCTTCAGAACGTGGCTCACGTACAAATAACTGCCTTCAGTATCGCGATTGCCTTCGGAGAGTCAAGCTGGACATCGTTACGATCGTCAGATTCCTTAACAACTGACGCTTTAGGTCTATCATTGTTTACTTGCAAGTCGTTCCCTTGCCTGTAGTTGCTAAAACTTGTCCTACTCTGGATTGTTCGTTTATTTATCGGGGGGCGAGCAACACAGCAGTTGCTACTCGCCTGGACTTTTAATATCAGAGCAGGCGATGGTCGAGTTTCTTTGCATCTTGATGGGCGTCGTGGCCGGTGTAGCCATTTTTGCTTCTCTGCTTCCAAAATACGGCGATCGCCCTAAGGTTGCGCCGCTGGAAGAATCGGACGAATCGGCGCGCATTCTCGGTATCGCGGATCAACTGAATCTAATTTCGCATCGCGTTGCCGCCGACGTCTGTGCACACAGTGAACGCGTGGGCAATATCAGCGAACGCTTGGCCACTCCCGAGGAGATCCCCGAGCAAGTTTTGGCGACCATCAATGAGATCATCGAAGCCAATCAAGCAATGCAGGAACAGTTGGTCGATGCACAGATGCGGATCGCTCAACAATCGCGAACAATCGAGCAGACTTCCCAACAAGCGCGGACGGATGCCTTGACTGGCGTCGCCAATCGCCGCGCACTAAATGAATTCGTAGCCAACTCGATTGAACAGAAGAGCGCGGCACAGTTCACCGGGGTCATGCTGCTAGACATCGACCACTTCAAAGCATTCAACGACAATTTCGGGCATACCACCGGCGATGCCGTGCTGGCTAACTTTGCCCGCGCGCTATCCGACTACTGTGGCGGAGCGTCTTACGTCGCGCGTTATGGAGGCGAGGAGTTTGCTGTGGTGCTGGTAACCAATAGCATGGACGAGATGGTCAACAAAGCTGCCGCGATTCGGTACCATGTCAGCAATCAAACGATCAATCATGATGATCTCCAGTTGAAGATCACCGTTAGCGGCGGTCTGTCAGAGCTTCTCAGCAGCGATGACTGTCAAACTGTCTGCGAGCGGGCCGATAAGGGGCTTTATCAAGCGAAAAAGGCGGGGCGAAACTGCGGGTTTTGGCTTTCCGACGAGGGCTGGCAACCGTTTCCTGCCATAACAGCCGAGCCGCCAGCAGTTGCCGCTCTGGGCCCTATCACCGCTGCTGCGATGCCTGTCACGGCCGCTGCTAAGCAGCCGGGTACTGCTACTCAGTCCAGTTCAGTAGTGCCGCCCGCCAGTGCAATCGATGAGGGGGCCGCAGACGCTCTTTGCCCGGCAGCAACCTCTCCTGCCACGACGAGCCATTGGGTCAACGCCGCCGATGCAGAACACTCTGGGGAGCTGACAGCAGAGGCAGCACAGGTTGCGTCGTCTGACTCCACCAAAGCAGCACTAGCTTCTACGCCCAAGCAGCTGGACATCCTGGACCTCAAAACTTTCCTTGGCCGGCTGGAGGTTTTCGTGGGGCAGCTGCGCACCGCCGAACTGCCCGGTACGGCTTTCATGCTCGAAGCCGTTGGGCTGAGAAGCAGCCAAGGATCGAACGCCGGCGCGAGTTGGAATCATGCGGTCCAAATCGTTATGCAGAACTTGCGCGGCATCGACGTCCCCTGCTTGTATCGTCCGTACACGCTGTGCGTATTCCTGCCCAGTTGTTCGCTCGATGCAGGTGTTGCTCGCGCGGCTAAAATTAAGCGTGCACTTTTAGAGGCCAGTGGCCAGTGGGATTCGGCAGCGGCATGCGAGAGCCTAGCGGTGTGTGTCGCATCCATTGGAGTCGCCGAGGATAACGCCAGCTTTCTCAACCGCCTCGAGCTAGCGCTCGAGACGGCCGCGGACAGCAGCCCGCAGGAGATTGTCACGCACGATGGCAACACTTGCCACTTTCTAGAAACTTAATCCGGCTGCAGAACCCGCTTCGCGGCGTGACTACTGCTTGAGGGCTAAGTCTTGGTGGGCAGGATCGGTGTGCATGTTGAGCACTGCACCGTGGCCAATGGCGATGCCATTTTCATGGAGCACCACCCCGCCGCTGGACTGGTCGATGTCGCAATTCTGGCTCAGTTCGACTTGCCCCTTAATCTGCAGCTGTAGCGGTTCGTGCTGCATGACTTGACTGCTCAAGCGGGCGACGACGAACCGCTCAGTACTACCCGACGTGTACTGCAGCACTGCCGTCTGTTGGTCGGTCAGCCAATAGACTTCGAGCGTTTCGGCTGTCAGCAGTCCGAGTTGTCTCCAGTTCTTTCGCAGGGCGATGAGCGTGCGGTACCAGGTCAGCGTTTCCGCGTTGCCCTCGCTAGCTGGGCCGATTTTGGAGGCTTGGAACGAGGTCGGTGAAAGTGGTGAGGTACCTCCGCTCCAGTCATGCTGCGGGTACTCGGAGCGTCGACCGAGTTCGACGGCCTGACGCATGCTCGGATCGCTGTAATCGACGAAGAAATAGAACGGGTGTGGCGAGGCAAATTCCTCGCCCATGAACAACATCGGGATGGCAGGGTAGAGCAGCAGCAGGGTGGCCGCTGCGCGGTGCGCATCATCGCTTGTCAAGCGATGCAGGCGCTGGCCCAAAGGATGATTGCCGATGAAGTCGTGGTTCTGAATCGAGAACACCAGCGACCCTAAATCAGCCCGGGTGGGGGCTTCAGCCAGAGCGACTCGATGGCGCGGCAGTTCGATACTGCCCACATAAACATAGCCGCGCTGCAGTACCGTCTGCAGATCGTCGCCGTGGTACACGCGACTGGACATCTGTTCGCCCGGTCGCAGGATGGCAAATACTGAGTGCAAGAAATCGTCGCACCACTGCGCGTCGTAGCCGTGGCCTCCGCCCTGGCGAGTTTGCAGCATCTGCGCATCGTAGACATTCGCTTCGGCAATCAAGTGCAACTGCCGCGAAGTGTGCGCGCGAACCGCATCCAGAGTTTGTGATAGCTCTGTGGCAATGTGCAGTGGGCTCTCGTCGCCCATGCAATGCACGGCATCGATTCGCAAACCATCTAGATGGAATTCATCGATCCAATAACTGACGTTAGCAAGAAAATAATTGCGCACAGCCGCCGCAGTCGCTTCGTCCTGGCTGTCAAAGTTCGGAGCGTCTCCCCAAGCCGTAGCGTGTTGCGCGGAAGTGTAGGGACCAAAGTCCGGGAAATAGTTTCCCTCTGGACCAAAGTGATTGAAGACAACATCAATGATCACCGCCATGCCCAGCTGGTGAGCCGTATCGACCAGTTGTCGCAATTCATCGGGTGAGCCATAGGCGTGATGCGGAGCGAAGAAATGGACTCCGTCATAACCCCAATTCCACGCCCCGGCCGATTCGGCAAGCGGCATCAGTTCAACCGCCGTGACCCCAAGTTCTTTGAGCTCTGCCAGACGCTCACAAGCCGCCAGGTAGGTGCCCTGGGCTGTGAAGGTGCCCATGTGCAGTTCGTAAACCACCAAATCGCTTTTGTCTATGCCTTTCCAGCCGTCATCCTGCCAGCGATAGCGATGCGGATCGACAACTTGCGACGGGCCATGCACTCCCACCGGTTGGTAGCGACTGGCTGGATCAGGCCGCTTACGGCCATCGGCAAATACGAACTGATAGGTGCTGTCCGTCAATGGCTCGGGTATGGTCAGCTCAAAATATCCTTGTCCAGTAGCCTGCATTGGCAGCAATTCGCCGTTGCCCGGCCGTTCATCTACCGAACTCTTTGAAGGTCGACTGACCAGTTCGAGCGACAATTGCTCACTGTCCGGGGCCCATACTCGAAAAAAGGTTTCCGCTGAACGGACGATCGCCCCCAGACGGTTGTGCAGCAAATGGCCTTGCAGTGGTTGGGCTTGTGGCTGATGGCCCTGTAGTTGATTGTCTTTCACTTGTCACGCATCGTTAAAGTTGGCGAAATGATGATTGTTGCCTCGGCAACTATCATACCAACTGTGCGGAGTTTTTGAGCTGGATCGGTCGGCCTGAGCGCAGCGAGCTTAGAGCACAACACGCTGCCAGAAAAAGTGCTGGCGGTCGCCGCGCGTGCGCACATCCTCCAGCATGATCTCGATGCTGGGATCGATCTGCTGCACGCTCTTGCGTCCCGAACTCATAAGTGTGATAGGGCGACTGAAGTCGACCATCTCGGGAGACAGCCATACGATGGCTTTGTTATCGGGCGAGGGAACTTTCATAACGGACACGCCATTGGCCGTCGAATCGAGCACGCGGGCTTCGAATAGTCCGTAGCGTTTGGGATCGTACTGATAGGGGTTGCCAACCAAATCAGGAGAGATCGAGGCGGCTTCGAGCCAGTAGAAAAAGCGATCGCCGGGACGCATCGAACGCATGCTAATGTTCTGCAACGTGCGAATTCGGCGATGGCTACTGAGCTCCATCCAGTCCATGATCCGCGGCAATTCCGAAGCGAAGCGAACACGACCTTCTCCGTGGTACTCAACCGCCATAGCGTCGTACAGGATCATCCCATTGGGATTTAGCTGACGTGTGGCCACGGAGCCCACTAGGCTCGACCCTCGCGTCGGATCTAGTTCGCCATACACGAGGTAGGTACCCAGTGGAATTTGATCCGGCGTGCGGGCCGGTGCGCTCAGGTTCTCGCTGTAGTGCACAATATACTTGTCAGCCGTGGGTGAAATCATGACCGCCCCGGCCCACAGGCTCGGATGGGCTTGAGCCAGATCCCAGGCGGCGGTGGCGCCAGCAAAATGCCCCGATATAAACACGCGATCGGTGTCGATGGCGAAGTGCCGAAAGGCATCGCGCAGACAGGCGAGAATGCGCGCGTGCTCCGCTTCGGTGTACTCGTAGTCGGTCTGCTCTTCGGTCATCCACTCGGGCGAAACGACGATGTAGCCGTAGCGCGTGGCCTGTCCAAAGCGGTACTGTCCGCCAGAGACGTCCAAGTTCATTCCGCACCACCAATCGATTTCCAACTCGGGTGAATTACCTTTGCCGGGCAGCGCAAGCACGCACGGATAGTTGCGGTTGGGATCGTACTCGGGCGGCAGCTGAACGACGTAGGACACCGCATCGCTGCCGGGCTGCTGAACCTGCAGACGCAGTAGCCCGTCCGGGTCGCCGGGTAGCTGTTGCGGGGCGGCCAGCGGCGGCCGCATCAGGCGAATGACCTTGGCCAGCAGCTCGGGCCGCGCACCCTCTTCGCCGCGAAGTTCTGCTAGAATCTGCTGACGCTCAGCGGCCGTTGAGACCGTCATGTAACGCTGCGCCAGCTCGCGCACGCGGAGCAGTGATTGGGCGACCGCCAAATTGTCCAAATCAGCGCCGCTGCCCAGCAGCCAGCCACCCACTGCGTAGGCCACGAGACTCTCGCTGGCAATGGCCGCATCGCGTCGCAATCGCTGGTAGTCGTCTAGGCGCACGACGGAGTCGAAATTGATCTCGTCAGATATCTCCTCAACCACCGGCATCAACGACTGCCGCTCGGCTTCGGGCAGCTTGTCGAGGTGCTCTTTGAGCGACGCCACAATGTCGCTGATGAGCAGTACCTGTTGCTGCACTTGTTTGATCTCAGCGTCTAGCTTGAGCTGGTTCTCACCGGAGAGCGCCTCGAGCGGAAATTGTCCCAGCAGAGCCGTGGATAGTTGATGCTGCCCGGCGCGCTTGCGGAGCCTGATCTCTTCAAACTTTTGATTGGCCAAGAGTTGGTTTAGCTGAGTCAACACGGCTACGCGATCGCCCAGCTCGGTAGGGAATTTGACCAGCGCCTCGGACATGATCTCATGAGCCTCGGCGTAGCGCTCGGCCTGAGTGTAAAAACTGACTAACCGCAGCCACTCGCTCGATTTGCCGAGATCGACAGCCTGAAACAAAATCTCACGCAGCTCATCCGCTGGAATGGAACTGGTAGCGATGCGCTGATCCCAAGCGAAATCTTCGCCGCCGCTGCGCAGGACTTCTACTTTCGCAAACAGCGGTGTCAGGGCGGTTATTCCCTGCAGCACTTCGATACGGCCACGGCTGGCCACCATCGCGTAATTGCGCCGACCGTACTTATTGAACGACGAGATACCGAGCATGCTGCCGATGGCCACAGCATTGCCGGTTCGCGAGGCATCGGCCGCGGAAGGCAGCACGATTTGCTCGTGGGCTGGCATGGTCGATTCACGCGTAGCGATGACATTCCGCGGCGATTTATTGACGTAGGTGTACCTGAGCCCATCGTCTAGAATCAAAATCGAGCGGCTGGTCGTATTTCCCGTATTGACTCGTTCGGCCGACCGCGTACTGATGGAATCTGTATCGGAGACCGCGCCGGGGCCGAGCTGCATGCCGTTGCGGAGCTCAACTAGAAATTGTTGCTGAGCGGCCAGCGGCGTGCACCACAGCAATCCCAGCAGCACTACTGCAGCAACTTGCCGAAGCGGAATTTCTGTTTGAAGACTTCGCTGAGGACTGCGGCCATCGAGCAATGCCGGCCGGTAAGAAACCCGAAGCAGAGGCATAGTCAAAGTCGCTTTTCCCTCGAGTTGGCGGGCCGATTCGATGCGTGTCTTGTCTTTTTTAGCAGTGCCACTAACGCCCGCTGAAAAACTTCCGCAATGTCTCGGAAGCCGCATCTTTGGAATTCTCTGACGAAGGGCCTTTGGGTATGGTCGGCAGTTTACCGGGCTTGCCTTTAGGCCGTTGGTGATCGGTCTTCGTCTCCTCCTCGGCTTTGACCTCCATGACAGTCGAATCCGCCGACGGAGCTTGGTCGGGGTTGAGTTGAAACTGTCGCGTTTCAGGATCGTTAGCGCGGCGTTCAAACTGATCGGCCTCTTCTAGCCAACTGCTGACATCGACATCTTCGAAACGGCTGTCGTTAGCACCCGCGGCTGCGGTGCGCGCAGCTGCTTCTTTAACGTCTTTGACTTCTGACTTCTTGACGTTGGAGACGCCCGCCTCGATGACTGCAATGAATTCTAGCTTGCCGACCTTGATGTGATCCCCGTTCTTGAGGATCTTAGCTTTGGACGGATCTAGCTTCTGATCGTTAACGTAAGTTCCGTTGCGGCTCTTAAGGTCGATCAGTAGGATACGGCCATCTTTGCGGACAAACGCACAGTGCCGTCGGCTAATCGACTCACTCTTGGGACGGATGTGGCATTCGTCGCTGCGACCGATGAGGAATTTGTCGTGATTGACAGAAATCAGTTTTCCTTCATGTCCACCCGTCACAACTTTTAGCTGCATTTGCATCGTTCACCCTCTGTGGTTGCGAGCTCAGGACCGCGTCCTAGCCTTTTCAAATTGTATCCAACCGAGAGAGGTCAGACCAACTAGAGTACAGGCTGAGACAAGCAGGTTATTGCGGATATTACTCTATTATTCCCTGATACAAGCACCAAAAACAAGTCCTAATCGGTGCCAAAGTTCCCCTTATTGGCGTATAGTGCGAGGCCATGGTGGCCGATAGCCAGTTTGGGTGGCTCCGCCGGGTGGTCTGCAGCTACAGATTGCTCGTAGTTCATCCGTTTTCGTGCGCCCTCTCAGCGGTCGTTAGAGTGGTTGAATTAGCTGCGCCTGCCTCAGGCTGGCAATTTTGATAAGCACAGTTACCCCTGGTCGGCCAACAATCAAGGAACAACATTTATGGACGGTATGGATTCGTTTCCCCTTTCGTGGGTCGACTATCTCGCATTTGGCAGCTACTTCGTGGTGCTGTGCGGCATCGGTCTGTGGGTCGGACGCAAGGAGAAAACCGACGCGGACGACTATTTCTTAGCGGGGCGCACACTGCCTTGGTATGTGGTCGGCAGCTCATTTATCGCTTCGAATATCAGCTCCGAACACTTCATCGGTATGGTTGGTGCCGCTTTTGTATACGGCATCTGCGTGGCGTTAAGCGAATGGGGCAACGTGCTCTCGTTTACCGTGCTCATCTGGCTGTTCATTCCGTTCCTGCTGGCCTCGCGAGTATTCACCACGCCCGAGTTCATGGAGCGCAGGTTTCATCCGCTGCTGCGTCAAATGTTCGCGGTATTAACTGTGGTCAGCAATGTGGTTGCCTTCTTAGCTGCCGTGCTCTACGGCGGCGGCTTGGCGCTACACAGTCTGTTCGGCTGGAATCTGTGGTTTGCCATTATCGTGCTGGGGATCGTGGCCGGTTCATGGGCCATCTACGGTGGACTTCGCTCTGTGGCTTGGACCGACTTCTTCACAGTCATCGTCATGCTCGCAGGCGGATTAATGGTCACCGTGCTGGGGCTTCTGATGCTCTCGGGCGATGAGCACTCGTTGATCGAAGGCTGGAATGTGATGATCGAACGCAACCGGGCTCAGTCGGGCATCTGGCACGAGGTAGTAGCTCGCAACGCCCAGCACGTGGCCCGCGTCGATGTCTACAACCGCTTGTCGGTCATTCAGCCGATCACCCATGAAACCAATCCCTGGCCGGCCATGTTCCTCGGGCTGTTCTCTGTCAGCATCTGGTACAACGTCATCAACCAATTTATGATCCAGCGCGTGCTAGGTGCCAAGGATATGTATCATGCGCGGATGGGTATCGTGCTAGCCGGTTATATGAAGATCCTCATGCCGGCCATCGTGGTTCTGCCCGGTCTAATTCTATTCGCGAAGTACCCTGAGGTTATGCAGCGGCCGTGGGCAGAGATACGCCCGGAGGCGGACAAGGGCTACATCCATATGTTGCAAACCCTAATTCCCGTCGGCATGCGGGGCTTGTTTTTAGCCGCCCTGTTCGGCGCCATTCAGTCGACGGTCAACTCAGTATTAAACTCGACAGCGACCGTGTTTACTCTGGACATCTATCGCCGGCAGTGGGATCCGCGGGCCAGCGAAAAGCGGCTGGTACGCATGGGCATGATCTCCTCGGTGGTGATTCTGATTATCTCCATTGTGCTGGCTGGCTTCATCGATCGACTTGGCGGCAGCTTGTTCGTCTACATCCAGTCGCTGTATGCCTTCTTTGCGCCGCCATTCAGCGCCGTATTCATCCTGGGCGTGCTGTGGCGACGCATCAACGGCCCGGGCGCGGTGGTAGCGGTCATCCTCGGCTTTTTGCTCGGCATCGCGATGAAGCTATACGTGCAGTTCGTGCCGGGCCACTGGGCATGGATCGAACCGTACTCGATGCAAGGGATCGTCAACTGGGCCTTCTGTACGCTAGTGTGCATTGCCGTCAGCCTCATGACCGCTCCGCCGCGGCCCGAGCAAATCACAGATCAACTGACATTCAATTGGAGCAAGCTGAATATCTTTAGCGATCTGGGAGATCACTGGTACAGCAGCGTTATCACGTGGTGGAGCCTGTTTGTGCTGCTGATCGTCGGCTTGATCCTGGCCTTCTCCGGGCTGTCGTTTTAGAGCCGCGCTATAGTGCTACATAAAATCAATCTACTTGCTGCGCTTGCGGGACATCATTGGTGCGGCTGCGCGTTGATTGGGTCGACCTGTGCATCTGCGGCCTGCTGCGGCTCGGCGTTAAATTCAATACCGTTCAACTACATGCCTGATCATCGGCGGGTCACATCCTACTACATGCGGTGCGTCCAGTCGGCTTCGGCAAAACGCGTGGGACTGGGCCACTGCCACTGGCAAGGAGTCTGCTCCAGGCCCGCTACCGGCCGCAGTTCAACGCCCGTAGCCGCGCTCACGGCGGCGCATAGGTGCTCAAAGAAACTCTGCAGCAGTTCCGCCGGTGGCACAGCCCCGCCGAGCAGTGAGCGGCTTGCCAAATCTCCGCTAGGCGACAATCCCTGCAAGCTAGGCGCATAGGGGCTGGACGCCAGCAGGAGACTACCGTGTTGCAGCAGCGCTCCCGCACTGCGCCGCTGCGCGCTGCCCATGACTTTGTGATCTTGCCACACGACGTCACCACAACTGCGCCGTTCAAAACACAGAAAGCGGCGCTGCATGTCGCCGCTACGAGCACCACTAGCAGCGGGCTGTGGTGCACTCGCAGTGTGCTGTGGAGTACCGGCAGCCTGCTCGGGCACATCAGATTGATTTGGCAGCCGGCCCGCATGCGCGGCGGCATCTGCGCCGCAGTCCTGCGACCACTTGCGAGCGGCGATGCCCTGCATTGCCAGCCACGTAACGACCGCGTCGTGTACGCAGTCATAGAGCGGCACCGAGGCGCCCAAGTCGCGGCCTGCGAGTCGGCCTGTGAGGTTGCTAACTTGGCCGCTGGCTGGGTTCTGAGCCCGGTCGGCGGCGTGTTCCGGCAAATTTGTGCCCGGCAACTTTTCACTGGGCAATTTGCTACTGCGCGACTTGTTGCCGAGGGCCTGCGCCGGCGCAGCGATGCTATAGGTCCAATCGTAGTGATGCACGATTGCACCACCGCCCGTAGCGCGTCGGACCAGCGGCAGATCGGTGCTGGGCGAATGCGTCAAGCGTTGTACATAGGGCTGAAAATAGCCTAATGACAACGTTGGCTCCGACCAACGATACACGCGCAGCAGCAAGCACTGCTGCGCGGCGGCTGTCTCTAGCATGTGCTGGTCGAGCGCCATGTTCTCTACGCCGCCGCGCGGAATGTCGTTTAGGGCGTAGCCGTCCATCGCATCACTGGCTTTCTCGCTGCCTTCACTTCATCCGGGCGACTTATTTTTGTCGACAGCGGAGCAGCGTGGAGCGTATCTGGATCTTCGCTGAGAATTTGTTCCAAGGCGGCCACGAAGGCGTCCATGGTCTCTTTGCTCTCCGTCTCCGTGGGCTCGATCATCATCGCTTCGGGAACCGTCAGTGGGAAATAGACGGTCGGAGCATGGAAGCCGAAGTCGAGCAGCCGCTTGGCAATATCCATGGCGGTGATGCCACGCTCCTTCTTGAGCTGGCTAGCCGTGGCCACGAACTCGTGCATGCAGCGATTGCCGTGCGGCACCGGCAGCAGCGGCAGGAGTTTGGCCAGCAAGTAATTGGCATTGAGCACGGCATGCTGACTGACCTCCTTCAACCCGGAACCACCGTAAGCACGGATATAACAATAGGTCCGCACTAGCACACCGATATTGCCGTGGAAACCATGCACGCGGCCAATTGCCTTGGGGTGATCGCTATTCATGCGATACGTGTCGTCGACTTTGGTCACGCGTGGCACCGGCAGGTACGGCTCAAGGAAATCTCGCACACAGATGGGCCCCGCCCCAGGACCACCGCCGCCGTGAGGTCCACTGAAGGTCTTGTGCGGGTTGTAGTGCATCATGTCCGCGCCGAAATCGCCCGGTCGCGCGATGCCCAGAATAGCGTTCATGTTGGCGCCATCTAAGTAGATTAGCCCGCCGACCGAATGGATCAATTCAGCAATCTGGTCGATCTGTTTTTCGAACAAGCCCAGCGTGCTGGGATTGGTAATCATGAATACAGCGGTTTGGTCGTCGGCCTTTGACTTTAGATCGTCCATGTCGACCGTACCGTCGGCGCGGGATCGAATGGTGATAGCTTGCATGCCGACCATGCTAGCGCTAGCTGGATTGGTCCCGTGCGCACTGTCGGGAATCAATACTTTAGTCCGTGTCTGGCCGAGGTCTTTGAAATAAGCTGCAGCAGCCATTAGCGCCGTCAGCTCGCCGTGAGCACCGGCGGCTGGCTGCAGCGACACAGCCGGTAAGCCAGAGATCTCCGCAAAATAACTCTGCACTTCATACAGCAGTTCCAGCATGCCTTGCACTGTTTCATCGGGTTGCAATGGATGCAAGTCGACGATGCCAGGCAAGCTCGCCAGACGCTCGTTGCGTTTGGGATTGTACTTCATCGTACATGATCCCAGCGGATAGAAATGCGTGTCGACGGACATGTTCAGCGACGACAGGTTGGTGAAGTGCCGCACCACGTCTCCTTCGCTCAGTTCGGGAAGTGCCACGGGAGCCTTCCGCAAAGTTGCGCTGGGATAGAGCGACTCGCTGGAGGGTTTCGGCACGTCGCTCGGCGGCAGCAGGTTGGCACGCCTGCCTGTTTTTGCCAGTTCGAATAGTAGCTGGGTGGCTTGAGTATTACGCATGAGCGAATTCCGATGGCTGGGGGACGGTGTTAAGCGTTTGTACAAGTTGGTCGAGTTGTTCGCGCGTGCGCTTTTCAGTCACGGCAACCAGCCAACAGTCGTCCAGATTTGGATACCACTGACCGAGCGGCAGACCGGCGAGCAGACCTTGTTCGCGGCAGTGGGCGAGTACGCCCGCCACATCGCCTGCGCGATCCTGAATCACGATTTCGCGCCACGCGGATTCTTCGAATCGAATCGAAAATCGCTCGTTCCCCGCCAGGGATTCTCTCAAGTAGTGCGTCTTCCAGCTGCAGTGCTGGGCCGTTTCCAGCAGGCCCTGCGGGCCTTGCAGGGCTAGGTAGATTGCCGCACGCAAAGCGAACAAGCCCTGGTTAGTGCAGATGTTGCTCGTCGCGCGATCGCGGCGAATGTGCTGCTCGCGAGTCTGCAGAGTCAGCACCCAGCAGCGCTTGCCCAGGCGGTCCTCGGTCTGACCGGCGATGCGCCCGGGAATGCGGCGTACGAAGCTCTCGCGGCAAGCCAAAATGCCCAGATAGGGACCGCCATACTGCAGTGGATTGCCCAGTGCTTGGCCTTCGCCCACGACGATGTCCGCGCCCCACTGGTCGGGGCTCGCCAGCAGTCCCAGCGAGATCATGTCACATACGCCGACGATCACCGCCCCCGCAGCTTTGGCCGCCTGGGCGACAGGCGCCAAGTCCTCCACTATGCCGAAGAAATTGGGTTGGCTGAGCACCGCGCAGCCGACGCTGTCATCCATCGCGGCCGACCAAGCCGCAGTGGGAATCACGCCTTCAGGGCAGCGAACCGTGCGCAGTTCAAAGTCGGTCCACTGCAAATAAGTTTCCAGAACCTGGCGGTAATGCGGATGCAGATTCTCGGGAACGACCACCCGCGTCTTGCCCGGTGAACTAGCCATCGCCAAAAGCACGGCTTCGATAGTAGCCGTCGCGCCGTCATAAAGACTGGCGTTGGAAACGTCCATGCCAGTCAATTGGCAGATCAGCGTTTCGTATTCGAACATCACCTGCAGGTTGCCCTGGCTGACCTCGGGTTGATAGGGCGTGTACGACGTGTAGAACTCGCCACGACTAGCCAGACTATCGACTACGGCGGGTATAAAATGATCGTAGGCGCCACCACCTAAGAAACAAACGGACTGCTCAACGCCCGTATTGCGCGCCGCCAGAGAGTTCATGCGACGCGTCAGCTCCATTTCACTCAGCGGTGCGGGGATCGCCAACGGCCTTCCCAGTCGCAGGTGGGACGGAATAGGCGTAAACAGCTCTTCGACGCTGGCTGCGCCAATCGTAGCGAGCATCGCCGCGACGTCTTCGGGGGTATTAAATAGATATGCCATGACCGATGATCATTAAAGTGAAAGGATCGAATTGTGAAAGAACAAATTCCGCAGTTCAAGTCGTTTGACTTGGTCGCACACGCTCAATAGGGGCGCGAATAATCGAAAGGGAACAGTTGACTTAGTGTAACGAAGGCTGACAAGCGGTTCGACCTCCAAATGGGAGGGGGTACACACCAATTTATAGCTAGCGGGATGGCGCTCTTACGAGTCAGCGCACTGCTGCTTATAAGCTGTGTGGTCGAGCAGGCTGTCGAGCTGGGCGTCCGGGGCCAGCTTAACTTTGATCATCCAGCCCTCGCCAAACGGGTCGGCGGCCAATTGCTCGAGTTTGTCTGTTAGCGCGTCGTGCACCTCGACGACTTCGCCGTCGACCGGGCTATAGAGTGGACTAACTGCTTTGACCGATTCCACTTCACCAAATTCTGCTCCGGCGGTCAGTTTGGTGCCTATTTTAGGCAGAGCCATGTAAACCAAGTCGGTCAGTTGCTCAAGGGCGAAATCAGTGATGCCGATGGTGCCAATCCGCTCGCCGTTGTTTTCCGTGACTGCCAACCATTCGTGGGATGGATTGTATTTCAGCTGTTCGGGTTGCATGCATCATTCCTTGGTGGTTTTGTAAAACGGCAATGGCACGATTTGAGCTTCAGCCGCGGTGCCGCGTATGTCGACTTCGATGCTTGTGCCAACGGTGGCAAGTTCGGAAGCCACGTAAGCCATAGCGATCGGTAATTGTAAGGTGGGCGAAAATGTACCGCTAGTCACTCGGCCAACCGAGCGTCCATCGCTATCGACCAGTCCTGCACCCTCGCGAGCGGCGCGGCGTCCACCGAGCTGCAAACCGATTCGCTGCATGGCGCGCGGTCCATGCTTAAGCTGGGCCAGCGCATCGGAGCCCACAAAGCTGCGCTCACCGAGCGAGACGGCGAAGTCTAGGCCAGCGGTGAAGGGGTCGATACTTTCACTCAATTCGTGACCATAGAGCGGCATGCCAGCTTCTAGACGCAGCGTGTCACGCGCCCCCAGGCCCGCCGGTTCAATCCCGTATTCGCGTCCGGCTAGCATCAGGTTTTCCCACACTCGGGCTGCATCTTCATCGCGGACAATGAGTTCAAAACCATCCTCGCCGGTATAGCCAGTACGACTGACGATGCATGGCTTGCTCATCTGCTCGGTCACCAGCCCGCGGAAGTTTTTCAGCTGTAGGACTTTTGGGCTGAAGAGTTTCTCAGCGATAGCGGCCGACTTGGGACCCTGCACAGCGACCATCGCCGTCGATTCGGTAGCGTCGCGGAATTCGACATCGGGGAAGTCGGCCAAGTGAGGCTCGATCCACTTCAAGATCTTGTGGCGATTTCCGGCATTGACGACGAGCAAAAAGAACTGACGACTGCTGGGGCTCTCCAGGTTGGCGACCAGTACATCATCTAGGATTCCACCCTGCTCATTGCACATCATGGAGTAGCGGAGCATGCCGGGCCGCATGTCCGCCACGCGGCGGGTTAGCAAGTGGTCGAGCAGTAGGTGGGCCCGCGCGCCTTCGAACCGCAAACGCCCCATATGCGAGACGTCGAACAGGCCGGCCGCTTGTCGCGTGGCCGTATGCTCGGTAACGATCGACGAGTACTGAATGGGCATATTAAAGCCCGCGAATTCGGCCATCCGCGCTCCACGAGCGATATGCCACGCGGTCAGCGGTGTAGTCGCGGGCCCTGCGGCGCCTGGCGTGAGATCAGGTTGAGACACCCTCGGGTACTTTCTGTGGACGGATTGGAATCGATCGGATTTCCAGCGAACAGGAGCAATTTTCACTCAACTCCGCATTATAGCCCTGCCTCGTACACAGTTGAAGGCGTGCCGCGATGTTCCCCCCGGACGCTGTTTTACAGCTGAGCGAGATCAACGCTGGAAGTGGCATCGGGTAAATGGAAAGGCGCTTCAGGGAAGAGACTGAATTGTTGAACGCCGAACCGTAGTAGGCCGCAGCGCATGAGGCTACCATGCGAAAGGAAAGGCACGCTGGAGCACCACCCTGCCAACCAGCCGTTAATCGCGGCCTGCGCAGGTGAAGGCACTTCACAGCACTTCCCTTGTCTGTTGCAAAGCGTTTGGTCCTACATTGCAACTAGGGATGTTACTGTAGAGCAAGCGCTAAGTGCTAGGAAAAAGAAGACGGCAAGGTTGCGACGAAATTGCAAGAACTGCAAGCAGCCGCCGCGCGGCACAACAACACCTACCGTCTCGCAATCTCTGCAGCTGAGCGGGCGCTAAAGCGGCGACAAGTCGCCGCACTACAAGGAGCCGCCACGCGGCCCACAAGCTGATCTCAGCGTTTGATGTTGGGGTGTTCTCGGTGCAGCGCTTCAAGCAGTCGCTACGCGGCCTATGCGGTGTTTCGGTCGAATCGTTAGCTCGTTAACGAGCGCCGTCGGCTGCGGGCTGGACAGGTATAAACTGCTGCGGGCTGGACATGTCTAAGCTAGCGCCAGCGCTGCTGGGCCTCGGGCAGCGGATAATCGGCCACGGTCAAGCCACGACGCTTGGTTTGTATCTCCCACAACCGCTGGTAGCCGCGGGTGACTAACTGCGTTTGCTGGCTCACAAAATCAGCATCGAGCTGGCGACGATCGAACACATCGTCGATGTGCACGGCGGGCTCAAAGCGATCATCTTCGATGTACTGTGCCAGACTAGGCAGGCAGCGCAGATGGCACTCGCGACGAGTGTGCAGAGTCTCCGGGTCGATCCAGCCGATGACGTACTGTAAATACAATGCGCTATTAGTCAGCCCCTCGACCTCTTCGCCGCACACCTCGCACAGATAACCTTCGTCGCACTTGGCCATGCCGACTAAGCCAGTCCCAGCACGTCGAACATGCTGTATAAACCAGCGGGCTTGCCAAGTAAAAACTTAGCTGCAGCCAGTGCACCCGAGGCGTAGCAATCGCGATTAGAGGCTGCCACGCGCAGCTCGATCACCTCGCCCAGCAAGCCGAACACAATGGTGTGCTCGCCCGGATTGTCGCCGGTGCGGACCGCGTGATAGCCGATCTCGTTACGAGTTCGCTGGCCGCACTGTCCCTCACGCCCGTGGACATGTTCGGTCAATCCCATTTCTTGTGCGATGATTTCACCGAATTTCAGCGCAGTGCCGCTGGGTGCATCCTCTTTAAAACGATGATGCCGTTCGATGATCTCGACATCTACTCCGTTGGGCACATGCTGTAAGGCTCGGGCAGCCTGCTGAGCCAGCTTCATGGTCAGGTTGACAGCTAGCGACATACTGGGTGCCCAGCAGATGGGGATAGCTTGGGCCGCGTCCTCGATTTCGGCAATCTGCGCAGTGCTCAGGCCCGTCGTAGCAACGACCAGCGGGATGTGCTGCGCGTGGCAATGGCGCACCGCCGCAGAGCAAGCGGCAGGGATGGAAAAGTCGATCGCGACGTCCACAGGTCCGTCCACAGTCCCGTCCACCGCCTCGGGCCAGGTCGCGCTGAGGGGAACGTTGAGCGGCTCCACGCCGGCCAGTAGGCCTGCGTCCTGGCCGTGTGCAGGGTGACTGAAATTGTCCAAGGCTGCCACGATTTGGAAGTCTTTGTCTTGGCTAGCCAGGGCGACGAGTCGCTTGCCCATGCGGCCGGCCGCCCCATGGATAGCAAGTGTATGAGTCATAGTTTTTGCGTTCCAAACCAGTTGTCTAAGCGATGTAGATCGTCCCATAAGATAACGCAAACCCGCGCCGTTCAACAGGGCTTGCAATTAGCCCAGTCGATCCGTGGCCAAGTGATACTGCGGGTCCTCGGAAAGATTGACCTCTACCAAATCGCCCGCTTGATCGAGCAGACTGCGGCATTCAGCGCTGAGGTGCGTCACATGCAATCGCTTGCCTACCGCCTGATATTTCTCGGCTAAGCTATTGATGGCTTCCAGTCCCGATTGATCGTAAACGCGCGTGTAATAGAAGTCGATGACTACGTCTTGCGGGTCGCTGGCCACGTCAAACATCTCCTTAAATGATGCCACCGAGGCAAAAAACAACGGACCGTGCAATTGGTAGATCTTGCTGCCGTGCTCGTTGTATTTGACATCCGCCATCATGTGCGTGGCATGCTGCCACGCGAATACCAGGGCCGATACGACGACTCCCAGTATTACCGCCGAAGCCAAATCGTGCATGACCACGGTATAGGCCGTTACCAAGCTCATTACCAGCACGTCGCTGCGCGGCATGCGGCGGAACATCTTTAGCGACGCCCATTCGAAAGTGCCAATGACCACCATGAACATCACGCCCACTAGCGCGGCCATCGGGATCTGTTCGATGAGCGGCGCTAGAAAGAGCACGAACATCAGTAGGCACACGGCAGCCGTGATGCCGGACAATCGGCCGCGCCCTCCCGAATTAACGTTGATCAGCGACTGACCAATCATGGCACAGCCGCCCATGCCGCCAAACAGACCGCACACAATATTCGCTGCACCCTGTCCGATGCACTCGCGATTGCCTCGGCCGCGCGTCTCGGTGATCTCGTCGATCAGGGTCATTGTCATCAGCGACTCTATTAGGCCCACGCCACACAAGACGACCGCAAACGGGAAGATAATCCACAGCGTCTCAAGCGTTACCGGCACCATGGTGTATTCTAAGAAAAATGGCATCGGCAGACCGCCGCTGATGCCTGCGTCATCACCAGCCAGTTCGTCCAGCTCTGCCTGCGAGAGCGGAGGCAAGCTGGCCTCCGGTTCGCTCAGCTGCGCAGTAGACGCGGGCAGAGCCGATCCACCGGCGGTCGCACGCGGGCCGCTCACCGGATTCAGCCGCGCTTGGTCGGCTAAGACGGGCCCAGCGACCGGACCGCTGACTGCGTGAGTGCCGGCCAATTGCGTGGTGGCTGCGTCGCTGCGAAGATCGGCCAGCTTGGTAGCTATGACATTCGTGCGCAGCATGTCTCCTACGGTCGCCAGGGTTTGTGGTCCATCGGCGGGGCTGGTGGCTCGATTGATAGCGATCGAGGCCAGCGTTACGACTAGAATGGCCGCCAGCGACGCGGGAACAGCACGACTGAATTTGGGCAGCAGCCAAATGATCCCCATGGTTGCGCCCACCAGCAGCAACATCAGTAGCAGCGGTGTGCCTTGCAAATATACCAGTCCGCCGTGAGGCGAGAGCGTCTTGAAGCTAGCAAGCTGCGCTAGCCCAATCACGATGGCCAGTCCATTGACGAAGCCGAGCATGACCGGATGCGGAACCATGCGAATCAATTTTCCAAGCCGACCGAGTCCCACGGCCACTTGCAACAGTCCGCACAAAATGACGGTCGGAAACAGGTATTCCACGCCATAGGTGGCAACTAGCGCCACGACCACGACCGCCATGGCCCCGGTGGCACCCGAGATCATACCTGGGCGTCCACCAAAGACTGCCGTGATCAACCCGATGAAGAAGGCTGAGTAGAGTCCAATTAAGGGGGAGACACCCGCGACAAAGGCAAAAGCTATCGCCTCTGGGACCAGCGCCAGGGCGACTGTCAACCCAGACAGAACATCATTTTTAATCGAGCGAGATTCTAAACGAAAAAAATTGAGCATGTGTATTCCATAGAGAATTCACCAATGCTAGCGGCACACCGCTAGTCAAGCATTGGCGGAAAAAAAGGCTGGCGCCCAAGGAAAGAGGCAAGTCGAAAGAATACCGCCTCGCTCAAGAACTAACACCACCGGTGTAGGACTATAGTTGATAGCTTATTCAGGTCAACGCAGAATGGCAGCCGAGCTTGAGCGGCGCTGCGCGTTGGCGGACCGGCGGCAAACCGGTAGGGTTTGTCAACGGGGAACGCATCCCCGTTAAGCGGCTATCTCGGCAACTGCACCTACGATGGTTCAAGGGGGCTAGGCGCGCTACGAAAATATTTTTTTCGAGGCTATCCGCCTTGCCAGCTGCGACCTACTTGACGCCGGCTCCCAGCGGTCGCCCAGAGATAGCGCCGCGGATGTCGATCAGGCTCGAGGGTTGCCGGGCGACTTTGTCGGTAAAGACGCGGGCGTCGTCGACGATTGGCTCGAGCTTGCGAGTCAGCGTCTCCACATTCTCCAGCGTATTGATCAGCGTGTAATAAAGCTGTGGGTCGTCCATTAATTTGGCGACCGTTCCCTGACCATCATTAAAGCGTGCCGCCACGCCGCGCAAGTCGACTAGCAACAAATTCAAATTGTCGAGCGTGCGCACGGCGTCGCCAACCAATTTTTCGCCGTTGCGTCCCAGTGGCTCCGTAATTTGATTGATGTGCCGAACCGTTTGCGTCACTCCGCGGACCGTCTCCTCGGCGGCGCGGCCGGTGTCTTCGAAGGCGGCCAGCGTAGCGCCGGTCTGACGCATCACCGCTTCGGCCTCGTTGACAATCTCGGGCAATCTGGCGGCGAGCGTGTCGAGCGTCATCTTGATGCTCGGGTCGTTGAATACATTCTCAATCGAATTCAGCGTGCGGTTGAAGCTGTCGATAGTGGCGTCGGTCTTGCGGGCAAGATCTTGCATGGCTCCATCGCCGCTGCCGATTAACTTGCGAACGTCCAAGGCGAGTGCTGTAACCTGGTTGCCCGCCGACTCAATGGCAGTCAGCGTAGTGCCGAATCCCTCCTGCATATTGAGCAGTGCATCCAGGGGATCTGCGGCTACGCGACCGCCACGAAAGAAGTCGCCGTCCTTGATTGGTGTCGAAGCTAGGAGCATCTCGTTTTCGTCCAGCGATGCATCGCGCGGAGAACCGGCTGCCCCATCGAACCGCGCAATCAGACTGTCCTGAGAGGGAGGCACAAATTCGACTACCGCATCGCCCGTGATCAGCGAGCCCTTGCCGATCTGGGGCAATTCACGCGCACGAACTTTGAATTTCGAATCGAGCTCAAGTGTAAGATCGACACCCTCCTCATCCAGCAGTTGCACCGACTTGACGCGACCGATCTGTACGCCGTTCTTGCGCACCGGTGTGTCAGGACCGACTCCTGGGGCGGCATCGAAGCGGATGGTGACGGTATAGCGTTCGACAAAGAAATTCGGGGCTGCGCCAAAAAATAGAATGAGAATGACAGCGATCACCAGCGAGGCGACCACTAGCACTCCCACTCCAAAGCG
>CAKQWG010000015.1 GCA_934278005.1 uncultured Pirellulaceae bacterium | reverse complement strand
CAAGCGGCCGCGCGGTTGGCTATAGCCATCTATAGCTGGTCGGACAGCAGCTCACTCAACCGCTTCATCCGCCGCCGATTGGCCCCAAAATCATAATATCCCAAGCGCGCAGCCGAGCGAAAATGCAATTGGCCGCTAGCCCTATCCGCCATGAATTCCACGTCATCACGAAAACGGAAGACTAAGCTGCTGAACACCGCGTGCAGGTAATTCTCGCGTTGCACCACGATGCGTGCCCGCGGCATGTTCGACAGCACTGCAGCGATGCGCTCGATGGCTTGGGCGTCGGAACCGCTGAATTTCAGTGGCGGCATTCGCTGCTCAGCACGTGAGGCCTGCGTACAAACACAGTTCGGTTTGTCTGGGCAGTCGCGCAGCGAGCCTGTCGGTTGATTGGGTTGGTTGGAAGCGGAATCAGGCATCGGGCATCACCCTCCATATAGCTTCGACCGAGAATCGGTTAGTGAGCAGCTACGCATCAGTTTCCTGTTTTATCAATCAACCGTGGCTAACGCCTAACATTGCGACTCGATGGCTTCGATCAGTGCGGTCACCTTTTTGGGCGAGACGCTGACTTTGGTACCCAGTTGCTGCGCGAAAATTGAAACGCGGAGCTCTTCAATCATCCATCGTAGCTCGCTTAGCTGTTGTTCCATCGCGGGCTGATGAGCCGCATCGCTCGCGGCCAATCTTTGATAGCTGTTCCAGGCGGCAGCGATCGGTTCGGATAGCTTTTTGTCTTTGGCTACGCCACCGCTTTTTAATTTGTCAACACGAGCCAGCATCGCTTGAAAGTACCTGGGATACTCAGACAACCACTGCCACGGGGTTTCGCGCAGAAACCCCTCGGCGAGCAGTCGCCGCGACTGCTCGCGCAGGTCGCTGAGAACTTCTTGCCAAGTCGCCGGAGCTTTCTCCAGCAACAATCGTACTTGGTGCACCTGCTCAGCCAATTTGGGAAACCATCCAGCGACCTCTTGGGCAGCCACGGAAATCTGCCCCGCGGCACGGGCGTTGCGAGCTTCGAATTCTTCGCGACTGCGAATCGGAGGCTGTCCGTCGATGAGCGCGATACGCACCAGTAGCTCCTGCAATTGACTGGTCCACTGGTTGCCCGTCAGCACGTGCCCCAGTTTGACGCAGCTAGGAGTAAAGTTTGGCAGATGAGCGACTTGGCTGCGGAGTGAGCGATGGTGTTTGGTGGCTAGCAGGCGCGTCAGACCATGCCGTGTGAGCCGCTCGGCCTCCAGCTGCGTATCGGCCAGTCGCAGATGCACTTTGTCCTGTTCCGCGACCAGGGCGGGGTAGGCGGCGACCAACAGTCCTCCGCGCCGCACAGCGATGGGCGGTGGGATGCCGTCAAAGTCGTTGGCTGTCACCAGCCGATCCGTCCAATCGCCATGGCTGGCACTGTCGCGGACCGCGTTAGGTCGCCCGAGTGCGGCTGGCGGCGGTGCCAGGGCAGCTTGCAGTTTGAGCAGATCTCGACTGCTCTCAAGCAATTGGCCTTCATCGTCGACAACATTGATGCGAAATCGTAAGTGCTCGGGCAGTTTGTCTAGTGCGAAATGGGACGGTTGAATGCGTTCGCCCGCATAAGCGGTCATGACAGCGGCCAGCGCGGTAGTGAATGGCTGCTCATGGGAGACCTGGGACAATTCGCCCACCAAGCGCTTGGCCACATCGGGCGCGGGAACGAAATTCGTTCGCAGCGACTTGGGTAGGCCGCGAATCAAGTGCAGGATCTTCTCCTCCATCAAACCCGGCACCAACCAGCCCAAGGACTCGTCGCTCACTTGCCGTAAGGCTGCTTGTGGCACAGTTATCGTCACGCCGTCGTTTGCTTGGCCCGGCTCAAAGTGATAGCTCAGAGGTAGTTCTGTGGGCCCGGCTTGAAACGCATTGGGAAAGGCTTCTTCGACTGGCACCGCCGGCTGCTGTGGATCGAGCAGATCTTCGGGGCGCATCCACAAGGCCCGCTCGGCGGGCTGCCCTTGATGCTTCCGCAGCCAGGCTCGCAAGCTGGCCAAGTCGACCACATCCGTGGGGATGCGACTCGTGTAAAACGATGCTAGGTGGTAGCGATCGAGTATGTAGTCTCGCGAACGAGTGCGTTGCACCAATTCGTGCATATCGGCCAGCATCTCTTGGTTGTGCAGGTAGAATGCCTCGCGGCAATCCCACTCTCCTTCAACCAAACCATGTTCAATCAGCATGTCCCGCGCCGCGTCTGGATCAATCGGTGCCAACTGCGCTCGCTGGCCGCTGACGATCGTCAAGCCGTAGAGGGTGCTGCGTTTGTACACCAACGCCGCCCCGGTCTTGCTGCTCCAGTGCGGATCGCTGTAATTGTGCTTTAACAATTCCGCGGCCGCCTGCTCGATCCATTCGACGTCGATCTCCGCTATCGTGCGTCCGTAGCGCTTGGCCGTTTCCACAATCTCGGCCACCATGATCCATCTGGGCTTGCGGCGAAACAACCCCGAGCCGGGCCAGAGTGCGATCGACAATCCACCGCAAGCTTTGTATTCGAAAGTGTCGCCACGCTGGGCCACGCCGCTGATTAGGCCTGCCAACAGCGATTGATGTATTGGGGCGTAACCTTCGGGCCGCTTGAGTTTCTCAGTTGCCTCTTCATTCTTCAGATTCTGCGACTTGGAGCCCTTTTGGTGGCGGCGTTCGCTAGGGGCTTCCAAGCGCTCGCGATCGATGGGTGGCAAATGGAATTGTCGCTTGCCGCATTTGATGCCAGCGCTAGCCAGTAGATCCTTCAACTGACGCACCACGTCGCCCCATTCGCGAAAGCCCTGTGGCGATAAGAATTTTTGGCTGAGCGCTTTCTGCAGTCGCGAACGCCCGAGATGGTTTTTCAAATGCTCGTAGAAATCCCACAGCCGCAGATAGCTCAGAAAGTCGCTGTGGGGATCGGCGAACATCGCGTGCGCTTCATCGGCTTGGGGGCGCAGTCCCGCCGGTCGCTGACGAACATCTTGGGTCTCCAAGGCCGCAGCGATAACCACTACTTCCGCCACGCAATTTCGCTCATGAGCCTCAAGCAGCATCCGCCCCACGCGCGGCTCGCAGGGCAGGCGCCCCAACTGCTGGCCAATCGTTGTCAGGCTGCCAGCGGCATCGATGGCTCCCAACTCGCGGAGTGTCCGCTCGGCATCTCGCAGCGATTCGGCGCTGGGCGGATCCAGCAGCGGGAATTCAGCTAGGGCTCCCAGTCGCAGCGTTTTGCTTTGGAGCATGACGCTGGCTAGATCGCTGCGGCGGATCTCGGGCGTGGTGAAGCGGCTGCGCGTCGCGAAGTCCTCTTGTGAGAACAGCCGAATGCAGATGCCCGGCCCAATACGGCCGCAGCGCCCAGCCCGCTGATTGGCAGAAGCTTGCGAAACGCCCTCGATGGGCAACCGCTGAACCTTGCTGCGCGGGGCATAACGCGAGATACGGACCAGCCCGGTATCGATCACGTAGCGGATCCCAGGGACCGTCAGCGACGATTCAGCCACGTTGGTCGATAGCACGATTCGCCGCTGGGCATGAGGACTAAAAATTTTGTTCTGGTCGGCGTGGCTCAGCCGTGCGTAGAGCGGCAAAATATCGACGTTGGTTCCGATGCGCGTGAAATGGCCGCGCAGGTGTTTATGGGTTTCGCGAATATCAAATTCGGTAGGCAAGAATACCAAAATATCGCCGGGGCCTTCGGCGATCAATTCATCGCTGGCCTGGGCAATCGCCGCCAATTGCTCATCGACCGACGCGGAGCCATCGCTATCGTCGTCTGTGAAAGGTCGATAACGCATCTCGACTGGATAGGTGCGGCCTGAGACTTCGACGATCGGGGCGGGCCCGTGCTCGTCTGCAAAATGGTCTGCGAAGCGTTGGGGATCGATCGTCGCCGACGTGATGATCAGCTTTAGATCGGGTCGTCGTCCAGACAACTGCCGCAGATAACCCAGCAGGAAATCGATATTCAGCGACCGCTCGTGAGCTTCATCGATGATCAGCGCATCGTACTGATCCAGAAAGCGATCGCTCTGCGTCTCGGCCAGCAACACACCGTCGGTCATAAGTTTGACCAGCGTCTCGGGGCTGGTGGCGTCGGTGAAGCGGATCTTAAAACCGACCCGCTGTCCCACCGTCGACGACAGTTCTTCCGCCAGTCGACTGGATACTGCGCGGGCCGCCAAGCGTCGCGGCTGGGTGTGCCCGATCATGCCAGAGATTCCCAAACCGGCTTCCAAACACAATTTGGGCAACTGCGTACTTTTGCCCGAGCCGGTTTCACCACACACGACGATCGTCTGGCGCGTTCGAATGAGGTCGACAATCTCGGCGCGATGCGCCGTGATGGGCAGTTCCGGATCAAAGTTGAGCTGAGGTACATTGGCCGCGCGGGCAGCACATTGCGCAATTGAGGCTGCTGCCCGCTCGTGCCACTGGGCCAACGCTTGAGGGCTCACCGTCTGCGACCCCGACGATTGAGAACCCGACGATTGCGAACCCGACGAGCTGCGGGCATGCAGACGTTGCCAAGCTTTTCGCAGGGCAAAGCGATCGCGCCGCATAGCCTGTTCGATCAGCGCGGGCGGACTGGGCAGGCGTGCCGTGGATTGTTGACGATTCATCTATGGAAGTGGCGCATCGGACTGTGAGAGCGGCTGAGAAGCAATGCCATATGTCTGTGGCGATTTGGACGTCTGAGAATTATCTGGGTCAACCCACTCCTCGGCTTTGAAGAATTTTCCATAAGCTCCAAAGTCATTGAAGGCGATCCACTTGGCCAATCGAACCGCCCAACTGCGCTCTGGAATTTCCGTCCCCGGCGCGTACTGCGATCGACGCGGAATAGTAGCCTGCAATTCCGCGATAGCGGTCTTGCGCTGCGTCGTGTCGCGCGCCTTGTGTTTGTTAGCCAATTCGATCAGCAGATCGGGCCGCTCCATGACGACGCAGCCACGCGTGTGCTGGGCGGTCAACTCTCTAAAGTCTCGCAAAAACTGACTGTTGTTAAAGGTATCTTTCAGCGGGCGATCGTCGTGAATGTTCTCTGTAGCCAGTTGGATGATCGGACATGGCTCGATGTCTCCCGCCGGACCGATGTGATGCGTAAAGCCGGTTACCGCAGGGCACAGCGCGCGACCCGCACCATCGTGATAAGCATCAATGACGATGATGGGCTTAGTAGCGCGGGTGTCTACGACGAACTGCCGCACGCGACGCAATTGGTCTGGCTCAAGGGCCAGCTCGGGCATCGGTAACGGCCCCATAGGTCGATAGACGTGGAACCAGCAGTACATGACGCCCATCTCAATCAGGCTGTCGACCCACCGATCGGTCACTAGATCATCGATGTTGGTCCGGCAGACGCTAGTGCAGACACCGGTCAGGACTTTATGGTTCAGGCAATTCTGAATGCCTTGCATGCTTTGGCTGTACACTTCGGGGCGGCCGCGTCGCTGGTCGCTCACGATCTCTGACCCCTCGACGCTGATCAGCGGCGTGACATTGCCCATCTTGCGTAGGCGACGGGCCACTTCGTCAGTAATGAAGTGCCCATTGGTAAAGACCTGAAAGTAGACGTCGGGTTGGCCTTCCAGAAAGTCTAGCAATTCCTTGTGCATGAAGGGCTCGCCCCCCAAGATGCCGAAGAAGGCATTGCCCATCGCTTTGGCTTGGTTGACGGTTCGATTGAGCACGTCGATATCGATTTTTGTCTGCTTGGCCGTGACATCGACCCAGCAGCCCTGGCAGCGCAGGTTGCAGCTATTGATGATCGAAATGTAGAGAAACGGCGGGAAGAACTCACCGCGTTTGAGCCGCCGCTTGTGCTTCTGCACACTGCGCAGTCCCTTCCAGCCCGCCTGATAAGCAAGTTTCCACAGCAGTCGTTTGTCGGTTTCCCAGAGCAGCCGATTGGCCATGCGAAGGTACATCGAAAATGCTTTCAAATGCGGTTCTCGCCGCGGTGATGCAGGAGCGGTGGGGCAATGCGTTATCTATCACTTAGTTCGTCAGTTTGTTTACTGCCCCAGCACATAAGCAAAAATCAGTGGAGCGACGATGGTGGCATCGCTTTGAATCATGAACTTCGGGCAATCGCGGCTGAGCTTAGTCCACGTGATCTTCTCATTGGGCACCGCTCCCGAGTAGCCGCCATAGCTAGTGGCCGCGTCGCTGATTTGCGCAAAGTAAGCCCACAGGCGTGCGTCTTCATTCAAGTCCTGAATCAGCATCGGAACCGCGCAGATCGCAAAGTCTCCCGCAATGCCGCCACCGATTTGGAAAAAACCAATCGGATGATCCTGGCTCTCGCGCCGATACCATTCGGTCAACATTTGCAACTGCTCAGTGCCGCTCTTCAAGGCTGAGTGCGATTTGACCGTGCCATCCATCACGCGCGCGGTGAACATATTGCCTAGCGTGCTGTCCTCAGCACCCGGCGAAACGATGGGGATGCCATGCTCTTTGGCCGCATATACCCAACTGTGCTCGATCGGTATTTGGTAATGTTCCTTCAACTCGGGTTCGTCCAGCACCTGGAAGAAGTACTCGTAGGGGAATTTCCCTTCGCCCTTGTCGGCCTGCTCAACCCAGTATTTAGTTAGCCGGTCCTGCATATGGAACATAACCGATTCTGGGATGCAAATATCGGTCACTCGATTGAAGCCCGCCGCGTGCAAATCGACTTCATCTTGAACGCTCAAGGCCCGCCAGTCTGGGATGACTTTGTATTCATTGTGAGCGAAAAGATTGAATAGGTCCTCTTCCAAATTCGCCCCAGTGCAGCTGATGGCATGCACTTTACCTTGGCGGATCATTTCCGCCAACGAGATTCCTATCTCTGCCGTACTCATCGCTCCAGCCAGCGAGACGAGCATCTTGCCACCGTCGGCGATAAACTGCTTGTAAGCTTTGGCGGTGGAGAGCGTCTCCCGCGCGTTGAAGTGGCGGAAGTGTTGCTCCATGAAGGCTGAAACGGTCAATTGTCTAGCTCCCAAAATCCAAAATACTGCAGTGATGAAAACGTTGTAGGGTTTATGGCTAACCGTCCATCGCCATGGGCATCACTACATAAGCATACCCATCGGCGGTGGTCATCAGAGCCGGCTGAGTTGCCGAGGCGATGTTCATGGTGAAGGTCGTGCTTGCGTCGAGCACTTTTAGGAAGTCGCTCACAAAGCGATAGTCTAGCTTGAGCTTGATCGGTTCGCCGTCATACTCGATCGGCAGCTCGACACGGCTTTGCCCCAGGTCGGCTGTTTTGGCGGTCAACACCAACGTACCATCTCCGAACTCGAAGTCCAAGCCTCGCGTCTCCAGGTCAGCCACGATGGCCGCTTGCCGAATCACGTTGTAGAACGGCCCAACCGTCATCGAGATGTCAACGGCATCCTCGCGCTGAGGTATGACCTGTCGCCAATTGGGATAGCGTCCTTCGACCAACCGCGAGTAGATCGTGCAACGTCCCGTCCGCAGCAGCACGTCGTTGCCGCGTGAAGCTATCTGGACCACCTCCTCCTTGTCACCGATGGAACGCTCCATCAGGGTCAGAGAGCGGGTAGGAATAATTGTCACATTACCGCTGGTTTGATGGCCACCGATGCTCTTGCCCGTACCCTGCACGCGCGCCAGACGCCGGCCGTCAGTGCCCACCGCCAAGACCTCTTCGCCGTTGAGCTCTAGCAGCACGCCCCCCAGAGCGAAACGCGAACTGTCCGGGTCGGTTGCAAAGGCGGTTCGCTTGACCATCTCCTTGAACAATCGAGCCGGCAGCTCGTGGTACTTCTCCTCTTCGAAACCCACTACCGTCGGAAACTCGTCCGGGTTCATGCTCGGCAGATTGAACTCCGAATGTTGGCCCTTGACCACGGTCGCCGATCCATCCGATTCAAAGGTCAACTGATCATCGTTGCTCTCTCGCAAGATCATCCCAACGCGAGCCACGTGCAGCAAGGCTTTGCCCGGCGTTTGAACCTCGACCCCTTCGACTTCGATGCGAATGCCCGTCTCCATGTCCGTTGCCATCAGAACCACACGGCTCTCGTCGGCTTCGATTTTTATGTTCTGCAGTACCTCTTTAGGGCTGCGGGTCAACGCCACGCTCCCTGCCAACTGGAAGGCAGATGCTAGCTTTTCGCGATCGCAAGTTATTTTCATGACCTACGTGACTCCATGACGATGATCTTATATTTGACGTAACCTGTTGTTTTACAGTCACTTCACTAGAAGCAAAACCCGGTCAAGGCTGGGTTTGGCTCGGTTAAGCAATTCCGCAGCGTTGCCAGAGCAAGTCGTAGCGGCTCAAGGCGCTTGGGGCCTGGGCAGTGGTCGCTATCGATCGGAGCGGGGTGAGGTCGAGTTTAGAGAGAGCTGGCAGTGGCGGTCTGGCCTGCTGAGGTTTCCTGACTTTCCCTCTATATATTTAAAATATCATTAGTATTAAGAGGCGAGCGAATTGAGTTCTCCACATGCTACATGGCTGGCTTAAGTACCTCAGCCAGCACGCTTTAAGCGGGCCAATGAACCGCCCACCAACAGTGGAAAAGTTATCGAAAGTGGGTCAGCCAGTGTCGGTCTGCGGTTCACTAAACGATGGTTGCTGACATCCACTCCCAGCCGCTACAAATCGCCTCCGATTGGCCGACAGTCATCGACTGGCCGGCAACACGTTTTCCACAGACCTTCTGTGCTGCCTGTGCGGCTTGTGGATTCTTTACCGATATCGCAACGCACTTAGGTGCAGCTCCGGCTGATGGTTCGGCCCAGCGGATATCATCCCGTCGACTGCTCGCAGGCGGAGAAATGCCGCTCAACCCTGCAGCACTTCCGCCTGCACCTCAAGCAGTAGATTGGCTAGATCAGTATCGCTGCTGACCAGCTTCTCCGTTTTGCGGCAGGCGTGGATCACGGTCGAATGGTCGCGACCACCATAGTACTCGCCAATCCTTTGAAGACTCGAGGCGGTCAGTCGCCGCGAGAGCAGAATAGCCAAACCACGAGCGCGCACAATTTTGGCTTGACGCGTCGCGCCACGCATCTCCGTCAAACGAACTTGCATCTTGCGAGCTACCACCTTAGCGATCGCCGGCAATGTAGGGCCTTCGCCAGAGAACAATTGCTGAGCCAGCAAGCCAATGACATCCATGTCGATCTGGCCCGCCACACTGTTGTTCTGAGCTGCCAGAGTTACTACTTTGTGGAGATCAGGTACCGACAAATTCTTAGCTGATAGGCGCAGACAGAGCTCCAACAAGGGCTCGACAGCCAATTCTGGATCGATCACTTGGACCAAAGCAGGTACCAAGCGAGCGAGCGTAGTGGGGCTGGGCTTCAAAAGAGGTACCGAGAATCCCCCAGATAATCGACTCGACAAAGCAGGACTGAATCCACCGATCATGGCCGGCAAGCGATTGAGCGTGATGATTACCGGACACATCAATTCGGCCATAACGTCGAGCGTCGCTACCAATTCGCCCTGCGAAGCCGGAGCCTGAGCCAAGGCTTCTAAATCGTCGATCAGCAGCAACTTGCAAGCCCGATGCCGCTGGCGAAACGAATCTAAATCATCGATTTCGACCGCGGCAGAATAATCCTTAACGAACGTCTGGCCATGGGTGAAACATAGCGGCCGTTGCGATGTGGCCCGCGCCCATGAGGCCGCTAAGGTGATCGACAAAGCCGTCTTTCCAACCGCTTTATCACCGTAGAACACGATCGGCGAGAGGTGCTGGAGCTGAGACAACGTCTGGTCGTTGAACAGATAGCGTAGCGTCTCGTTTTCTGGACCAACAACATACTCCGGCAGCATCCACCCCAAATTTGGAGTCAGTGGCAAGTGCCGCCGGATAGAAGCGGGTCGTTCGAGCGGTATCGACGAAGTGTCTGTGGATTGATCGACGATCACAAGCAAACGTTTTTTTAAGGGAACCAGCTGAGAGTAGCAGTTGGCGCGAAGAGGCCACGCGGAAGCCCTATTCTAATAAGCCCCAGCCCGCTTTTGCAGAGCCAATGAAATGTACTCATAGTGGGTGGTTCATGGCCCAGTCCGTGTTCGCGCCCGTGCTACCGTGGCTGATGATCTAGTGGCGCGGTGGCGATGGCGCTTGAGGCAGGATCTTGCAGCGGTTGAGTGCAGATTGTCATTCCTACGTCCTCGATGAAACCTTGGGCAGAGAGCTCTCGCACGCGGAACACGAGCTGCTTGAAACGCACTTCGACCCCCACTTTCAGATCGCTGGGGGGCAACTGTTTGCGAATGAGTTCGTCGAGCGTAGCCTGTGGATTAGCGTCGAGCTCCAAGCCATAGAACTGCTCCAGCTCACCAGCTCGGATCGATCCCCGCAGCGGAAATTCCAGCTCCAACGGCAGTGCGGCAGATGCTAGTTTACGGTGGGCAAAAACCCGGTCCACCAATGCTCGAACTTGTGGATGCAGTACGACCACGACGTGATCGCCTGGCAGTAGCTTTGAGCGGCCCTGCGGCAGAACGATCTTGTCCTCTCTCACAATCAGCCCAATCACCACACCTTCGGGCAGAGCCAAATCACGGATCAGTCGTCCGGCGGCCTGACAACCGTCATCCACGAAATAGTCCACGATGTCGCCGTCCACATTGCGTAGCGAGCTGATCTCAAGGGTGACCGGAGGGGGAGATCGGGTGGGAACTTCCAAATCTAAATACCGCGCCAGTGCGGGCAGCGTCCAGCCTTGAACCAGCGCCGATACCAGCACCACAAAGAAAACGGTATCGAACATTACCGATGCGCCCTGCAGGCCGGCCAACATCGGGAAGGTAGCCAGCGTGATCGGCACCGCCCCTTTCAAGCCCACCCACGACAGAAACGTCAACTCGCGGAACGAAAACCGAAACCAAGAGGCGCAGAGGGCAACAGCGACAGGTCGCGCGATAAAGATTAGCACGGCGGAGATCAGCAGGGCAGGCACAGCCACATCGAGCAGGCGACTAGGGAAGGACAAAATACCCAGGGCAGTAAACATCAAGATCTGGCAGATCCAGGCCAACGCATCATGGAATAACAATATGCCTCGGTGAAACACCGGCCGGCGATTGCCGATGACGATGCCTGTTAAATACACCGCTAAGAAGCCACTGCCGCCGAAAGCTGCCGCAAAGCCAAATGAGAACAACCCCAGCGCTGTAGCCATGACTGGATATAGCCCAGCCGATTCCAAACGAATGTACTTAAGCATCCACGATCCGCCCCAGCCGATTAGCAAACCGGCGAGCGTCCCGACCACCATCTGATTGATAAACAGCGTAAAGAAACCCAGACCCATCGGGGCGGCACCCGACAAAATCTGGATAATGCCTACAGTCAAAAAGATAGCCATGGGATCGTTGGAACCGCTCTCGACCTCGAGCGTGCTGGCCAGTCTGGGGCGAATATTAACACCACCGCTACGCAGTACCGAAAACACGACCGAGGCATCGGTCGAGCCCACAATGCTGCCCAGCAAGAGACCTTCCAGAGTAGACAAGCCGAGCATCCATGAGGCGGCCAGACCAGTGATCCCTGCCGTAATCACTACTCCCACGGTGGCCAGCACACTTGCCGGTCTCCAGGCTGTGCGAATCGATTGAATCGGCGTGCGAATCCCGCCATCAAATAAAATCAGACAGAGCGCCACCGTGCCGATGCCGTGGGCGTAGGAGTAGTTCTCGAACTCAATTCCGCCGATCCCCTCAGAGCCGGCTAGCATGCCCACAACTAGGAAGATGAACAATACCGGCACGCCCATTCGCGCCGAGAACTTGTTCGACGCGATACCTAACAGCAGCAGCACACCCGTGATGAGGATCAGCGTTTCAATGCTCAGCATAGGCGTTTGGGCGACAAAATATCAACGGTCCGTGGTCTCGCGCTGAGCCACCTGTGGGGGAGGGCCTATTTTCATGCAAGTCCTTCTATTTGTCTATGCCGTTGAAAGGCGATTCAATTCGCTGAGCCCGCGGGCGAATGTCACGCATGGTCGAGCCTTTGCGGTGAAGTGCCGAGTCTGTGGTACCAATTCAAATGCGCCGCCAAAACGCAGGTAGAAACAGCACTAAAATTGAGAACATCTCCAATCGGCCGAGCATCATCAAAAACACGAAGAGCATCTTGCTCCAAGGCGAGAAGCCGGCGTAGTTCGCGGTCGGCCCCACTACCCCCAACCCCGGGCCGACGTTGTGTAGCGTGGCGACGATGGCGCTGGCGCAGTCGAGCAGCTTATGGTCGAGCATATTGCCTTGCCCAACATCGATCGTCGTCTCGAGCCATTGCCGATCGGGTTCGGTGGTAATCAGCACTAGCCAACTGCCCGCACACAATGAGCCCACGATCGCAAAGTAGACTAAGATGTGTTTTCGCAAGTTGACATCGTCCATCCTCTGGTCTCCCAGCATCAGCGGCCGGACCACATTTGGGCGATAGGCTAGCTCCAGTTCTAAACGCAGAATTTTGACCAGCAGCACATGCCGGATGACTTTCATGCCGCCGGCTGTACTTCCCGCACAGCCACCGACGAACATGAGCAGCAGCAAGACGCCGCGGCCGAAGTTATTCCATACATCGAAATCCTGTGTGACGTATCCAGTAGTGGTCATGATCGAGACCACTTGGAACAGCGAGTAACGCACGGCGGAGCTCACACTAGCGAAATTGTTGCTCCACAAACCAAAGGCTATGATAGCCGCCGTTACAGCGGCAATGATGCCGATGTAAACCCGCCACTCGACATCTTTGACCATCCGCTCCCATTTGCCGGTGACGACCAGTAGCAGGAGAGTGAAATTGGTACCCGCTAAGATCATAAACACAACGGTAATATAGTCGATCCACATGCTGCCGAAGTGACTGAGACTGGCGTTGTAGTTACTGAAACCTCCGGTAGCCATGGTGCTGAAGGCGTGGCACAGCGCGTCGAAAACCGACATTCCGCAGAGCCAGTAAATGACCGCCAACAGGAGGTTGAGTACGACATAGATAGTGGCAAATACAGTGGCTGTTTGCTGCATGCGGCTGAACGACGAATCCTTGGTCGGCCCCGTGATCTCAGCTCGCATCATGGCTTTGCCACTAGCCCCCTGACCGAGCAACGCTACCAACAAAACCACGATTCCCAAGCCCCCCAAGAAGTGCGTGCTGCTGCGCCAAAATAGGATGCAGTGCGGTACCAGACGCGGATCTTCCAAATCGGTCAAGATGGTGGCGCCCGTGGTGCTAAAGCCCGATTGGGACTCGAACAGAGCATCGGTGATGGTGATGGGAACATCAGCGGCCGTCTTGGTGCCGCTTAGCAGATACGGGAGTCCGCCCAGGATCGTGGCTAGCACCCAAGCCAGTCCTACCGTGGCCATAGCCTCTTTGCGAAACAGCTTCTGGCCTATCTGGCCGCGGCCAAACCACATTAGCAGTCCACCCACCGCGGCGGAGATCAGGCAACTGCCAAGCAGTCCCATGATTCCCTGCCATTCGGTTTCCAGTGGCATCGGAAAGTTGGGGTGGATGCGGTAGCCGATGCTGGGGTGAGCCCAGGGCAGTGAGAAGAGCATGGTGACGGCAAACAGCGAACAGATGATCCCCAGCATGCGACTGAGCAGGCGGTAGTTCATGAGCCGGTTCCACTGGTGCTGCTGAAGGCTGCCTTGACCGCTGCAATGTGCTCCTCGCGCGCTAAGACCAAAGCCGTATTACCCGCCTGCAAACAATCGCTGGCTGCCGGGACGCGGACATAGTCCTCCTGCAACACGGCGGCGACCAGCGCACCCACCGGAAGGTCTGCTTCCTTGAGCGATGACTGCGTGACCAGCGAGCCTTCCAAGACCTCTAACTCCAACACAAACACGTCGCTGGCCGGCAACTGTAGCTGGCTTAAAATTGGTCCCTCGGTCAACAATCCCAAAATCTGTCGCGCCATTGCGTCGCGGTCGCTGACTGCGTAATCGATCCCCAAGCGACTGACAATCTCGGCGTAATCGGGCCGTCCCACGATAGCCATGATCTGCTTGGCACCCAGCTCTTTGGCCTCCAAGCCCGCGATGATGTTGTTTTCGTCTAGGCCCGTACAAGCCACAAAATAATCGCAGCCTCCCACGCGCTCCTCTTCTAAAGTGACCTTGCGCAGGGCATCGGCACAAACCACCGTGGCGCGAGTCAAGTGGGATGCCAAGTAATCGCACCGCTCGGGGTTCTGCTCTAGCACCAGCACGCGATGGCGATCGTCATCCAGGGCGCGAGCTAAGTGATAACCGGTCTCGCCGCCGCCCGCGATGGCGATGAACTGGCGTTTGAAGTGGCCTTTGGTGAACAGCTTTTTGATGTCCCCCACCTCACCCGGCCGGCCCAGCAAACTGACGAAATCGCCCAAGCGGATCTCATCGTTGGCACTTGCGATCCAGGTTCGACCATCGCGCTGCAAAGTTCCCAAGCGAACATGTTGCGGCAAGGCCAGTTGCTTGAGCGGCTTGTGCAGCGAATTGCTGTTGCGTGTGACTTCGAATTCCGCCACCTCCAGTTGGCCGCGTGCAAAGTGCTCGAGCGTAATGCTCTCTGGATTGCGGATGATCCGCGCCAACTCCATCGCGGTCAATTGTTCCAAGCTCAACAAGCGATCGATGCCAAAATGTCGCTGGTAATCGAACGTGCTCAAGTCGCGAAAGACGGGCGTGTAGACGCGAGCCACCGAGCGTTTGACTCCCATCGCCTTGGCCATGCTGGCAGCTACTAGGTTGACCTCGTCACTGCCGGTGACAGCCAAGCAAATGTCGCAGCCCATCACGCCAGCTTGGAACAGCACGCTCGACTGTGAAGCCGAACCATGAATAGCACGGACGTCTAAATCGTTGTTGATCCGACGCACATTCTCAGCATCGGTATCAACCACGGTTACGTCATGCCGATAGCGACACAACAGATCGGCAATCCATGTGCCGACCGTTCCGGCGCCGAGCGTAAGGATTCTCATAGGTCTTCGGTTAAACCATCCACGATATGATTTGCAGCACGACGTAGATACCGAACATGAAGGATGTAATCCACACCGCCGTGCGCAGGGTTTGGTCCAGAATCAATTGCGTCTGTTCGTGGCGCGAAGCACCGATTACTAGCGAGATCGCAGCTAGCAGCGGAAGATAAAGCAGTAGGTATCCGATGGACATATGGATGTTCATGCAGTGTCTCCTGCGGGCTGGCGCTTTTTCGGTAGCGGCGGCGGCAGCGGTCCGGACAGAGCATCAAAGATGACCAGCACATTGAGCAGTCCAGCCACCATCGTATACAGCGTTCCCATGTCGAAACCCGACGCGGTCTCGCGATTGAAATCATCCAGATCGCGCGTCGAACGGGGAGCGGTCATGAAGTTCTCGCTCCACAGCGGTGGCTCTCCGCTGCGAAGTCTCCAGGCTTGAATGGCGGCCGGCATGGCTGGTAAACCAATGCCAGCCTGCAGCACATACTGCCAACGCTTTTCAGTTTGGTCCCACGAGGCGTACACACAGCGCCCCCCGGACATCAACATGCCAAGCACAAAACTACTGAGGATACAGATCGAGAACACGGCCGATTTGAAGTAACGCCGCTGGTAAAAATGTCCCGCGCCGGGGACCAGCCATGCTAGCAACGCAGCCAAATGGCGATTGCGTAGATCCAGTGGTTGGCCATCGGCCATGACCGTGTTACTATCCGAATCGGCTGAAGTAGGCCCAGCTTTCGCCATGATTGCTTTCCGTTAGATCGATGTCCACCTGACTGCTTCGTATGGATCGCACAGCACAGCGTGTGGCCATCCATTGTAGCTAACCCCGCCAGCCAGACTAGATCAGGCCGTGGCGGAAGTCGCTCAAGCTTGACCTGCGCGATTACAACCAAACTAGCCGCCCCAAACAAACTCTCAGGCTCAAACAAATTGACCAACAGGAAGTTTTTCATCGGAGTCGACGAGGCTGGTTACGGTCCAAACCTGGGGCCGCTGGTCATTGCCGGTTCGCTGTGGTCCGCTCCGGCAGATTGCACGGAACAGCTGTTCATACAAGCTTTCCAGTCGCACTTTGCGACGATGGGTTGGTCGGCCGCCTGCCAGCACGTGCCGCTGGGTGACTCCAAAAAGCTCTACTCCCCGCCCGGTGGCTTAGCCACCCTCGAGGCCGGCCTGCTCGCCATGCTGCACCTGCTGCCGGCAAGCAGCGATGGGCCTGGCGTAGCACAACTCGCCACGACCAGCGGTGCGACGACGCGCAAAGTGCTGATCGGCAGCGATTCTCCGGGCAATTTTCGCTACGATGCATTGGGCGACGTCGTCGCGCGACTGGTCTGCCCAGAGCTGGTTGGCGAACTCGGTGAACTGGCTTGGTACGCCAATTATGCCACGCAGCCAATTCCCGTGGCCCTGGATATCGCCGAGGCCCGGCGGTTATCGCACATCGCGCTGGCAGCACTCGCCCTTTACGATATTGAGTTGGTCGAGATGCGTGCGGCGGTGATATGCGAACCGCACTTCAACCGAGTTGTCGCGCGCACGGGCTCAAAAGGTGAACTGCTCTCGCGGACGACTCTCGATCTGGTAGTGCGTTTGCTCGACCCCAGCTTGGCAGCCTGTTCGGCAAATGTATTTGTAAATTCGACGGCCGCTACGGAGATCTACTGCGATCGCCAAGGTGGCCGCAAGAATTATTTACCGAATCTCATGGCGGCACTGCCCGAGCGATGGTTTGCAGAGACCCAGGTCAGTGCTCAGCGGTCGAGCTATCACAGCTCCGGCGAGCGTCCGCTGACATTTCATTTCTCAGTCGGCGGAGATAGCTTTCCACCGACCGCACTGGCGTCGATGTTGGCCAAGTATCTACGCGAGCGATTGATGGGCCAGTTGAATGGCTACTGGAAGCAATTTCTACCCGATCTGCAGCCCACCGCCGGCTATCCCGCCGACGCCCGCCGCTTCCGCAATCAAATCGAGCCATTAGCTCAGCGCGAGCGGCTGAGTGAGGAATATTGGTGGCGGTGCAAATAGTGTCGCTGATCGCTCCGCGATCAGATGTTCTAGTTTTAGTTCGTATGTTTTAGTTTGTATGTCTGATGCCTATGAGTTTCATGTGAACGGCTGATAGATCTTTAGCCAGCACTGCGGAGCGGTCCACGCCAATCACCAACTCATCCCTCTACGCATCTTGCGCAGCACATTCGCAATCAAATCAATAGCTTGATCAACTTCTGTAGCCGTCGTCATGCGCGACAGGCTGAAGCGCAACGAGCCCCCAACGATAGGAGTACTTAGACCCATGGCGGTGAGCACGTGCGAGGGACGACTGCTGCCACTGTCGCAGGCTGATCCGGTGCTGCAAGCTAGACCCGCCAGGTCGAGGGCCATCTGCAAAGCTTGGCGGTCGAGCCCTAAAAAACCCACGTTGGAGACGTGCGGCAGGCGTTCAGTCCCGGCAGCGATGATCTGGATGTCGCCAAGTTCTAGCAGGGCAGCTTCGAATCGATTGCGCAGCTCAGCTACTCGTGCGTACTCGCCGCGCGATAAGGCTAAGCAACTGCGGCGAACGGTGTGTGCTAAGGCTACGGCCGGTACCACTGGCTCGGTACCCGGCCTGAGCCCCAGCTGCTGGCCACCTCCGAGCATCATCGGAGCAATCTTTTCACCGGGCAATAAAACCAACGCACCGATGCCCACCGGCCCATGCAGTTTGTGAGCGTTTAAGCTGAGTGCAGAAAGGCCCAGCGAACGCACGTCGATTGGAATTTTTCCAACTGCCTGAACCGCGTCGCTGTGCACCGGTATCGAGTAGCGGCGGCACAGCTGACATATCTGCTGCAAGTCTTGCAGCACGCCGGTCTCGTTGTTGCCGAGCATCACGCTGACGAGCGCTGTCTGCGAACCATCGACGCGCAGCCAGTCCTCCAATTGCTGCATGTCGCAGCGTCCCTGAGCGTCAACCGGCAGCAGGCGGCATCGCTGTGGTCCAAGCCTGAGCGCGGGGTCGAGCAGACTAGCGTGTTCTGTGGCGGCGACGATGACAAGGCCAGGCCGCCGTTGGGCATAACCCTGGATAGCCAAGTTGTTGGCCTCGGTTCCGCCGCTAGTGAAGATGACTTGCGAGGTCTGCATGCCAGCGTTGGGAGCACCTAGCGCGTCAAGCAACGAATCCTTGGCCTCTTCCAGACGCCTGAGCGACAATCGACCGAGCCGATGTTGGCTGGCCGGATTGGCCAAGCCCTCGAGTTGCAGTTCACACATCAACCAAGCTATGTGCGGATCGATCGGCGTGGTGGCATTGTTATCAAGGTAGATCATGGTTGGCGATCCTGTGCCGAGCGCCCGGGCCCGGGAGCTGGCCCGGGAGCTGGCCCGGGAACTGGCTGCGGTTGCGAGGGTGGCCCAGCGGGCTGATCATCCAGTGCGGCGGTTACCAACTGTCCAGCCACCTGCAAAAACTCATCGGTGCTGTTTTCGAGCAGGGCTTGCTCAAACAACTGAGGCAGCCAGGTGTACTGGTCCGCGGCGACCAACCGCTGGGCGGCAGGCCACAGCACGGCAGCACGCTCGGGGTAGAGGCGAGTCCAGCTGCGCCACAGGGGCCGTTGCGTGTGGTCGACGGCGGCTAGCAATTCGACCAGAATGCTAGCTCGGGCGCCAGGCAATTCACTCTGATCCAGGTGTACGAGATCCCAGCGAAGCGGCGTATCGGGCAGTGGTACAAAATGTTTCTGTATCGAAGGGTCCAATTTTTTGGCACGCGGATTGGCTACCGTAGTCCTTAGATCGATGTCGGCTGGGTCATTATGACGCACTCCCCCGAGCTGCCAACCTGTCACAGGATCGCGCCGCAAAGCGAACACGCGCTGCTCCCAAGTATGCGAATTGAGTTCCAGACCACTGACATAGGTCGCCTGGTAATAGATTATCCCGACGATCAGCAGGGCCAAGCTGACCGTCCCTGCGATCAGCCATTTCCTCAATTGCGGTCGCCCGCGCGCGGCGGGGAGTTCGGGCTGTGAGCTGAGAGTTGGTAGAGAGCTGGACATGGGCATGCACTAGTTAGTAATTCTTGGCGAGTTCCGCTGCGGCGGAGTTCGGTTACGATGGTGTGGAGTGGGGTATGCATCCTGCTTGCCAGCCAGTGGGGTATGCATCCTGCTTGCCGACCAGTGGAAAGGGACGCAAGCTAGAAGCTTACGCCACGGGATCGAGGGATGGATGGGTTATGCAAATGCGAAGAAATATTAAATCACAGAATACCCGCCCACCGCAGCCTCAGCTATTGGACCGCCGGGCGTCGCTTAGCAGCGCTCGCAGCACGAATCAGTTGGGGGCAGCGTGGACTGGTTCAAGCGGCAATTCGAGCAGCTTGAGGCGGTGGTTTTTTATACACCACTTGCTCGCCGATGGGCGAGTACAATCTCCTAAGACCAACCTGAAGGGAGAGCAATCGGTAGAGGATAAGCGGCGGCGTCTGGAGGCGGCGATTTTTCTGTCACCCGAGGGGGAAACTAGTCGCAAATTGGCTAAGCTAGCTGGGTTGGCGGACGCTACGGAAGCGCGTACACTAATCCGCCAAATCAACCAGGAATTGGATAGTCAGGGACGAGCCTATCGGATCGAAGAGGTGGCTGGCGGCTACGCAATGATGACCCGCTCGCACTTCGCTCCCTGGCTCAGACGCTTGTCGCACATTCCTGGCGCGTTAAAACTTAGCCAGACTGCTTTGGAAACTTTAGCTTTGGTTGCCTATCGCCAACCAGTGTTACGAGCTAATGTAGAAGCCATTCGCGGCGTCAACTGCAGCGAAGTGCTCAAACAATTGATGGAGTTGGACTTGGTTCGCATCAGCGGCCGTAGCGAAGAGTTGGGGCGACCCTATCTTTATGGGACGACTCGGCGATTTTTACAAATGTTTGGTTTGCGATCTGCCGATCGCTTACCCCGGATAGCTTGGGTTAATCAAGACCTGTTGGCGTTGGCCAATCAAGAACATGCAGATTTAGTTTCGGAGTCAAAGGAGTCCACTGTGAAGATGAGTTTTACTGCCGCAGCGCTGCTCGAGAGAAATGCACACAACGTGGACGAGTCCCTGTTGGATGAGCAATCATTGGTGCCATCTGCCATCGATGATGATGACGATGATTTCGATGCCGACGATGATGATGAAGACGACGATGTCGATGACGACTTCGACGATGATGACGATTGGGATGACGACGACGAAGAGAGCGACGACGAAGAGGAGAGCGAGGACGAAGAAGACCTCGAGGAAGATGCCGACTGGGAAGAGGTCGACGGCGAGGATGATGACCTTGACGAAGAGGACGAAGAAGACGTCGACGCCGTGGATGATGATGAAGAGGACGACGACTGGGACGACGATGACGAGGATGAAGAGGACGAAGAAGAGGAGTGGGACTGAGCTCGGTCTCCCTGCCATCTAACAGGCTCGAAGACGCGCCGGCGCTGCTCGCCGATCGATCTAGTACGTAGCGATTGCCATTCCTCCCCTCACCGGGAGGGTGAGAGGGTGGTCGTGGACGTTGAGGCTCTAGCCGCACCATCTATGCCCGGCCTAGGCGAGCGCGAACACGCGTCCGGAGGGCCGGCAAATGCCGCTAGAAGCCAATGGCGACATCTATCGCCATGAGTGGGGTACTGCTTAGGGTAGGGTTTGAGCCATAATTGATACGGATTGGCAACCGATCTTTTGGCATTCGTTTGAAAGTTCTCGCCGTGCTTGCCGGAGTTACCGTGTCCTGTTTCTTGCTCAGCTACCTACTGGTGCTGGGGCTCGAAGCGGCGCGCATCTATCTCAAGTTCCCAGGGCGAAATCTGCTGTTAGTGAGCGTTCTAGTGCTGGGATTAGTCGCCCACAGCCTGTTTATCTTTAACCAGTTTTTAACGCTTGGGCCTGCTGGCGACCCACCCCAACTATTGTCCAATTGGTTTCAGTGGACTGTGCTGGGCGCCTGGGGACTCGCCCTAGCCTGCCTAGTCCTGACGATCCGCAATCCCAACGGGTCGATCGGTTTATTCTTAATACCGCTGGTGCTGACGCTCATCGGCCTGGGGCTGCTGCTGCGTGGGGCGCCAGCCTTCAATCCAGAGACCACGATCAATCTGTGGCGCATCATTCATGGTGTCGGGCTGTTGGTCAGCACGATGTTCATCGCTTTGGGCTCGGCCTTCGGATCGATGTATCTGATTCAATCCTATCTATTGAAGTCACGTCGGGCGATGCGTGCCCGGATCAAACTTCCCACTCTGGAATTTCTTCAGTCGATGAATCGGCTGAGCATTTTTGCCAGCTTGTTGGGACTGGCCATCGGGCTGATTTCAGGCATCGTGCTCAATTTCAATCGCGAGGGTCAGATAGCATGGTTCAGTGGTGGAATTGTATTTACGTTTGCGCTGTTCATATGGGTGCTACTCGCAGCCACGTTGGAGCTGGCCTCGCGTGGAGCCCTTGGCGGGCGGCGGAGCGCCTATCTAGCGATCGCCAATTTCCTCTTCATGGTACTGGTGTTGGCCGTCGTTCTCTATGGATCGCACGGACAAGCCACGCAGGCTGTCACTAGCGTCTCTGTTTTGGAGACGCACTGGTGATGCACTGGTCTATGGTAGGCTGGAGCCACCATCACGCGCCTTTAGATGTCCGCGAGAAGCTGGCTTTTTCCACGGAACAAGTCATCGATGCGCTGCGCAAATTCTGTATGCGGTTTCCCGAGACCGAAGCCGTCCTGTTGAGCACTTGCAATCGCGTGGAGTTGTATTGTGCCAGCGCTAACGCGGAACGCCTGCCCAGCCCAAGCGCTCTGGGCGATTTTGTAACCGGATATCATGCGGTGCAGTTTGACGAGGTGAGTCAGCAGCTGACCTCTGCCAGTGGGCCTGACACGCTCAAACATCTGTTTATGGTGGCCGCGAGCCTAGATAGCATGATCGTCGGTGAAGCTCAAATTCTGTCGCAGGTCAAAACAGCCTACGAATTGGCCTGCCAGGGCGAAACGGCTTGTACTCTTATGCACCAGGCCTTTCAGCGTGCCACCGTAGTCGCTCGCCGCGTGGCCAATGAGACTCAGATTCATCGCCGTCGAATCAGTGTTCCGAGCGTGGCAGTGAGCGAAATCGCGGCCAGCTTTTTCGAACGTTTCGATGACAAACGGATTTTGCTGATCGGTGCCGGTGACATGGGCATGGAGACCCTGCGCTATCTCATCGATGCGGGAGCCAAGTCGGTGCGAATCGTCAACCGCAATCCAGAGCGAGCTGCCGATTTAGCCAAGCAGTTCAAGGCGGAGGCTAGACCCTGGGAAGAGCTCGATGAATGTCTGGCCGAGTCGGACCTGGTCGTCTCCACGACCAGCTCTAGCGAGCCAATCATGACGCTTGAGCGGTTCAAGGCCATTCGCAGCAAACGCGGCAGTCGCGCGGTGTTGATTCTCGACTTGGCGGTACCGCGAGACTTTCAACGCTCCATCGCTGACTTATCGGATGTGTATCTGTATTCGGTGGATGATCTGCAGCAAGTCTGCGACCGCAATATCCAAGCTCGCCAGCACGAGTGGCCCAAGGCCGAGCAGATCGTCGATAGCGAGATTCGCAAGTTCCTCGGCGAGAGTGTCTATCGCAGTTCGGCGCCTACGATAAAGAAATTGCGCGAACAAGCTGAAGGGGTTAAGGCAGACGAATTTCGCCGCTTAGTCAACAAACTTGAAGCCCGCGGCGTCGATCCGCAAACGATCAAGGACATCGACGTAGCCTTCGGCCGCTTGGTTAATAAAATACTCCACCCGCCTCTGACAGCCCTGCGTGAGAATACCGACAGCTCGCATCATGCGACGATGGTCGATGCCCTGCGGCGGCTATTCCAGATCAACGACTGATCCGGCGGCTGGGCCTGTGGGCTTGGCCATCGGACGCGACGCTGACGACCAGCTAAACTCTGCCGACTGCGTAGGCTCGGGCAGTAATAGCTGTGACTCAGGCCCAAAAAATATTTCTGCCGCTGTCTGAGTTCTTTCGGCGAAATAATACGAGCCAAAAAAGGTTTTCTTTCCTACACTCAATACGTATCGTAGAGCTGGATTCAGGATCGGAATCCACATGGGTTTGCGCAAGGACGACGCGACAAGTTGTTTTCTACTAAGCGCAGGCAATCGAATATGTCACTTGAATGGTTTCACGCAATGCTCGGTGCATTCTTCGTGGGCGTCTGGATCATCGTCGGCCAAATCGTAGCCACCGATCGACGCTAGCATCGCGTGGCTCACGCGCTTCGTCGCCCATTCGCTCATCCTCGCCCTAGGATCAGGGCGAGGACCAAGTTCAAGTTCAAGTCCCAGGCGAGGGTAGGCCTGTGACAGCGAGCGAGTGCTACTCGCTGCGAATCTCTATAGCCCGGAAGCGAACCGGGTCGCTGTGCCCAGCGAAACCGAAGTAGCCTTTCGTGCGATCCTTGCCTGGATGTGGGCTATTGGCCATGAACTCGGTGACTTTGCTCAAGTCGCCATTGAGAATCACACTGCCGTTGAGTTCGACTCGAATCGTCGAACCCTTAACGGTCACCGTCTGGTAGTTCCACTCGCCTGTCGGCCGTAGATAACCACGCTTGGCAGCCAGCATACCATAGGCGGAACCGTGATACTGGCGTGGATCGAGCTTCGCGTATTTCTCAGCGTCGTTGTCGAGCACTTGTAGTTCGCACATGCCGACATAGGCCGTATCGCCTTCGCCTGGATAGCGGATAGCTAAACCGTTGTTGCCGCCGGCAGGAATGAAGATCTCCATTCGGGCAGTGAAATCGCCATATTCCTCGCTGGTGTGGAGCACACCGCCATGACCTTGTTTGCAACGAATGGCTCCTTCGACGATTTCGTAATTGCCGGTGGCACCCTTCCAACCGCTCAGGTCTTTTCCATTGAACAGCGACGTGTACTCGGCTTTGTCATTTTCACGCAGCCAGTTGTTGGCTTCTTCGGTGGGGATCTCGCGCACGAACAAGTTGCGCCACTGGATTTCGCCGCCGTGAGTTTGCAGTTGGATTACCCCTTTGGCAAACAGTGGTGATTCGCGATCGAAGTAGTTCTCCATGATTGCAAAGTCGACGACTTGCTTGTCGTTGAGCCAGACGCTCGTCCGCGCGCCGACTTGTACAATGCGCAGCGAATTCCACTCGCCAAAGGGTTTGTCGGCCAAGACCAACGGGTCTTTGCCCGCCGCGCCGGGGCTGTTATTCCATAGCGCGCCGCTACCTTTGTTGGCACCCAACGAGAATTTGGCTTCTTCGGTGGTGTCCCAGATCTGGACCTGCGGCGTGCCGCGCAAATAGATTCCGCTATCTGCCTTGGCAACCGTCTTGTAATCGATCAGCAGCTCGATGTCCCCATATTCTTTATCGGTCGACAAATAGGCCCCGTGGCCATCGTTGACGATGACGCCGTCCTTGATCGACCAGTGCTGCTGGACTTCCTTCTGCCACTCATCCTTCTTGTCTTGTGCGGTCGCTTCCCATTGGCGAGGATCCAAGTGAGGCCGGCCGTGCCAACCGTCGAAATCCTTTCCGTTGAACAGCGCAGTAAAGCCGTCTGGTGTGGCGCGCGCTCTATCCTGAGCCGTAGCCTGATGGCTAGCGATAGCGAGTGCGAGGCAAATTGCCGAAAGGGCGAAACAGGTTCGTAACATACTGGGGTTCCTCAAGGTGGGAAAAACATTAGGTGGGTCGGAGGGTCGACGTCAAATGACAGGCGAACTACGGCTAATTGTAATCGAAATTCGCTCGTTAGGATCTAGCACCTACACGCGCTCTTCGGGCTCCGCCCAAAGGACGGGCCACGCCGCATGCTGGGCCAATTGCTCGGCCTCGCGACGCGTGCGAGTAAACACGCGCACCGAGTCCAAGGGCAACGACCGTAGATCGACATCGTGCAGTACGCGCCATTCGCGCTCCTCAGTCCAGGCGGCCTTGTGCGATTTCCCAGACTTGCGGTGGTCAGGCTGAAACAGCGGTTGCTTTTCGGTAGGAAGCTTGAGGAACTCAGCTTGGCTGCCGTAGATGACCGGCGCGGCTCCCGCGTCGATCAATGGCTGAAGGCAAATCAGCAGCCCATATGGCTCCCAATCCCAGCGGCCGAGGTGAGCTTGAAAGGTCCTGCGGCGCAGCAGCGGTACGAGCGGTACTGCAGAGAAGCTCACGCAGGGAGTGGCGGTACGCGTGATGCCACACGTTGAACGCAGTCGCCGCTCTCGACAAATGCGGGCCAGCGTCTCCAGCGGCTGCAGAGCAACAGCGTCTCCCCGCAGCCACACTCGCTCACGGAAACTCTCCAGACTTTCTTCGGGAAATGGCCCCACCGTGCCGCGCGTGCAGTGAACCAAATAGGGCCAGGCGTCGTCTGCTGCTAGCTGCCGCCAATGCGCTGGCAGTGGACAAGTTAACTGCCACAGCGGTTGCACAGGCTGGTCGGTTGCCGACGGCGGAGCGTCGGGCCACACTGGCGCAGCGGTAGATTGTTTGGGTGGTTGCACAGGGTGGTTGGTTGGTTGCACAGGGCGGTTGGTTGCCGACGGCGGAGCGTCGGGCCACACTGACACAGCGGTAGATTGTTTAGGTGGTTGCACAGAGTGGTTGGGTGGTTGCACAGGGCGGTTGGTTGCCGACGGCGGAGCGTCGGGCCACACTGACACAGCGGTAGATTGTTTAGGTGGTTGCACAGAGTGGTTGGGTGGTTGCACAGAGCGGTTGGTTGCCGACGGCGGAGCGTCGGGCCACACTGACACAGCGGTAGATTGTTTAGGTGGTTGCACAGGGTGGTTGGTTGCCGACGGCGGAGCGTCGGGCCACACTGGCGCACAATGGCTGAGCGGGCTGCGAGCACTTGGCCGAGCTTGAGATGCGACCCATCCGACAGCCCCTTGCCGAAGCCAGTCGCGAGGCGGCTTACTAGGTCTTTCCTGAGCTCCGCAGCTAGACGAACCTTGCGTTGCGCCACAGCCAGGGAGCGTTACGGAACAGCGAGGGAGCGTTACAAAAACGCTGCCCGGTGGGAACAGCGAGTCTTGCAACCGCTGCGCGACGAGTCGTTCTAGATTGCCGGCAGCTCGGATGCTCAGCGCCAATACGCTATCAGCCAATGCCAACGACAAACGATCCTGCAGCGGCAGCGTCTGCAAGTTGTGCTCGGGCTCTTGAAGAGGCGGCGAAAGCCACAGGGATTCTAAGGGCTCACCTGGCCAGCTCTCCCAGCCCGTCGCAGTGCGGGCGGGCGATGCAAGTGAAGACAGCCCGCTGCACAGCCACTCGCTGGGATCCGACTGCGCGGAACAGCGCAGCGTGGTGCGCGGTAAGTCCGCGACGCGCGCGAAGTGCTCGACCGTCGCCGCCAATGTGGTCTCGGGAACGATCAACAAACGTTCCCGCTGTCGCTGGGCGTAGCGCAACGCACCGTCGAGCCAGTGCGGCCAATCGGGCTGCAGGCTGCCATGGCGTCCCAGCCGCGAGCTGACCAGGCTGATCAGCCGCGTGTGTGCAGCAAACAGACTGGCGTGCCCCAAAACCAGTCGCCGGCCTATCCAGCGATCGATCGAGGGGCACCAAGCGCGCGGCCAACGGCTGCGAAGTGTCCAGCCGTCGCGCACCAAGCCGCCAATGTGCGCGCGACCTTGGCCAGATAGATACACTCGACCTAGACAGTCCTGGCCTGAACAAGATTGTGCCGAGCCATCGGGCTCAAGGCAGGCGCGCAACAAGCACTGGCCGGAAGGAGACGCGTGGGCACGACGGCACGCATGGTCAGCGGTGGATTCATAGTTAGGACTGCACGCATGGTCAGGATTGGACTCGGGGCAGGGGAGATGCACCGAATCCGCACCGCTATGAACCTGTCCCCAGTGGAGCTGCCGCAGGACTTGATCAAAAAGTTCGGCTAGCTCCATCTCCAGCACCTCTTGGGCGTTTTACAGCACCGGCAGGGCTGCCCCAGTGGGCGCTTCCGCGGCCCGCTGGCCAATCCGCCGGACCATCGAACGAACGATTTTATCGAGCGCTGACTTGCAGATCGGATCTTCCAGCGCGTCGCTCAAATTGCCCGTGTCAGACTGCTCGCGGAGCTGAATGTTGAGCGGCACTTCTCCCAGGAAAGGCACATCCATCTCCTCCGCTTTTTCTCGCGCACCGCCCCGGCCAAAAATATCGTAGCGCTTGCCGCAGTCTGGACAGACGAAGCCACTCATGTTCTCGACCATCCCCAGCACCGGGATCTTCACTTTGCGAAACATAGCGATGGCTTTTACAGCATCGAGCAAAGCTACTTGTTGGGGTGTGCAGACCACGACCGCACCGGTCAACGGAATCATTTGCGAAAGCGTCAGCGCGATATCGCCCGTTCCGGGCGGCATGTCGATAATCAGGTAATCCAGCGGACCCCAGTAGGTATCCCTAAGAAACTGCGATATCGAACCGTGGAGCATTGGCCCGCGCCAGATCACGGCTTGGTCGGGTTCGATCAAAAAAGCCATCGACATCACCGGAATCTGACCAAAATAGATCGGTCGGATCTTGCCGTTTACGACTTCTGGCCGGCCTGATATCCCCAGCAAGTGCGGCACGCTGGGCCCGTACACGTCGGCGTCCATCAAGCCGACTTTAGCGCCCGCCTGGGCCAGACTCAGCGCGATGGAAGTGGCGATCGTGCTCTTGCCTACGCCTCCCTTGCCTGAACCGACCGCGATTACGTTGCGAGCCTGCAAGCCTATCTGTCCGATAGCCACGGGTGGTCGGTCGAGAGGTTCAATGTTGACGGTAACCGCGCCGGCCGCAGGAAATGCGCTGCGGATGGACTCTTCGACCTTCTCCTGAAATTCGTCCTTGATCGGCCAACTATGAGTGGTCAGACGGATGGTACAAGCGACTTGGTCACCGTCGACCGCGATCGACTCGACTTGATTCGATTTACTCAGTTCGCGGCCGGTTTCCGGATCGCGCAGGGCGGCCAGCTTGGCGCGTATTTTGTCCTGAATCTCATTTGAATCGCTCATCAATGTTCGGCAGCTTGTAGAGGAAGGGGTGCACTGCGTGGCCCGCGTCCGCCGCAGATCAATTTTGCCGTGGATGAATACGGATGATTCATCGGGACGCCATCTACCTATGTTAGCCGGGAGTTGTCGTTTTGGGCACCCGGCTAATCAGCCGTGCGGCGCCGGCGCGAGATACTGTTCGAGACGTTCCGCTAGGCCGCTGGTGAGCGGGTGCAGGCCACGTTGCGAGCGAGGCGCCGAGCGGACCACACCTTCAAGCCCGCGCTGCAGGCTGGGCACATCGGCAGCTACTAGCTGCGCCCCCGCTTCAAATAGGCTTGGCAGCAGCTTCCAGTACAGCTGCTCTGCATAGACCACGCAGATCACTTGCGGTGAGCGTTCGCGCACGTCGCCCAGCGATTCACAGATGCGTGGCAGTTGAGCTTCAGAGTGCACCGTCCACAGCACTAGGCCCAAAGTCTCTGCGGCGATTAGTTGCAATAGATGGGCGTGATCGTCCGCGCGCAGCCAAACCGCTCGCAATGCCTCCCGTGCCAGCACTTCGTTAAGCATGTGACCCAGAGCAACGCTGGTTACTCTGTCCTCATCTAGGCTCGACCACAGTAGGGCCGGTTCGTTAGTGTGGCCCGACGCTCCGCGTCGGTACTCGGCTTTCTCACGGTCGCGAAGAGCCTTATTAATCTGCTGCTCACTCATTCTTGTTGTTCTTCGTCCTCGTCTTCTTCG
>CAKQWG010000014.1 GCA_934278005.1 uncultured Pirellulaceae bacterium | reverse complement strand
CTTTTGAACGCAAGCTAGAAGCTTAGGCCACTTTCGCAAGCTAGCAGCTTACGCCACTTTCGCAAGCTAGCAGCTTAGACCAGCTGAAAGCTGCGATAGCCTCGGCCGCTTAGCTAAAGCGGGCCCATTCGATACCCATCAAGATACAGGCGACGAGCATAAGCAGCGTCGATGCAATGAGCATCACGGTGTATACCGTATAGGGTTGTTTGGGCTGGTTGCCGGTAGCCATGTGCGTTGCTAATCCAAAAGAGGAGGAGGATACGTTTCAGTGGGGCGAGTCGAAGCTGAACTAGAACAGTTTCGAATCGACGCGGTCGCCTTCGCGAACATAGCCTTTTTGGTAGCCGGTCATGATCTCGGCTACCGATTTGTTATCGGCAACCGTCTTTACCTTGAGCCGACCGAGGTATTGTCCATCGCGATGCACCTCCAGCGTAAAGCCTTCACGCATGCCGTCGTCGCGTCCCAAGGAGACTTCGACCAGGCCTGTGGTGGATACTGCCGTTACGCGTCCTTTAACCGGCGGCGCTGTCATTAGAGTTTCAGGGCGAATGTCGATTTTCTCTAGTTTCTCCGATGCTGCCGACAGTTGAGCGGCCATCGCGCGTTCGCGTTCGCGCACGCTTTGATAGATCCCCTGCAGTCGGTTGAACTGATCCGTCGAGCTCACCAGGCGCTGGAACAGTTGATTGCGGTCTTCGCGGGCGTCCACCATCTGCTTGCGCAGCAGTTCATTGTCTTCGGTTCGGGCCTTCAGTTCGGCTTGGGTCTGCTTCTCGGTGCTGACAAACTGAGTCAAGGAGGCCTGGGCGTTTTGCAGTTCCTTCTCTTTGTCTTGGAGCACCGCCTTGATTTGGCTGAGTTGCGTTTGCAGGGCGCCCAGGACGGATCGGCGAGCGAGTTGCTCGACAGCCAATTCGTCTTTGGTCTGCTCAAGCAAGCTGGTCAATTCCGTGTTTTTGCGTTGAGCCGCCTGTGCTTCGGCTTGATACTTCGTGGCCAGCGTCTTCTGGTTGATGTGGGAAGCGTTTACTACCACAGCCAACGAAAAGAAAATGACCGATAGGAGAAATATCAATCCGGTGAATACTTTTCCAAGCAGTGTCATGCGACATACCCTGATCGTGTGCGCAGCAGTGGTCGGTGCAAATGGAAATGCCGACGTGCCACAACGGGAGAGAAGGAGACCGAGTCAATCATGCAATGATAATTCGCCAAACATTCAAGTGTCAACAATTTATGGGAAAATGGAGCATTGGGGACAGGCAGGGGAACTGAAAGAGCCGGTCACGGCCGATATGACCCTAATAAACGACCCAGTAGTGAGTCTGATGGGGGGGCAGTGCGACGTTTTGTCGCGTAGCTCTTCCCAGCTTTCATCTCAGGGTGGTCTTAACAAAACCCAAGTGTCGCGTGATACTGTGCGGCTTGTTGCTCACGCCGTCGCCTCGACGCCCATCCTGGGTCGACACTTTTCGACGTCGTGTTCTCGACATTGCACGGCAGGAACCCAAATCATCGTCAGGGCTATGACTCGATTCCTATTTCCACGATGGACAAATAAATTCCTCCCCATGCTCGGTATGTTTGCCTTGGCAGGGGGAGCTTACGCCGGGGTGATGTTCCTGGGAGCCACCGATCCGGTGACGCTCAATCCAGGCTACATGCCTACTCAGCCGGTGCCGTTTAGCCACAAGCTGCACGCGGGCGAGCTGAAGATGGATTGTCGCTACTGCCACGTCAATGTGCAGAAGGGGGCTCAGGCAACAATTCCCCCCACGGCAACCTGCATCAATTGCCACAGTCCGAACGGTCCCGAGGGCGTTCCGCTGCTGGGCAGCGTGCATGCCACGAGCTCCAAGCTGCGGGCAGTGCATGAGAGCTGGGAGACGAACGAGTCGATCCCTTGGCTACGGATTCACAAGTTGCCCGACTTCGTGTTCTTTGACCACTCCGCTCACGTCAATCGGGGCGTGAGCTGTGTCAGTTGCCACGGTCGCATCGATACTATGGAAAAAGTTTTTCAAGCCAAAGAATTGTCGATGGCTTGGTGCATCGAGTGCCACCGCGAGCCCGACGCACATATTCGTCCTGTGGAGTTTATCACCAAACTCGACTGGGAGCCTGAAGAAGGAGAAGGGACTCGCGAGGAGATTGGCGCCAAACTCCGCAAAGAGTTGGACATTCATCCCAAGACAAACTGTGCCGTGTGCCACCGCTAGCCCGATCCTATCGAGTTTTCGGCTTTTGAGCTAACTTGCTGAGCACCCTTGCGGGCCACGCAGCGAGCCAATTTCGACGGTCATCTCAATAAAACACTAGACAAGCAAAAAAGATGCAGGCCAAGCAGCTTCCAATTATCAGTCATGACGCGAGCAGTCCTTCCGCGAACGCCAGTGCGAGCGGAGTCGGTGCCGGTGGTGTCGCTACAGTAACGCCTGGTGCGTCAGGCTCTCCATACTGGCGCAGCATGGACGAGTTGCAGCAGACGCCCGAGTTCGAGCAGTTTTTACATCGTGAGTTCCCCAGCGCTGCCTCGGAATTTCCCGAGGGCGTCTCGCGCCGCAAGTGGCTCAAGCTGATGAGCGCCTCGCTGGCCCTGGGTGGAGTAGCCGGTTGCCGCTACGGGCCCAACGAGTTTGCTGCTTTCGTGGTGCGCCCCGATGAGGCGACGCCTGGCCGTCCTAAGCACTATGCTACGAACTTTGAACTGGCCGGCCGCGCCGTGCACTTGCTGGCCACCAATCTCGATGGCCGCCCGATCAAGATCGAGGGCAATCCAGATCACCCAGTGATGCGGGCCTCCGAGCCAAACGACATTTCTAATGGCAAGTCGCGTTTCGCCAGCGCTGGGACCGATGTGTTCTCGCAGGGTTGCATCTTGGGTCTGTATGATCCGGATCGAGTCCACGGAGTCATGCGCGTCTCTGACGGCCTAGCTCAGCCATCGAGCTGGCAGGCATTCGCCGAGTATGCCCAGGATCGCTTGGTGCAGCTGCAGGCTAATCAGGGCGAATCGCTGGCGATTCTCATGTCTCCATCGCTCTCTCCATCGCTCAATCGCATGGTTCGCCAGACCGTCGAGCGGCTGCCCAAAGCGACCGTGGCCACCTATTCGTCCCTGGATAACGCCCATCAAAACGCAGCCTGCACTCAGGCCGTCGGCCAGCCCGCAGAGCTGCTGCTCGACTTGAGCGCCGCCAAGATCATCTGTTGTCTCGATAGCGATCTGCTGGGCAACGATCCCGGCATGGCGCTGTACGCGCGCCAGTTCTCCAAGGGCCGTACGCCGACTGCCGGCAAGATGAACCGGCTGTACGCGGTTGAGTCGCGTCACTCGCTGACCGGAGCCGCAGCCGATTCTCGTCTGGCAGTTCGCAGTTCGCAGATCGGTGCCTTTCTGGCACGGCTCGAAAAGCGTGTCGATGAACTGCTGGCCGATGGCTCTTCCACAGCAGCGGCGAAAGAAGAAGAAGCGGCCTTCGATCAGGTCCCAAGCGCCGAGCAGTTGCAGCGCTTTGTTGATGCCATGGCCGAGGATCTCGTCAAGCACAAGGGCCAAGGGCTCGTATCCGTCGGCGCGCATCAACCCGTGGATGTGCAGTTGGCCGCACTGCGACTGAACCAAAAACTGGAAAATATCGGCAAGTCGGTCCAGCTGCGTCCGAGCCGCACGGCTATCGCAGGCGTCACTCCCATCAATCTGGCTGAGTTCGCCGACACATTGACCAAGGGAACTATCGATACCGTCTGGATCTTAGGGGACAACCCGGCCTACACGGCTCCCGGAGACGTTAAGCTGGCCGCGGCGTTGGCAGGTATCGAGCACTCGGTCTACTTGGCAGAGTTTAACGACGAAACGGCTGCCGTCTGCAAGTGGAATGTTGGCTTAGCCCATCCACTGGAGTGCTGGGGGGACGTGCGTGGTGTCGATGGCAGCTACGGTGTAGGGCAACCACAAATTTTGCCGCTGCTCGAGGGCAAGAGCCCAATCGAGGTGCTGTCGCTGCTCAACGGGCAGTCCGAGAGCGGCGAGGAAATCGTCAAAGCGACCGCTGGTCAAGTGGCTGGTGGCCAGTTGGCCGCCCGGCAATGGCGTGAGACCCTGCACAGTGGCTACCTGACCGATGTGTCGACAGAGCCGTTCACCGACAGTCTAAGCGTTGATGGACAACTGCCTGAGGGCAAGCTGGACCTGGAGTCCGTCACCCGCGGCGATTTAGAGGTTGTCTTCACTATCAGCGACACTCTCTACGACGGTCGCTTCGCCAAGAACGTGTGGATGCAAGAGTTGCCACAGGCGATGACCAAATTGGTGTGGGACAACGCCGCCATTATGAGCCCACGAACGGCCAAGACGTTGAATTTGCGGCAAGCTGAAATCGTCCGTCTAGAGCGTGGCGGCGTGGTGCTAGAACTGCCTGTGTTCATCATGCCCGGACAAGCTCATGGATCGATCACTGCTCACTTGGGCTACGGCCGGGTATGCCGCGACGAAGCCGTCAACAGCAACAAACAAGTTGTCGTGGGCCATGATGTCGCCCCGCTGCGAACCTTCGATAGCTTGACGATCGCCACCGGCATCGATGCGCGCGAGACCTCGCGGCCATACAAGCTAGCCACCACTCAAGACCACTTTGCGATCGACGAACTGGGACTCAACGAAACCGCCGATCGAGCCGGCATGCTGGTCCGCGAAGGGACTATCGAACAAGTCGACGAAGGAGGCGCTGAGTACATCGACCACCTAGGCGTGCACCACCCACCGCTTGAATCGCTGTGGGAAGAGCCGATGAACAAGTTCGAGAGCGATCCCACGGTTCCGTACCAATGGGGTATGACGATCGATCTGAACAAATGCATCGGTTGCAGTTCTTGCGTTGTCGCCTGCCAGTCGGAAAACAATATTTCCGTCGTGGGCAAGGAGCAGGTCAGCAACGGTCGCGAGATGCACTGGATTCGCGTCGACCGCTACTTCCGTGGTGAGATGGAAACGCCGCAGATCGTGCATCAACCAGTTGCCTGCGTGCACTGCGAAACGGCTCCCTGCGAACAGGTTTGCCCGGTGGCCGCGACGGTCCACACCGAAGAGGGCATCAACGCCATGGCCTATAACCGCTGCATCGGTACTCGCTATTGCGGTAACAACTGTCCCTACAAAGTGCGACGTTTCAACTACTTTAACTACAACACCGAATACGGTTACTTCTACGGTTGGGAGCAGAAGGGCAAGCTGGAAGAGGCCAGCCGCAAGCTGCAACAGCTTGTCTTGAACCCGGAAGTAACTGTGCGTGGCCGGGGCGTGATGGAGAAGTGCTCCTACTGCATCCAGCGAGTGCAGAACGGCAAGATCCATGCGCGTAGCGAAGGCCGCGCGGTCGAGGACGGCGAGATTCAGTCTGCCTGCCAAGCCGCCTGTCCAACGCAGGCCATTGTGTTTGGTGACTTGAAGGATCCAAATAGCCAAGTTTCAAAGTTGCAGAGCGATGTCCGAGCTTACGCCATGTTGGGCGAGCTGAACATCAAGCCTCGCACGCTGTACTTGGTCCGTGTCCGCAATACTCATCCGCGTTTGAAGTTAGCCCACCAGCTCGAGGAAGCGCACCATGCACCGCATGGCGGCGAGCATACTCACGAAGGCGCAGCCGACAAAGAACACGCCTAGTTAGCGACCCAGTGGCGTAAGCTTCCAGCTTGCGAGTGAAAGAGAAAGTGCAAGTTCCTAGCGTGCGAGTCCCGCGACCCGTCCGCTTCTGAGCCTGCCTTACCCAGGCCCTAGCGGCCCCGAAATTGATTTAGATTTTAACCATATCCCAAGAAACGGAATCTGGCGTGGCCCATGGCGAGCATAGCTAGTCCTACAATTGACAACACCATTGACATCCCCGGTCGGCGCACGCCGCTAGTCACTGGGAATCAAACATACGCGTCGGTGACGCGAATGGTTTCGCGCATCAGCGAAGAGCCACAACCGCTCATTTGGTGGATCACGCTGTCTATCTCAGTGCCACTGATGATGATGTTTGGGGGCTTGATCGGCTACTTGATCGTGACGGGTGTTGGCGTGTGGGGTAACCAAGCGCCGGTCTACTGGGGCTGGCCAATCGTCAACTTTGTATTCTGGGTGGGTATCGGCCACGCTGGTACGTTGATTAGTGCGATTTTGTTTTTGTTCCGGCAGGATTGGCGGACGGGAATTAACCGTGCGGCAGAGGCCATGACCATCTTTGCGGTCATTTGTGCGGGGACATTTCCGGGCATTCACGTTGGTCGAGCTTGGTTGGCGTTCTGGCTCACACCCTACCCCAGTTTGAATTTATGGATGTGGCCACAATTCCGTAGTCCGCTGTTGTGGGACGTGTTCGCGGTTGGTACGTATGCCTCGGTGTCGTTGGTGTTTTGGTACATGGGCATGATTCCTGACCTGGCAACATTCCGCGACCGCTCAAAGAACAAATGGCGGCGGATGGTGTACAGCATTCTCAGTTTGGGTTGGACGGGATCTTCCCGTGGTTGGATGCGTTACGAAAAGGCCTATGCTATTTTGGCCGCTTTGGCGACGCCGCTGGTTCTCTCGGTGCATACGGTCGTTAGCTTTGACTTCGCGGTCTCTCAAGTGCCCGGGTGGCACACAACGATTTTCCCACCCTACTTCGTTGCGGGGGCGATCTTCAGTGGCTTTGGAATGGTGCTGACGCTGCTCATTCCTGTGCGAGCAATTTATAATTTGAAGAATCTGATCACGCCGCGTCACTTGGACAACATGTGCAAGATCATTTTGGCTACGGGCTCGATGGTCGGTTTGGCTTATGTCACCGAGTTTTTCATCGCGTGGTATAGCCAGAATCCCTATGAATTGTTTGCGTTTATCAACCGCGCCTTCGGGCCGTATGCCTGGGCCTACTGGATCATGTTCTCGTGCAACGTGATCACGCCTCAGTTGTTCTGGTTCCGCATTTTCCGCACCAATGTGGTGTTGATGTGGATCGTGACGATCTTCGTAAATATCGGTATGTGGTTTGAACGCTTTGTGATTGTAATCACTTCGCTCAGTCGCGACTTCTTGCCGTCCAGCTGGGGATACTTCTCTCCGACTTGGGTCGACCTTGGAATGCTGCTTGGCAGCTTCGGACTGTTCACCACGCTGTTCCTGATGTTCTTGCGCTTTCTGCCGATCATCGCTATTGGCGAAATCAAATGGACCATGAGTCAGCATGAGCATTCCGAGCATCGCTACAAGCAGCGAACCGGCCAACACTAGCGTTGCCGCCACAACCGGCGCAGTTTTTTATTCAAAGAATTTAGAGTCACCGACCCCTGGGTTGTCCAATAGATGAGCGCTCACGAAAAACCAAAAAAGTCAGCAAAGCCGCCACGTGCTTTCGGTTGGATCGCAGAGTATGCTGATGACCATCAGTTGCTCGATGCTGCCCGCAAAGTTCGCGATTCCGGCTATACTCGCACCGATGCGTTTACGCCCTTTCACGTGCACGGCATTGACGACGCGTTGGGCATCAAGCCGACTATCTTGCCGTGGCTGTCGCTGATCGCTGGTATCACCGGTCTGACCGTGGCGCTGACGATGGAATACTGGATGAATGCGGTCAGCTATCCGTACATCATCTCGGGCAAGCCGTATGCCAGCTGGCCTGCATTTATCCCGGTCGCGTTTGAGCTGACGGTTCTGTTCAGTGCCTTTACGACCGTGTTTGGTATGTTGGCCCTCAATGGCTTGCCTCGTTTCAACAATCCACTGTTTACCAACCCCAAGTTCGATCGCACGACCGACGACCGCTTCTTTCTGTGGATCGACTCGCGCGACAAGTATTTTAACTCGGACAAGGTGCACAGTCTGCTATCGAGCACCGGCGCGTTATCGGTAGAAGAGGTTCGCGAGGATGAAAGTCCGTCGGAGGTTCCCAAGGCGATCGTGTTTGGCATCGTGGCTATGATCTTGGTAACCTTGATCCCCGGCGCGATCGTCCTGAACATGCGCAACGCCAGAAGCGGCGAGAGTCGCTTGCACGTCTTCTTCGATATGGACTTCCAGCCTGCCAAGCGGACGCAGTCGCGAACCACCAACTTTGCCGACGGACGCGTGCAGCGGCCACCGGTGCCCGGTACGATTGCCCGCGGTGATCTAGGTCTGTCCGATCCATACGAGCTGGGCTATGATCCGGACCAAACTGCGGCCATGCTCGACGCGGCCACGAGTGCCAAGCTGGTAGCATATTTGCAAGAGGGCGATGCGCCGCCAGCTGATGAACCGTCCGAGCCAGCAACTGCCGAGGACGCCGCTGCGCCAGCTAGTGAAGAGCCTGCTGAGCCAGCTAGTGGAGAGCCAGCTGCGGAAGAGGCCACCGAGCCGACGCCTGACGAGCCCGCAGCACCAGCCACAGCACAGCCCGCAGCAGCAGTTACCGAAGAAGCCGCCGAGCTGAAGCCAGCTGATAAAGCTGCAGCTCCGCCGGAAGCCGAACAGCCGGCTGCACCTGCTGCTGAAGAGAAAGCGTCGGCCGAGCCAAAGCCACAGGACAAAGATGCCGCCGCCCCAGTTGCCAAGCCAGCCGACAAGCCCGCGACGGATGCCAGTGCAGATGCCAGTGCAGATGCCAGTGCAGATGCCAGTGCAGATGCCAGTGCGCCGACCGACTCAGCCGCCGAAGCCGCAGCCGGGGCCGCAGCGGGCACGCCGAATTATGCCTGGCTGACTGAATTGCCGCTCACCGCAGACGTTGCGCTGTTCGAGCTGGGACGCCGCAAGTTCGAACAAAACTGCGCGGTGTGCCATGGCTACGACGGCTACGGCGATGGTCTGGTCGCTCAACGCGCCGCGCAGCTGAACCAGTCCTCCTGGTTCCCGCCGACGAGCCTGCATGCGGCGGATGTCCAGCAGCAGCCGGTGGGGAGAATCTTTTACACGATCACTCACGGTAAAGGCAAAATGGGCAGCTACGCAGCGTCGCTCTCGCCTAAAGAACGCTGGGCCGTCGTGGCTTACGTGCGAGCGCTGCAGCGCAGTCAAAACGCCCAAGCCTCTGACATTCCAGACGGAACCAACATCGCTCCGTAGAGGCAGACAAACGAGTCCTGGCAGCCGAGCCGAGCAGCACATGCGCTGGGCTGCAAAATTGTTTCACACGTCGCTCACAATTCAATCATCCAACGGTTGGTATACACTTCAGGCAAAATGATGGCAGCCAATATTCCGAATGACAATTTGACTATTCCGGCCCACTGGCGCGGCATGGCTCCGGTACTGATTGCTGTGGGAGCCGTCTGCGTATTGGTCAGCCTGGGACTGTTCTACTTCACCGGCAGTGAGTCGAATCCCGATGTGGGCTTCCGCGTGTTTTTCCACTCCTATCTAGCCAACTTCATGTTCTGCCTGACGTTCTGCTTGGGGGCACTATTCTTTGTGCTGGTGACGCACCTCGTGCGGGCATCGTGGAGTTCGTCGATCCGCCGCTTGGCCGAACTGCTAGCCTCTACGATTGCCTGGTGGGCGCTGCTGTTCATTCCCATCTTGGCAATGGTCATGTTCACCGATAGTCAAGCGCTGTACGCGTGGAATGGTGGACCCGATAGCGGCCTGTCGCAGGCCGTGCAAAACAAACTGGTGTACCTCAACCCCAGTTTCTTCACCATCCGCACACTGGTCTACTTCACCGTCTGGATCATCGCCGCCAGGATGTTCTTCAAACTCAGCCGCCGGCAGGATGAAACTGGAGATACGCAGATCAGCCTGACGCTGCAGCGCTGGGCCGGACCGATGATCATCCTGTTTGCGCTGGCCCTCAACTTCGCTTCCTTCGACTGGGTCATGTCGACTGAGGCGGATTGGTTTAGCACGATTTACGGCGTGTACCTGTTCGCCGCCGGCATGCTCAGCTTCTTTGCCGTCATGATCCTGCTGTGCTACTGCTTGCAGCGCAGTGGTCGCATCGAGCGTATGGTAACCACCGAACACTATCAAGATATGTCCAAGTTCCAGTTTGGCTTTATCGTCTTCTGGGCCTATATCGCCTTCTCGCAGTATCTACTGCAGTGGTACGCCAACATTCCTGAAGAGACCATGTGGTACAAACTGCGCCAAAACGGTGGCTGGCAGTATGTCGGTTTGTCGCTCTTGGTCTTTCACTTCGCGGTACCACTCTTGGGCACTATCTCGCGACACGTCCGACGCAATCGCCGCCTGATGGCTGGCTGGGCTGCGTTGATTCTGGTCGGTCACTGGTTGGACATGATGTTTTTAGTGCTGCCCAATGCGGCATCTCTCACAGGCATGCTGGTGTTGGGGCACTTCATCTGCTGGATCGGCATGGTCTCGATTTTTATGGCCTTGTTCCTATTGCGAGCCGGCGAGACACCTATTGTGGCTGTGAAGGATCCTTGGTTGCCGGAATCGTTGGCTTACCACGTCGGACCCTAATACCCATGGGTGGTTTGTCATTAGCGGCTGCGACGAACGGCCACATACCACACCGGCGTTGTAAAGTAATAATTGTTTGCAACTCGCTATAATTGAAATAAGAGCTTAGACGATGCCCCACTACGATGATTTAAAGACAGGTGCGATTGCCTACGCGGCCTTCGTGAGCACAGTCATTCTGCTAGTGATTATTTTGCTAGTGCGCGCTTTGTGCTACGGCTTGGTTGAAGCCGAAGAGTCGCGAAAGCTGACCAACGCCAGTTACGTTTCGGCCGATAAGGAGATCGCGCGACAGAAGGCTCAGGTCTCAAACTTTGCTAAGGTGCAAGTCCCTGCAGCTTCAGGACAGCCCGCAGCCGCGGATGAAGCTCCGAAGATGGAAGACCAATTGCATATTCCAGTCGCTCGCGCTCGGCAGCTTTTGCTCAAGGAGTGGGCGGACGCGGAGACCAGCACCGAGACTGAAAACTGAGAATAAACATCTGAGATCTGAAACAATAGACGAGCGGGACGCACGGAGGTAGTTAAAGAGGTAGTCGTTAGGTTCTACGAGATCGCCAACTTTTAGAGAACCACTGGACACTTACTTGCAAACGTTTGCATGCCTGCACTGATTATGACACGCTCTATTTCCAATCCGTTACAGCTGCTACTGGCTTTGGTGACTTGCCTGAGTCTAGCTGAGCCCTCGGCTGCGCAACTGCTCAAAGACGAGCTGCCGGCCCAAGCTCAGGCGATCAAAGTCGACAACCGAGTTGGCGAGTTCATTCCGCTTGACCTGGTATTCACAGATGAGCGGGGCCAGGGCGTTGGCCTAGGCCGGTACTTCAAGCAGGGCCGGCCGATAGTCATGACGCTCAACTACAGCGATTGTCCAGGGCTGTGCGTGGCTCAGCTCGACATGCTGGTCGATACACTGCGCGAGTTGTCCGGTGCTGAACTGGGCAAAGACTTTGAAATGTTGACTGTCAGCATCGATCCAAACGAAACACCCGAGAAGGCGGCGCGCACCAAGGCTAAGTACACTGGCCTGTTGAGCGGGGATGGAGCACAGCAGGGCTGGCACTTCCTGACAGGTAAGCAAGCTGACATTGCTAAGTTGGCCGATGCCGTCGGCTTTCGCTATTCATATGACCGAGCCAATCAACGCTACAACCATGCTGCGGCGACCTACTTCCTGAGCGCTGACGGTAGAATCTGCCGATACTTGCTGTCGCTAGGAGTTGAACCACAGCAGTTCCAACTGGCGATTGCCGAAGCGGCCGAAGGCAAATTGACGCGGTCCTTTGCCGACACGCTTATTCAAATGTGCTACATGTACGATCCGTTGGCCAATCGCTACACTGCCAGCGCGCGTCGCATGTTAGCTTTGGCGGCCGGCGCATTTGTGATACTCCTGTGCGGGAGCGTGCTGCCGTTTTGGTTTGCCGGCAAAGTCCGCCCGGCTCAAGCCATGACAGCTCAACCGGGCGCGACTCCCACTGCCGCAGATTCGCAGGGGCCAGTCGCGAACGCCGCTCGTCCAGCGTCGCGCACGGCCGGCCAAGCTGCAAGCGACGCAAACCAGCTCCAAGCCGCACACGCACCTGCGGCAGAAGTGAGCAGTTGTGCCAATGTGAGCACCAGTGGCTCCAACCCATCTCGGCATCTGCCGTCAGATCCATACAATAGTCCACCATCAGACGTTTCCTCCGATTCGCCGCAAGCAGTAAAATAATCCCTATGTTGCCAATCGATTTTCCCATGCTACTGGCGGATAAGCACGCCACCTTTTGGTTTCCTCCGGCAGCCTCGACGTTTGCCAAGGATGTCGATTGGTTGTACATGGCCATTCTGTATATTTCGGCCTTCTTCTTCGTAGCAGTAGTGGTGACGATGGTTATCTTCGTCGTCAAGTTCAGGCGTCGGCCGGGCTACCAAGGGGATTCTCGCGCACTACACAACAATGCGTTGGAGATCACTTGGACGGTGATTCCGTCTCTAATCGTGTGCTGGATCTTCGCTGAGGGGGTCAACGGCTACATGGACATGATCACTCCGCCCGCGGACACCATCGACATCAATGTCACGGCCCGACAGTGGGATTGGTCATTCCAATATCCCAACGGAGCTATCAGCGATCAGTTGCATCTACCAAACAATCAAGCCATCCGTTTGAATATGCGTTCTGAAGATGTGCTGCATGCGTTTTTTGTGCCGGCCTTCCGAGCGAAATCGGATATCGTGCCCGGTCGCGTAGTTGAAATGTGGTTTCAGCCGGTTATGGAAGGGGAGTTTGACCTATTCTGTGCCGAATACTGCGGTGACTTGCACAGCGACATGATCAAACGCCACGGTGTCGTCGTGCACGATCAAGCCGGCTATGAGGCGTGGTTGGCCGATGCGGCCAAGCCGCCGATCAATCCAGTCGCCCACGGCTACTGGTTGTATCGTCGCTTGGGCTGCAGTTCATGCCACTCGACCGAAGAGGGCAAGAGCATCGTCGGGCCGAGTTTTGCCAAGAGCTACGGCAAGACCTTCAAGGGGTCCAAAGGAGAGGATCTCAAATTCGATCCACAGTACATTCGCGAATCGATTCTAGAGCCACAAACGCACATGCGCGAAGGCTACCAGACCGCCTCCCAAATGCCCTCATTCCAAGGCAAGGTTAACGAAGAGCAACTGGCCGCCTTGACCGCCTTCCTGCAGGCTCTGAACGATGACGCGTTCCTGGACGCTATCGCCGACGGGGACTTGAGCGAGGCCGACAAAGAGAGCTTAGGACTAACAGACGCGTCGCCCGCCGAGCAGGCGACAGAGGCAACTGCCGAGCAGGCGACAGAGGCAACCGCCGAGCAGGCGACAGAGGCAGCGACTACTGACAAAGCCGTTGAGCCCAAGAGCACACAGGAGCCAAAAACCGATGAGCAGCCGGCGACTGAGACGCCAGCCACCGACAGCGCACCGCCACAGGCATGATCTCGTTCCTTTTTTTAGACAATCGTGTCCCACAATGATAAAATTACTTCGGATCCCCCGAACTTCCATAGTAACAGGAGCCTAGCTATGAGCGCTGTAGCAACACGGCCGACACAATCACAACCCCATCCCGACAACTTCCTGCATTACTCCAAGGGGTTTTTGAGCTGGGCGATGACGCTCGACCATAAACGCATCGGTCTGATGTATTTGGTGGCCGTCATGGGATCCTTCTTCGTAGCCGGTATGTTGGCCTTGGTGCTGCGTACTGAATTGCTCACACCTACGCAGTGGTTCTTGACGCCACAACAGTACAACCAGGTGTTCACGCTGCACGGCGCGATCATGGTCTTCCTGTTTATTATTCCCAGCGTGCCTGCCGCTCTGGGGAACTTCCTAGTGCCGGTCATGCTGGGTGCTAAGGACGTGGCCTTCCCACGTTTGAACTTGAGCAGTTTCTACTTGTGGATCGGCGGCGCGGTCTTCTTTCTCGCCGCGCTGCTGTACACCGGGCTCGATACAGGCTGGACGTTCTACACGCCCTACAGCACCACCACGCGCGGCCCCGTGGTGGCCGCTACGATGGGTGTCTTCATCCTTGGCTTCAGTTCGATCTTCACCGGTCTGAACTTTATTGTGACGATCAACACCATGCGTCCACCAGGCATGACATGGTTTAAGATGCCGCTGTTCCTGTGGGCCATCTACGCTACGTCGATCATTCAAGTCTTGGCTACGCCAGTACTGGGGATCACCATGCTGTTGCTGGCCGCGGAAAATGTAATGCACATCGGGATTTTCGATCCGAAGTACAACGGCGATCCGGTTACGTACCAACACTTTTTCTGGTTCTACTCGCACCCGGCCGTGTACATCATGATTTTGCCCGGCATGGGTGTCATCTCCGAACTGATGAGCGTGCACAGCCATAAGTCGATCTTTGGCTACCGCTTCATCGCTTATAGCTCGATCGCTATCGCGCTGTTCGGGTTCCTTGTCTGGGGACACCACATGTTCACCAGCGGTATGGCACCAGTTACTTCGATTATCTTCAGTGCGCTGACATTTAGTGTTTCGATTCCGTCAGCCGTGAAGATCTTCAATTGGTTGGCCACGATGTACAAAGGGACGGTGCAGCTCAACACGCCGATGTGCTATGCCTTGAGCTTCATCTTCCTGTTCACCATCGGTGGTCTAACCGGTCTGTGGTTGGGTGCTCTGTCGACCGACCGCGTGCTGCACGATACGTATTTCGTTGTGTCGCACTTCCACTATGTAATGGTGGGAGGGACTTTGGTTGGCTTCCTGGGAGGCATCTTCCACTGGTGGCCAAAGATGACCGGCAGAATGTTCGACGATCTCTGGGGACGCATCTCGTGCCTGTTCGTGTTCGTCGGCTTCAACGTAACGTTTCTGCCTCAATTCGTACTTGGCAGCCGTGGCATGCCGCGCCGCTATGCTCATTACGTGCCTGAGTTCCAGGGGCTGCACCAACTGTCGACCTACGGCGCTTATATCCTAGGCGTCGGGCTGTTTATCGCACTGGGCGTTTTGATTCACTCGCTGCTGCGTGGCAAATTGGCTCCTCCCAATCCATGGGGTGGTGCCACACTCGAATGGCAATGCGCATCGCCGCCGCCGTTCTATAACTTTATCAATCCTCCGACCGTTAACGATCCCTACGATTACACACCGCTGGAATATCACGGTGAAGAACTCGGTTGGGAGTACGTCCATCCATCCCAAACGCCGGTTTCGCCGGTCCAACCCGCACCCGTTAAGAGCTAAGCATTTCGAATGGCAAACGATACGGCAACTTTGGATCCTGCGCAGGCTCATGCGCTCCACGCTGGCGACCATGAGCAGGCGCACTTGCCCTTCATGGCTCACCATTTCGACAGCCCGCGACAGCAGTTCGATGCTGGCAAGCTGGGGATCTGGATTTTTCTAGTTACAGAAGTGCTGTTTTTTAGTGGCATGTTCTGCGCTTATGCGCTATACCGCAGTCTGCACCCTGAGGTGTGGACCTTCGCCAGCCAGTTTCTAAACGCCACGCTCGGTGCAGTGAACACGGGCGTGCTCCTGTTCAGTAGCTTGACTATGGCTTGGGCGGTTCGCTGTGCGCAGCTGCGACAGCGTACAGGATTGGTTATCTGTCTAGCGACCACGCTGGGCTGCGCGTCGATGTTCCTGGGTGTAAAGGCGGTTGAGTACACACACAAGTGGGACATGGGGTTATTCACTGCGGGCTTCTACGAGTCACAGTTTCTGCCTGGTCCGGCGCATACCGGCCTGTCGTCGTATTTGGTTCGATTGTGCATCGTGCCTGGCGTGATCGCCGCCGCATGCGCCGTATGGTATGCCTTCGCGTTGATCACGCGTCGCAAGCGGATGACTGAAATTGCCGGTGCTATGCTGGTCACAGCTCTGTGCTTTTTTCTAGGTGTGTTTATTGGGGTTGGAATCGAGAATGCCGCCCAGGCCGCGCATGCCGCCGAAGCCCACGCGACAGACGCGTCCGGCTCGCACGCCGAGGCGGCAGTAGAGGCTGAGGAAGCCGCACAAGGGCTGGCCGCCGTGCCGGCTACCGCTGCCACGGTGACCCACGACAGTTTGCTAGAGCCCGCCGCTCGAGTACCCGGTGCGCCGACTCCAGAGCAGGTCGACCAAGCTGGTGGCGCAGGTCTGTTCTTTAGTATCTACTACTGCATGACCGGTGTGCACGCTATCCACATCCTAGCGGGAATGGGCGTGCTGATATGGTTGCTGGTCCGCGCTACCAAAGACCAGTTTAATGAACAGTATTTCGGTCCGATCGACTACTTCGGCTTGTACTGGCACTTGGTCGACTTAATTTGGATCTACCTTTTCCCGCTGTTGTACTTAATCAAATAGCGCCGGCGTTTCCAAGTGTCATTGGCCCGATCCATTGAAGCCTCCCCTCTTTCTCTGCAATAGCTAAGCCTTATGTCCGATCACGCTGCACACAGCCACAGCCACAGCCACGAGCTCGAAAATTTTGCTCACCCAGCACCTATATGGCAATTGCTACTGGTGTTTTTCGCCCTAGTCGGACTAACGATAGTCACCGTTTTCCAGTCCACTTTGGAGCTGGGCAATATGGAATTGATCTTGGCGTTGATCATTGCCACTATCAAAGCCGTGTTGGTGATGCTGTTCTTCATGCACATGCTGCATGACAAACCGCTGAACGTGATTATTTTTATTAGCGCATTTGTGTTCGTGGCGCTGTTCATCGGTTTCACGATGATGGACGCTCATGCCTATCGCGATAGCGTCGAGCTCAAAAACGTCGACTCGCCGCGGCCAGTCGCGGCCGCTCACGAGTAGGCATTTTCTAACCTGGAGGCCAAGCCATGTGGCGGCCACCTAGAATGTGATAGTGCAAGTGGTCTACAGACTGCCCGCCTTGCTGGCCGCAGTTGACGACCACGCGGTAGCCCCTTTCCGCCACGCCCAATTCGCGGGCCAGTTGCGGGATGACCGTCCACAAATGGCCCAGCAGGGCCGCGTCCTCGCTAGTCAGCTGTTCCAGTGACGGGATCGGTTTTTTGGGGATCACTAGAACGTGCACTGGAGCTTGTGGTTGCACGTCATGGAAGGCCAGGCACTGATCGTCTTCGTAGACGACTTTGGCCGGGATCTCTTTGCGGATAATCTTGGAGAAGATCGTTTCCGTCATATTGTTCTCCGCCATGTTAATTTCCTCCACCTAGCGATTGCAGGATCGTGTCAAAGTTGTGCCGCACTTTGGTCAGTGAATCGACCATCATCTCCGGTTTGCCGGCTTTGACTATTGCAGCGCCCAACGAAACGTTTTGCTTCCAGTCCTCGACCGTGTAGTTGCGAATGTCGCGATAGGGAAATTCGAGTTTCGCAGCGACCTTGGGTACTAAGTGAAAATTGTCCGGAGCGCGCACGATGTAGTAGTTTTCCGACACGAACAATCCGGCCGCACCTACCACTACGCCTAATAGGAACGTAGACAAACGACTCATGTGAATTCCTAGCGTATATCGAACTTTTAGGGTGGGGCTAATCGATTGTCAGGCAAGTTGGATGGCACTTCGCACCATGCGAGATGGCGCGCCGACCCTCTGCACCCACAGTCGCCAACGTGTAGCCTAGCTACCCCGCAATTGTACCCGATGTCCGGCGTGCGGTCCTATATCGATCGCCCTACGCTGCTGCCCACGGCCTGCTTGCGGCGATGATTATTTGTTGGTTGGCGCACGCCGCCTGCATTAGCATCATTGATTTGTAGGGCCCCTTAAGCCAGAATGTGAGGGGAGTTTTCGATCCGCAAAGGTTATCCAACATATAGCCAATCTAGCACAGCACTCAATAAAGGCAGCGGGAATGACAATCGATGGGCTTAATAATAGTATGAGAAATATATTGCGCCCCGGCGGCAGGGCACTCGCCGTAACGCTGATGACTTGTCTGCTGTCCACAGCAGCGGCGAGAGCCGAGCAAATCGAATTCGAGCGCGTGCAATTAAGCGATCAATTCTATAGCGAAGGTGGAACACACGGCGACTTTGATGGCGATGGCCACGGAGATGTGGCCGTTGGCCCCTGGATTTATTACGGTCCTAGCTTTATGGAAAAGAGTCGCTTCTATGCGGGAGAGGCATTTTCACCTGCCGTCTATTCCGAGAATTTCCTGATGTATTCAGATGACGTCGATGGCGACGGTCACCTGGATATCCTAGTTCTGGGATTTCCTGGCAAGGAGAGCTGGTGGTACCAAAACCCGGGCCAGGCGGCTCGCGAACAGTTGTGGGCGCAACACACGATGCTGACTTCGGTCGATAATGAATCGCCACTCATCGCCGACATCGATGGAGACGGGGTAAAGGACTTGATCTGTAGCTCCGGCGGCCATTACGGATATGCGACGCATGCTGGCCAGGCGCCGACCGAAGTTTGGCGATTTGTGCGTATTTCACCAAATAACAATTATCAACGGTTTACGCACGGTTTGGGAATCGGTGACGTCAACAATGACGGCCATATCGACCTTATCGAAAAGGATGGCTGGTGGCAAAACCCTGGCAAGGAGATCGCGCCAGAGACTTGGGCCTTTCATCCGTTTGAGTTTGCCGGCGGCGGTTCACAAATGTTCGCCGTCGATTTGAACGGTGACGGACGCAACGAAGTGCTGACCGGCCTCGCGGCGCACGGTTTCGGTTTGGTTTATTACCGCGCACTTAATGCCGAGGCCACGCAATTTGAGCGCGTGGAAATCATGAGCGACGATCCGGCGACGAGTCCCGTGGGGTTGGCCGTCAGTCAGTTGCACGCCATCGATTTAGGTGACATCAACGGCGATGGTATCCCAGATATCGTCACAGGGAAGCGTTGGTGGGCGCATGGCAATCACGATCCGGGCAATTCGCAGCCGGCGACCTTGCTATGGCTGGAAACGCAGCGCATCGGCGACCGCGTGCAGTTTGTACCACATGTCATCGATAACAGCAGCGGTGTGGGGACGCAAGTTATGGTCGGAGATGTCAACGGTGATGGGCTGATGGATATTGTCAGTGGTAACAAACGTGGTGCGTATGTGTTTCTGCAGCGCCCGGCAGCACTGGATGCGGCAGAGTCGCTAGTGCCCGAAGCGGCTGCGGCCGATGCGTTTGGACAACGCCCAGCCCGCGAGAGCTTGGCCATAGATGGGTCGGACGACTTTATTCCCGCCGTCGATGGTCGCCCACTGAATTTTGATTTCGAAGCAGGCGACGTGAGCGACTGGGAATTGCGCGGTCCAATGGCTGACAGCGCACTAGTGGAACTGGCCGACGATAGCGGCTTCGAAGGCAAGTTCGCTATCGATACCGGATCGACTAATCCCGCACTGCTCGGCGAGCTGATCAGCCGCCCTTTCAAGCTGACGCATCCTAAGTTGAGCTTCGCGCTGTCCGGTCAAGCAGATCCCGAAGCCCGCGTTGAGGTCATCCAGGAAGCCACTGGACGAGTTATGAATGCGGTCCAGCCACAATCGCAGAGCGAAGCCCAGCGCGTCACGTTGGATTGCGACGAGCTTCAGGGCCAGTTAGTGCGAATTCGAGTCGTCGATCACAGCGACAAGGGTTATGTCATCGTCGACGATTTTCGGTTGCACGGCAAATAGCGGACGAGCTATTCCCCCGGCCTTCAGCCGGGGCTGGATAATCTGCCGGACCTTCGGTCCTAAATGGGCATTGGCTTCAAAAATGAAATAAATGCAACCGTGGCTAACGCCAAAACGGCTGATTGAGCGGCTGATAGAATGGAAGCTATGCCATCGATGGACAGTTACTTCAGAGCTTGCCACTGCTGCGGTCTGGTGCATCAAATTCCATGCCTAGACCGCGACCAGGAGGCCTGTTGTGTTCGCTGCCACAGCCGCATCGACTCGGGGCGACGCAGCGGCAGCCGCAGCGCCCAGCGCTGCTTTGCCGCCGCGTTGGGAGGGCTGGTGCTGTACTTTCCCGCAATCTTGCTACCGATCCTCGAGATCGAGCAAATGGGACATCATCATACAACTAGTCTGTTGGGCGGGACGCTCGATTTGATCCGCCATGGCAGCTTGTTGGTGGGAATAGTCGTGCTGCTGTTCTCCATCATTTTGCCATTGGTCAAATTGCTAGCCCTACTTGAACTCAGCCGCATCGGTTTGATGCGCCGCGAGCACCGCGCGTGGATCTATCGCGTAGTCGAGTGGACCGGCCGCTGGAGCATGATGGACGTGCTGCTGCTGGCCATGTTGGTAGCCTTAGTCAAGCTCGGTGAGCTGCTGACATTCCATATCGGTCCCGCCCTGGTTGCCTTCGTAATGTGCGTGCTTATGAGTATGATTGCCTCGATCATGTTTGATCCTCACGCAATATGGGAAATGGAAGCCAGTCGCTCTCATGACTAATTCCCGCGACTCACATTCGACCAGTTCCTCCGGCGCTTTCACTTCGCCTGCTGGGCAGCCCTCTGGCTCGACCACAGGCGGTATTCCGCAAGCCCTCCTGCGCTCCGGCAATGACGCTACCGCCGGGCGGCGCATCACCAGCCTATGGCTGCTGACCGGAATGTGCGTACTGCTGGCCATTGCGCTGGTGATCTTCAGTGTGCGCTCGCGGGGGCGGGAGATCACTGTGCACTTTCTAGATGGCTACGGCTTGAAGCCCGGCGACACGCTCCGCTACCGTGGCATCGATATCGGCTCGGTCAGCCATGTAACGCTCGACGCCGATCTGGCGGGCGTTAACGTCGGCATCCGGTTGTATCCGGGTAATGAGCGGGTGGCGGTGGAGGGGAGCAAGTTCTGGATCCAGCGGGCGCGGTTGAAATTGGGCGCGGTGACTGGCTTAGATACTGTGCTGGGAGCCAAGTACGTGGGGGTTGCGCCCGGCGAGCCTACAGCCGTTGCGACGTCGCAGTTCGAGGGACACGAAGTCCCACTGGGGATCACCGACGGTCATTCCCAGGAGATTCGCATTTATTTTCCCGCCGGAGAAGGGCTCAGCGAAGGCGATCCGGTGCGCTACCTGGGCATTGCGGTCGGAGAAGTGACCTATGTGGAGCTGGCCTCCAGTTCCGGCCAAGTCGTGGTAGGAGTGCGTCTGGTGGGCGAGTCTCGCGAGCTCGCTCGGGCGGGCACCCAGTTTTGGATCGAACGCCCGCGGCTAGATTTGACCGAAGTTCGCGGGCTCGAAACGCTCCTGGGTGGGCGTTATATCGCCATGCAGCCCGCCTCCAAATCCGGCTCCGCTAGCGTGGAGTTTAATGGGCTGGCCGAACCACCTCCCCTGCCGCGACGCGATGGATCGCTGGAAATTGAATTGGATGCAGCGCGGCGCTGGGGATTGGTTCGCGGTGCGCCGGTTACCTACCGCGAGCTGGAGATTGGACGCGTCAATCAAGTCAGACTAGCCAACGATGGCGCCACGGTCAAAGTTAGCGTAGCTATTGAGCCCGAGTTCGCCCCACTTGTCCGCGATAATTCGAAGTGGTGGACTATGGGCGGGATTCAAATGCAGGCCGGGCTAAGCGGCGTCCAGATAGCGGTGGAGTCGTTGTCGGCCTGGGTCCGCGGCGGTATCGCACTGGCCACTCCCGACGAACCGGGCCAGGCGGTCGTCACCGGTCACCGCTTCATGCTCGAAGCCGAACCCCAGCCTGAGTGGTTGAAGTGGCAGCCACGCATCGATATGCTCGGGCCACGCAATTCCGCGAGCGGCCTGGGGCTACCCAACCCGCAGCGCGTTGTAGCCAGTTGGACAGAGTCGTGGCTGGGGATCAAACGACGGCGTACGCTCGAGACGTGGGGACTGGCCCTATCGGACGGTAGCTTGCGGGTTCCCACCAGCTTCCTCAACGACGCGCGGCAAGCGGGTAATCAGGTAACGATCGAAGTTGCCGGCCATAGCTTCTTGCTCGCCCCTGCCCCGGCCGCTGCAACTGTTCCCACTGCAAATTCGGCCGCTAACTCGTCGGCCGCAGATCGACATCCAATCGCCTCCCTGCCGCTACCGGCTAAGGTTGAATTGCCAACTTGGGATATCCAAAACATCGATGACAAGTGGACGACGCAAAGCGTATTGTTGGTAATCAATCCAGAGCTGCGCACCGCCCTGGCAATCGACGGCACGCGATTGTCCAACGCCACGCCGCAGGTCCTGGCAATTGCACCGGGGGTGGCCCTGGCGACACCTCTGAGCGGCTCTCCAGTAGCCGACGCAGTCACAGGCAAAGTGGTCGGTCTACTCTTGTTCAAAGATGGGCAGTGGTCAATTGGTAAGCTGTAAGCTGCTTGCGCCGCCGCCAGTGAGTTCGGCGTGGACAGCCATTTTGGCGTTAGCCACGGTTGTCTCAGCTTGCCGTGGCTAACGCCCAAACGGCTGATAAGAAGGGATGTTAGAGGCAACCGTGGCTAACGCCCAAACGGCTGATAAGAAGGGATGTTAGAGGCAACCGTAGCTAACGCCCAAACGGCTGATAAGAAGGGATGTTAGAGGCAACCGTGGCTAACGCCAAAACGGCTGATAAGGGCAACCGTGATCTTACAAGTCTCCGGTCGAGGCCATCACTAGCGAAATTTTAGTCATAGTATTTTTTCGAGTGCATTGATGTCGAAGTTGAAACAGCATGGTAGGCGAAGTGCCCGTCGGCAAAAGGCGCGACGTAGCGCTAAAGTTGGTTTGCCGCCAGGTACCGTTCAAGCGGATCCCAATGCCGATGCAACCAAGATCCGCGCGATTTGTTACGGGCCCAATGGGTTGGAGGAATTGGAGATCACTCGACCGAGCCAACTCCCCCCTTTGCTCACACGCTGGCCTAATGTATGGATCGATGTCACCGGCCTGGGGACCGCCCGAACTATTTCCGAACTCGGGCAGATCTTAAATCTGCACCCTTTGGCGGTGGAAGACGCCGTGCATGTGCATCAGCGAGCCAAGGTGGATGACTTTGGAGACCACCTGTTTATCGTAGCGCGAATGTCCAACCCCAATGAACGCTACACGACCGAACAATGCAGCATTTTTCTGCGCACTGGGATGATCGTCACGCTGCAAGAGCGCGCTGGCGACAATTGGGGGAACATTCGCGATCGCCTGCGACTGGGACGTGGTCCGCTGCGTTCGCAAGCAGTCGACTATCTGGCTTACCTACTGCTCGACGCGATGGTCGACAGTTACTTCCCCACGCTCGAAGCCATCGGTGACCAACTGGATGAATACGACGCGCGGTTGGGAGAGAGTGATCTGTCACAGAATTTTCAACAGCTGCACGACACCCGACATCAATTATTGGCTCTGCGGCGATCCATTCGGCCCCACCGCGATATGGTCAACGAATTGGTGCGCGATGATTGCCAGTTTATCGGACTGGAGACGCGAGTCTTCCTGCGAGACTGTCACGATCACGTCATTCAGTTGTTAGATATGGTCGAATCGCACAGTGAATTGGCCGCTGATCTGCGCGCATTTCAGATGTCGCTAGTAGGGCAGCGCATGAACGAGATCATGAAGGTCCTCACGGTCATCTCTACAATCTTTATGCCGCTCAGTTTTTTGGTCGGCCTATACGGCATGAACTTCAATACCGATTCGCCATGGAACATGCCCGAACTAAACTGGCGGTTCGGCTATTTGTATGCGTTAGGCTTGATGCTCGCGTCGGCCCTGGGCATGCTCTATTTCTTTCGGCGTCGAGGTTGGTTTTAGTCGAGCCGGGTTTTCAAGCGCAGCGCGATGAGCCCCTGAGGTACAGGGCGTGCTCGGCAGCGACTAGAAAATGTCGGGCTCGCAGTCCGCAGATCGCCCGCTGAGGAAGTCGAAGTCACAGCCTTCGTGCGCCTGCGTAACGTGCTGAGCGAACAAGGCCTGATAGCCTCGCTGCCACTTGGCTGCCGGTGGGGTCCAAGCCGCCCGGCGAGCGGCCGCCTCCTGTTGGCTGACATGCCAGTGGATTCGTCGCTGCTGCACATCCAGTTCGATTTCATCGCCGGTGTGGACAAACGCCAGGGGACCACCGACGTGGGATTCGGGCGAAACGTGCAGCACACACGTGCCATAGCTAGTGCCACTCATCCGCGCGTCGGAAATCCTTACCATGTCGCGTACGCCGGCCTGTAGCAGCTTTTTGGGAATCGGCAGCATGCCCCACTCCGGAAAGCCGGGCGCACCTATTGGGCCGGCACTGCGCAGGACGATGATCGACTCGGGTGTTACCGGCAGGTCTGGATCGTCAATCGCCTGCTTGAGCGCCGCATAATTGTCGAACACCAAAGCTCGACCGCGATGTTGCAACAGCGTGGGGTCGGCGGCGATCGTCTTAATAACGCAGCCATTAGGCGCCAGGTTGCCGTGCAAAATGTACGTTCCACCGCTTGCCGAGACCGGATTGGACCGCGGGCGAATCACGTCTGTGTTAAGCACCTCTGCACCAGCGATTTGCGCTCCCAGCGATTGTCCGCTGACAGTCAGGCAATCGAGGTGCAGCAGATCACCGATCTGATTGAGCAGCGCTCCTAATCCACCCGCTTCGTAGAGGTCTTCCATCAAATAGCGCCCGCCCGGACGCATGTCTCCCAGCACCGGCACGCTCCGCGATAGTTCATCGAAGCGTTTCAGAGAGACTGCCACACCGGCGCGGCCGGCGATCGCGATGGTGTGCACGATGGCATTGGTGGAACCACCTATGGTCAGTTGTGTTGTGATGGCATTGTCGATCGACTGCTGCGAGACGATCTGGCTGGGCTTGAGCTGCTCCCATGCCAGTTGCACTGCGCGTCGGCCGGTGGCTGAAGCGAGTCGAGCATGCTGGGCCATGACGGCTGGCGTGCAGGCTGCTCCCGGCAGGGTCATCCCCACGGCTTCGGCGATGCAGGCCATGGTCGATGCCGTGCCCATCGTCATACATGTACCCGCCGAGCGAGCGATGCAGTTTTCTAGTTCGCCCCAGTCGCCATCGCACAAATTGCCCGCACAGCGCTCCGCCCAGTACTTCCAAACATCGGAGCCACTGCCCAGCGTTTCATTTTTCCAACGCCCCCTGAGCATCGGCCCTGCCGGTAGAAAGATAGCCGGCAGGTCGGCCGACAGAGCGCCCATCAATAGTCCGGGCACTGTTTTGTCGCAGCCTCCCATGAGCACCACCGCGTCGATCGGATGGCAGCGCAAAACCTCTTCCGTCTCCATCGCTAATAGATTGCGGTACAGCATGGTGGTCGGCTTCATGAGCATCTCACCCAGGCTCATGACCGGCACCTCGACTGGGAAACCGCCAGCTTGCAAGATCCCGCGACGCACATCCTCGGCCCGCTGACGAAGATGCGAGTGGCATGTGTTCAGATCGCTCCACGTATTCAAAATGGCGATAATCGGCTTGTCGCGGAAGTCCTCGTCGCTCAAACCCATCTGCTTCATCCGCGAGCGATGCCCAAACGAGCGCAAGTCATCTGGAGCAAACCAGCGTGCACTTCGCAAGCCCGCCGGACCGCCCGCGACAATGGAGTTGGAACGAGCCGGCGGAAGCGGCGGGACAGCAGACGACATGCATCACCTTTTCGGAAATAGCAGGCCAAGAGCCTACTCGTAGTGCAGAGCCGATGACAACTGCAATCGGGCTGCTCGCTCGGCCGGTATCAAGGACGAGAGCATGACGACGACCAAGCCCACCAGCAGACAACTCATCACCAGGCCGGGCCGGAACTGATAGGCGACCGCATGCCCCAGCACAGCTTGGGAGGAAAGACCGATGGCATAGGCTACGAATATTCCGGCAATCGCACCAGGAATCAAACCGATCAGCCCCAGCAGCGTTGCCTGGGCGAAGATCATTCGCCGCACTTGTCCACGCGTCATGGCGACTACTCGGAGCATGCCAATCTCGCGCGTTTGTTCCAGAATATTCATCGTCAGCGTGTTGACCAATCCCATGGTAGCAATCACGCATCCCAGTCCCAGTAGCATCCACAAACTGGCGATGACTCCATTGATCATGCCATCGACGTACTTGACCACGTCCGCGTAGGATTGCAGTAGCAAACCCTTCGATTGGCAGTACTCTTTGAGCGCCTGCTCGACTTCGGACAACTTGCCTGGTTCGGCCTGCACCACATACGCATCGACACCTGCGACTCCCATCAATTTGGCCGCTTCTTCGCGCAGCATGTAGATGGTCAATCCGCCGGCTAAGTAGTCGTTAGTGATCGCTACAATTTCCAGCTGCACGGTGCCGTCGGTGGTCTCCAGTGGAATTGTATCCCCTTTGGCAAGCGACAGACGCTCGGCCAGCACGCTGCCGATCACCACTTTGCCCTGCCGCAGACCGGCGATCGCATCCGCCCCTGTGCCATCGATCAAATCGAAAAACGTGTCAGGCTCGCCTACAAAATTGCGGACTACTAATAAAACCGACTGCTCTTCGGACTGCGCGCTGACAAAACGCATCGGGTCGAGCGACTCGATACCAGGAATCTGCTCCAGATCGCGACCGGTGTCTTCAGGCAAATCAGCCGCCGTGCCTGTCGCTAAGTCGGGCACGCTGGCCCGTACGAAGAAGTCTCCCACGAAAGCTCGCGCATACCAATTAGTGATGTTGTACACGTTGTCCAACACATTGCCCGCCATGCCAGCGCTTGTGCTGATGGCGATAAACAATACGCCGATCGTCAGCGTGGTCCGCCCGATGTGCCGCGTCAATTGTTTCTGGGCCAGTCGAGCTTCGGTGCCCAAAAACCAACTTAGACCCTTGGCCAGCCAACCCGCCACGCTGGTTATCAGGACGGGTATTAGCAGTACGCAACCCAGTAAAATAATTACCACCGCCGCGATGTCGGCCCCGAGCGGCAGCCAGTTTCCAGTGGTAATCCACAGCAGGATAAAGCCAAGCGGAATAGCCACAAACCCCAGCGGCGTGGCGCGGCGGATGACTTCATCGTTGTGCTCCAGTTCCACCGCGCGCATCGCCTCGAGCGGTTGCACGCGGCTTGCTCGGCGTGCCGGAGCAAACGCGCCCAGTAGCGAAATGGCGATACCCATGGCTACCGCAATAACAAACGGCAGGGCCGTAATGGTCGGTCCGGGCAGTCGCACTCGCATAATCTGCTCGGTCACCTGATTTAAAAATCCGGCTCCCCAGACTCCCAGAAAACAGCCCGCAATCGATGCGAAGACGCTGATCCAAATCGCTTCTTTGAGGATCATCCACATCACTTGACTGCGGGTGGCCCCGATGGCTCGCAATATCCCTAGCTGTCGGCGGCGTTCACCAACCGCCATTTCAAATGTATTGTAAATAATGAAAATAGCGATCAGCACTGCAAAGGCTATGGCCATCCGCAGACCGTTCTCGGTGGCAAACATCGTCTCTTGGGCCATGTCGCTGCTGGTCCGTGGTGGACGCACGTTAACACCCTTGGGCAACTCAGCGGCCAACCTCTCCTGGACGGCAGCAATGTCAGCCTCAGGCTTGAGCACGATCTGGATCTGATCGATGTTCTCTCCGGTCCTAAAGGCAGTCTGCGCCGCCGGCAAAACTAAATAGACCGCGCTGCCCAGCGCGATCGCCGTACCGGTAGGACGCACGAAGCCGACCACTTTAAATTCCTGCAGTCCGCCGCGGGCCAAGACCTTCAGCGGTTGGTCCAGGGCAACTTCAAGCGATTGCGCGAAGCTGTCGTCCAGTAGAACTTCATCTAGTTTGGTCGGCATGCGCCCATCGACCAATTGATAATCGCGAACTTGTTGGTCGATGCGTGGATCGATGCCGAACACCTGAGTGCGCGCCTTGCGCTCCCCCGCAAAGATAACCGCGATACGGTTGAGCGACGGGGCTGCCAATTCGACACCCTCGGTCTTACGCACGGTCTCAACCAAGTCGTATGAGAATCCGCTCGATGCATCGCCGGCCACTTCTAAATCGGCTTTGCCCGAAGTGGCGGCCAACACGGCGCGCTGCGCCTTGCGCGAAGTCGATGTAGCCAACAATACGGCTACGACCGCTCCCACACCGATAGCGATGCTGAAGAAGGTCAGCGCCACCCGGGTAGGTCGCGAGCGAACCTCACGTAGACTGAATTTCCCTAGCGACATACTCTGTTCCTGTCCACTAAATTCCTTGGCTGCTTTGGATCGACCACTGGTTGGCGCAGTTTCTTAATCGTTGGACGCCAGCAGAGATGTACGCGACAAGACCTCTAAGGATTCGCCGTCGTGCTCGATCAAACCATCGCGAATGGTGATCAGTCGCTTGGCTACTTTAGCTACATTAGCGTCGTGGGTAACCATCACAATGGTCTGGCCCCGCTCCGCCACCAAGCGCGTGAGCAATTCAGAGATGCGTCCCGATTGGCGTGAATCGAGATTGCCGGTCGGTTCGTCAGCTAGCAGTATGGCTGGCTGGATTGCCAGCGCGCGAGCCACGGCCACGCGCTGCTGTTCGCCACCAGATAATTTGGAGGGCAAGTGAGTCCGGCGATGGGTCATCTCCACCAATTCGAGCGCATGCATGGAATTCTCCTTCACCTCTGCCGCTCGCCGTCCATCCAACTCCATTGGCAAACGAACATTTTCCTCCGCCGAGAGATTGGGAAGCAAATTAAACGACTGGAAGATAAAGCCCAGGCGTCGGCGGCGCAGGATGGTCCGCTCGTCCTCGCTGATCTTTGCCAAATCGACGCCTTCAATCAACACGCTGCCACTACTGGGCGATTCGACGCCACCCAAGATAGTTAGCAGGGTGCTTTTGCCGGACCCCGATGGACCCATGATGGCGACGAATTCCCCGCTGTCGATCGTGGCCGAGACGCCACGCAGAGCGGCGACTTGTCCGGCGCCAGTGCCATAGCTTTTATGTACATCGCATACTTCGAGAATTGCCATACTACCTGCCGCTGTGGAAGTGCCTTCATGAGTAGCTGTCCAGTATAGCGTAACGTGCCTTTTGACGCGCCACGCCCCCCGCCCGCTCAGATTTGCTAATTTCGCAGCTAACTGCAAAAACGGTACCCTCGCCAGCTGGACGAGACATTGTCCCAGTCGGAATTGACT
>CAKQWG010000013.1 GCA_934278005.1 uncultured Pirellulaceae bacterium | reverse complement strand
TGATATCGCTGTTGATATCGCTGTTGAGTCTGCTGCCAGCTCAGCTTCTCAAAGCGTGCAGTGGACTAGCACCTACCGCGCACTGGTTCCCACGGATCGCTTCCCCACGTTTCGCGCGACTGAAACCTTGAGCGCACCACAGCCCTTAGACGTGGTGCCCGGCTACAGTGCAGTGCAGTTGCCTGTGCCGACGAATGAAATGCCCATCTCATTTGCATGGGATGCCGACGGTGAATGCTATGTCGGTTCCCTCAAAGGGCGAGTATTGAGGCTGCGCGATAGCGACGGCGATGGATTGGGCGACGGATATGAATTGATCAGCGATGAATTACCGACACCTTATGGGCTGTGGGCGGGGGCTGAAGGTATCGATGCTCTGTCTAAATTCGGCCTGGTGCGATTGACTCCTCCACGCAGGACGGGCGATCCATTTGATGCCACGATTGTCGCCGATGGATGGGGCAGTACGGAGGACTATCATGACTGGGCGATCGGCTTAGAGCGAGATGCAGCGGGCAATTATTATATGGCTCTACCGTGTCAGCAGGACGATCGCTCGCCGGCCGCCGCCTACTTGCGCGGCACAGCGCTGAAGTTAATCCCGGTCCAATCCAGCCAAGAGCCTCGTCGATATCGCATCGAAGTTTTGTCTGCTGGATTGCGTTTTCCAATGGGCATCGCCCTCAGTCGCGAGGGTGAGCTGTTCGCGACTGACAACCAAGGCAATTACAATCCGTTCAATGAGCTCAATCATTTACGCAAGGGTAAGCGCTACGGGTTTATAAACAAGCTAGAGAATAAAGACGGCTTCTCGCCCCCTTTCGAATCGCCCGCTATCAACCTACCTCACCCGTGGACGCGGAGCGTTAACGGCGTGTGCTTCCTGCACACACCGCCGAACTTGCCGCAGGAAAATCCGGTATTCGGTCCATTTGAAGGACATCTCGTCGGCTGCGAGATGAATGGCCGTTTTCTGGTCCGCATGAGTTTGCAAAAAGTGGGCGATGACTACCAGGGAGCCGCCTATCTATTCAGTCGCCCGCCGGACGGCGCCGGCGCGGGTGCTCCACTTCAAATCGGCCAGGACAGCACAGGGGTGGGCCAAAAGAATTTCGAAGGACCCATCGTATGTGAAGTCTCTCCGGCAGGTGAACTGTACGTCGGCAGCCTGCTCGATAGCGGTTGGGGCGGAGGGCAAAACACGGGCTCCATCGTGCGTCTGTCACCTGCCGGCGAGCTACCGCTGGGGATCGCCGAAGTTCGCGCCACGGCTACCGGTTTCGAGGTTGACTTTACACAGCCCATCGATGCTGCGCAAGCGGCAAATGTCGAAAACTACCAACTGCGATCGTATCAACGCATCGCAACTCCGGCCTACGGCGGCGACGACCAACATGAGCGTCACGAGACTGTATTGTCTGCGCGCGTCTCGGAGGATCGCAAACAAGTTTCGCTGGAGATCAATGATCTCCGCGCCGGATTTGTCTACGAACTGAATATTACTGCTTTAGGGAGCGATTCAAAAAGCCTATTTCCGAGCCAGGCCCATTACACGATGCGTAGTGTCCCCGAATGATAGAATCAGCAATGTGGCTGATCGCTGCCCGGCCCGCCTCCGAAAACAAATAGAGCTTAACGGTCTCAAGAAGTTTTCTAGGTTGGTCCCGATCGACTCGGCATTGCTGGCTACGGAGCTAACTGCGGTTAAAGCATTAATTAGATCGTCAATCTTCTAAATTAATCAATGAGGACAACATGCCCCTATCGCGTCGCAACTTCTGTGGAGCACTGGCTGCGAGCTGTGCTATCGCCAAATCAAGTGCATTTGGCGAAGAGCCCAAGTCTATTCCGCTGCGAGTCATCGCCTACAACATCTACGGACTCAAGGGTTGGCCGCACCAAAGCGACTTAGCCAAACAGGCCGTTGCCGAAGGCCAGATGGTCAAACGACTGGCCAGCGAATTAGCTAAATATCAGCCTGACATCATCAACTTTTCAGAATCTCCCGGCGAGGACTTAACCAAAGAGGTTGCCGAACTTTTGGGAATGCATCATGTCCGGTTCCCCAGTGCAGGCAATTGGCCTGGAACGCTGCTGAGTAAATTTGAGATCATCGAATCTGAAAACGTCCCACTCAAGGACGAAAGGCCGAAGGAGCTGTTCACTCGGCATTGGGGGCGAGCTCTATTGCAGCTGCCAAATGAGGACGAGTTGATTGTGCACTCGGCTCACCTCTTTCCAACAGCCGATCCCACGATTCGCCGAAAAGAGATTCATGCCATGCTCGAAACGATGAAAGACGACCTAGCTGCTGGGCGGTCGATGCTTTTAATCGGCGATCTGAATCATCGCCCTGACACCGTCGAATACGGACTGTGGAGCAAAGCGGGGTGGATCGACACTTTTGCCAAAGTCGGCCATGGCGATGGCCCGACGATCAAAGCCGACATTCCCAAATACCGAATCGACTACATCATGGCCGCCGGGCCAATTGCCGAACGGACCTTCGAGTCTAGGCCACTGTTCGAGGGAGCCTTCAGGCTAAATCCCGATGAGCAAGATGCCTTTGCCTTGAGCGACCATCTGCCTCAGTTGGCAGTCTTCAAATAGCGAATGGCCGCCAGCCGCTCAAACGGTGGTTTTTGCGGTGGTTTGAAGCAGGCCGGGAACCAGCGAGTTGACCGAGTCGGTTTTTTTCTGGTTGAACTGCGCGCTCATCGGCGCACGTCTTTGCTCGACAATAAAAAAACCCTTCGGCGCATTCGTCGAAGGGTTTTTTGTTCCAGATAATGGAGGATAACGGACTTGAACCGATGACCTCTTGCATGCCATGCAAGCGCTCTCCCAACTGAGCTAATCCCCCGAGATTTTATCGAGCTGCTGCACTCTATCGGCTGATGCCGCTGCAGTAGCCAAAAATTATCAATTAATGCCTGAGATGTCAAGCAGCCTAGGCCGGTAACCGCAGCTTGTATCAGCAATAATGCTTGCAGGAACTTTGCTTAAGCCAGCTACGTGCTGTTTTGCGGATTAGTCAGTGGTTTTCGGATATTGTTCAACGGAAAATAGCATGCGGATACTTGCAAAGCTGGGGCTGTTAGCGAGACTGTAGGGCTTAGAAGTCTATTTTCCTCTCAAGTTGGAACGGAATGTGGGGCACCGACGATGAATGTGGCAAGACGCGCAAGAATTAATCTGTTTACCTTGACCGCTTTGGGGCTGGCAACCTGCTTAGCTGCCAGCCTGGCCTACGCACAGGACGGCCCAGGACGCACTGACCCGTCGCCCAGCGATGGGCTACCATCGGCGGCTCAAGCTGCAGCAGAAGCGGTAACAACAGAGGCCACTCCCAAGCCAGCCCCAGAGAATGGGGGAGCGGTAGTCCCCGAAGCGGTACAAGTAGCACAAGCGGCTCCAACGGGCCAAGCCAAGCTTGAGTCGCCACAGCCATCTGTGACCCCCAGTAGTGAGGATCCCACTTCACGAAAGTTGCAGGAAATTGTCATCGACGCTATTCAAACGCTCGATGCTAGCCGTTTGCCGCAGCGCGCAGAGGCGACAGCTCAGCTGACAACAGCCATTACTCGGCTTGAGGATTACATCGATCTCAACAGCCCCAATGGTCAGGCGTGGAGCAAGTTCCTACAACTGGAAAAACTCAAGCAAGAGGTCGCGGCCGAAACTCCTGAGGTTGCGACGTTGGTAGACCTCGAACGCAACATGCGGCAAAACTATCTGGGGCTAGAGTTCTCTCAATACCAAGATGTGCGTCGGGGTATCGACGAGTTGGTCAGAGCACTGCGTTACGGAAAAGCACCTCAGCGGACCGTCGAGCAGCTTCAAGTGAAACTGGAACAACTCGTAACAAATCTGAATAACTTTGACGCACAGGCCACGACAGACCGTAGCCTCGAGGTGGGACTGATCGCCAACTATCTGCACGAGACGAATCAAGCGCCTAGCGCTCTAGAACAGCTGAGGCAACAGTATTCGATACCTAACATTCGCGTCCTTGCTGATGAGAGGTTGATCAGTCGCCTCCTGTCGCGTTCGGTGACAGAGCCCTCGCCGGTTAACGAATGCATCCTGGGTACGCACGTTGTAGGCACAGCTTGTCTGACAGGTATGGTCCACGCCGATTTACTGCCAATGTCTGGCGGCGTCGCGCTTCAGCTTCAGATGAACGCTCATTTGACCACTCAAAGCAACGGATACAACCGCGGCGTAGTGCTGGGAACTACCAGTTCCTCGCCCGTGCTAGCGTCTAAACAGATCTTTATCACTCCCAGTGGCATCTCTAGTACTCCGGCTAGTGTCGCCACTAATCTGCAGACCTCGATTAATTCAATTGACCATCGTCTGCGCCTGGTCCGGCGCATTGCTAGCCGCAAGGCCGCCGAACAAAAGCCGCAGGCCGACGCTATCGCGGAAGGCAGAATGCAGACCCGCATTCGAAATCAGTATGATCAGCAGGTCGACCAGCAGTTAGCAGCGTCCAGCGGGCGATTAGCGTCGCTGCAAAATCAAACTCGACCTGAATTAGCGCGACTGGGAATTCCCAAACCGCAGTTGCACTATTATTCGACCAGCTCGGACATTCGCGGTGAAGCCAGACAGGCTGCCGCGTTTCAACTATCAGCTGGCCAAGCGAGTAAACTGGCCAAGCCCGCAAGCTCGGATTTAATTGTCGAAGCGCATCAATCGGCACTTGTCAACGCACTGGACATCGTGCTCGGCGACCGCACCATTCGCAATGCTGATCTAGATGACTATGCTATCCAGGCGACCGGTAAAGTCACCGAGGAAATGAAACAGGAAGCGACTGGGGAGCCGTGGTCGATTACTATGGCGGCATATCGTCCAGTTGCAATCGAATTCGATGACGGACAAATCATCGTTAAGCTGCGAATCGTGCGCATGACACGCGGCGACCAACAGCTGAACGACAATTCAATTGTCAAAGCCGTCTACCGACCGCAGTATGCAAACGGTGTGGTGAGCTTGCTGCGCCAGGGACCGGTAGAGATCAGCTTCACACAGTCAGAGCGCGGCGTGCGAGCGATCGCCTTGCGTTCATTCCTGAAAGGCAAGTTCGACGCATTCTTCAAAGAGCAACTGGACATCGAGCAGCTCGAGTTGGCAGCATCGGCACCGGGCATGCCTCGCCTGGAAGTCGATACGATTCAGTTGGATGATGGTTGGTTGCAAGTCGGCCTGCGATAATCAGCGAGGGTTCACAGCCGCGGACGTTCCAGCCGGTGGTCTCAACCACCGGCCCGCGGCCGACCGATGAGCTGGCCTAGAGAAGTTGCATGGAGTAGCTGGCACGGATTGGCTCGACTAAAACTTGCGTTTGAAGATCTCGCTGGCAATAAATGCGGCGCGGAGTGAATCTGAGTGGCGGAGCATGCTCACCAGCGGGCTGACATCTAGCTGCCGTCGTTGCAAATCAATGCTCTTTTCGGTTTCGCCTTTGATATTAGCATCCAGCGCGGCAGATGCCTTGCCCAGCTGGGTGACCTCATGGTCAAACACATCGCGCACATGTCCGGCCATGCGTTCATCGCTTAGCGAAATCTTTTGTGCTAGCCCAGGGCGAGATTCGATACTACTGGATCGCGGGCGATGCGGCTGACGATTGGCGATCGATGGAACTTCGACAACTTCCGCTTCGACGATGTCGGGTTCTGAGAAGTCTGCATCCAGAGATCTCACTTGGCGTTCGGCAGCTCGAATCGAGCGAGGCTGCTGCGGATCGCGTCGCCGCGGCGGCTCCTGTGGGGCCTCTCCTCGCTGTGGAACCTGTTGAGCCTCCCGCACCTTTTTCGCCAGTCGTTCTGCCGCCTGTTGTAGGAACTTCTCTAAATCGTTGGCCATGGCTGGAAATCCTTAGCTGACGGCTTGAATGGCTGGTTTATCGCGATCGCCCACATCGGCGATACTAGTTCGCATTCGCGTATCGGCGTCGACGTTCTTAAGTCGATAATAGTCCATGATGGTCAGTGTGCCCGATGCAAAGGCGGCTGCCATCGCCTTGGGCACATCTGCTTCCGCCTCGACCAATTTGGCTCGGCTCATCTCAATATTAGCCATCATCTCTTGTTCGACAGCGACTGCCGCAGCGCGACGACTCTCAGCGCGCGCACGGGCGACGCGCATATCCGCCTCGGCAGTGTCAGCTTGCAAGCGTGCACCGATGTTTTCGCCAACATCGATGTCGGCGATGTCGATTGAGACAATCTCAAATGCAGTCTGTGAGTCGAGGCGTTTGGCCAGTACGGCTTTCGAAATTACATCGGGATTCTCCAGCACAACTTTGTGCTCTTCGGCCGATCCAATAGCGCTCACGATGCCTTCACCTACGCGGGCGATAATCGTCTCTTCGCCGGCTCCCCCGATGAGCTGTGCTAGGTTGGCTCGAACGGTCACACGGGCTTTAACTTTGAGCTGAATCCCGTCCTTGGCAACAGCATCCAGCGAAGAGCGTGCGGCACCTCTGGGAGGGCAGTCGATCACTTTCGGGTATACACTCGTCTGAACAGCTTCCAAGATGTCGCGGCCAGCCAGATCAATGGCCGCTGCCTGTCGAAACTCGAGGTTGATCATCTTGGATTTTCTAGCCGCGATCATGGCCCGAATGACTTGCGGAACGTTCCCGCCAGCCAAATAGTGCGCTTCCAGCTCCGCGCTGGTGATTTCGTTATTGCCTAAGCCCGCTTGCACCGCCATGATTTTCGAACGCACAATGGTTCGCGCATCGACACGCCGAAACCACATGCCGATTAAATCGGTCAAACCGATTCCAGCACCAGTCGTAAACGACTGAGCCCACAGCCAGAAGAAATTTGCGACGACCGCAAACATACCGATGATGGCGATAATAATTGCCACCGCTACCACGATCATCAAGATCGCCCGAGTATCGTCCGCAGCTTGAGCTTGCGCTAATACCGGCAGGAAGTTCATCATGCTTGTGTACTCATTGGGAAAGCTAGAGGGTGTGATCGAACTTTTGGCGGAAGGTATCGCCAGCCAAACAATGCCAGTGGCTGCGATTAGAAGCATTGTACCATTTACCCATTCCTGGTGATACAAGGCACGCCCAGGCGCTGCGCCGACGAGGCAGGTGTACAGCGGGCAACCGTGGCTAACGCCAAAACGGCTGATAGGCAAAACGGCTGATAATGCATGGGCAAAAGCCAGGATGGTTGATGTGTTGGCAGGACACGTCCGATGGGAAAACCTCGGCTCAGCTTGCGTGCTGTTGTTTGCAGGCCTCGAAGTTATTGCGCAACAACATGGCGATGGTCAGCGGGCCAACGCCGCCCGGCACAGGCGTAATGAAGCTCGCGACTTGACTCACCGACTCAAACTCCACATCGCCCACCAGCCGGTCCTCGACACGATTGATACCTACATCAATGACCACCGCGCCGGGTTTGACCATTGACGCGGTTATCAAGCCCGCGCGACCGACGGCGGCGACCAGCACATCAGCAGAGCGGGTTATATCCGCCAAATTTTTACTCTGCGAATGGCAGATGGTTACCGTGGCATTGGCGAACTGGGGTCCGAATCCGACATCGCGCTGCACCAGCATGTTCGCCAGTGGCTTGCCCACTATGTCGCTGCGGCCGACAACCACTACGTGCTGGCCGGCCAAGGCGATGTTGTAGCGGGCCAACAGCGTCACGACTCCATGGGGCGTGCAAGGTAGGAACCGAGGACGCCCCTGCACGAGCAAGCCTACGTTCTCTGGGCAGAAAGCATCGACGTCCTTACTCGGATGCACCGCATCGAGCACCCGCTGCGTATCGATACTAGCGGGTAGCGGGAGCTGCACCAAAATCCCATTGACGTGGGGATCCTGGTTAAGCGAATCCAGCAATGCGAGCAGCTCCTGTGTCGTGGTCGAAGCGGGCCGCCGCAATAGCCGACTTGCCATGCCGACCTGGCTGCAAGCCCGCTCCTTATTGCGGACGTAGACTTGGCTGGCGGGATCGTCGCCGACGAGCACAGCGGCCAATGTGGGCTGTACACCACCACGGCCCCGCCACTGCTCTACTTCGCTCGCAAGCTCTTCACGCAGCAGGCGCGCGGTGTCTTTCCCGTCCAAAATTTGCGCAGTCATTGGGTGCTACCTTCCTGGTTTGAATCGCGGCTTAGCTAGCGGCTTTGTTCACACGCTCAAGCGATGCTTCAGCGATATCGAAACAAGCTTGGATGTCCGCGACTGGATCCTTGGGGTTCTCTTCGTACTCAAGTGACAACGCGCCGTCGGCAGGGAAATCCACGGCTACCAAAGCGTCCATGACCGCGTCCACGTTCAGGTGGCCGCGCCCCAGAATGACCCCCTGAGCTTTGTCTTCCATCGTAGCGAAATCTTTCAGGTGAATCCCATACAGTCGTCCTTTGAGCAGGCGGATGACTTCGGTCGGTGGTTCACCGGAGCGAATGTAGTGTCCCAGATCCGCACAAGCGCCAATCCGCTGATCGTGCTTCTCAATCGCACGTAACACGTCTACCACCTTGTTGTAGCGATGGTTCGGTCCGTGGTTGTGAATAGCTACACGCATATCGAACGCTTTGACCAATTCGTCGAGCTGGTCAAAGGAGTCGGGATCTGGATCGATCGTAATGGACTTGATACCCAACGCCTTAGCGAATTCGAACAAGTTCTCGTTGGCCTTGCGGTCGGCTCCGATATGATTCACGCCGTGGGACGAGATGGTCATGCCCAAATCGTTGACACGCTTGCGAGTCCTGCTGATAGTCTCTGCCGACGAGTCGACGGGCAACATGCCGCTGTAGAATTCAACTTGCTTAAAACCAATCTTGGCGGCCTGCTCGAGAGCTTGATCCACCGGGAACTCGCGCAGCGAATACAACTGAATGCCCAGCTGCAGTCGCGGTGCGAATATATTAGGCGTGCCCCATGCGCGACTTGAATTGAAACTGGAAACGGTGGCCATCGAAAGACCAGCGGCCGATAGGAAGCAACGTCGATTCGGTATTGCGCGTGACATGTCTAGCTAACTTTCAAGAGAGAATGGTTCGGCAGGATGGTTTCGCCCTACGATCGGTCGATCGAATACTGCTCCAACTTACGGTAGAGCGTAGCTCGACTGACCCCCAGTAACTTTGTGGCCTCGACCACATTATTATCAGTTCGCTGCAGAGCCTCACGGATCAGACGTTCTTCCCAAACATCCAAGCGCAGACTTTCAGTCCGCTCGGAACCCACGTCATGCAGCGATAGGTCGCTCGGCTCAATCGTGTTGCCCGAGGCCAGCACGACCGCGCTATCGACCACGTTTCGCAACTGTCTAATATTGCCAGGCCAATTGTACTCTAAGATCTTCTTCCGCGCCGCGGGGGACAAGCGTAAATTTGGCCGCCCATGCTGAGCCAGGAAATGCTTGAGAAAGTGTTCCAGTAGCACTTCCAGATCCGCCCCGCGCTCGCGCAGCGGCGGTACGTCCAGTTCGAATACGCTCAGCCGGTAATACAGATCCTCGCGGAACTTCTTCTCACGCACGTATTCACGCAAGTCGCGGTTGGTGGCAGCGATCAGCCGCACATCGACCCTAATCTCCTTGCTGTCGCCGACCGGCATGAATGGATGACCCTCTAGAATGCGCAGCAATTTGGCTTGGCCATCCAAGGTCAGTTCGCCGACTTCATCCAAGAACAGTGTGCCGGTGTGGGCCTGTTGAAACCAGCCGGCATGATCTTTATCCGCGCCGGTGAATGAGCCCTTCTTGTGGCCAAACAGCTGACTCTCCATCAGTTCGGCGGGGATGGCCGCGCAGTTGACGCACAATAACGGCCGATCCTTGCGCGGGCTCAAGCGGTGGATAGCCCGTGAGACTAACTCCTTTCCGACGCCGCTTTCACCACGCACCAGTGCACAGCCATTGGCTTTGGCCACGCGGCTAATGCGATCCTTAAGCTTCATCATCGGCGGACAAGTGCCGATCAATTCTGAGAAGTCGCCCGACCGCTGGACCAACCGCTTGTGGTCCGCAGACAAACTCGCCTGCGCACGACTGCTTGCTAGAGCAACGGCCAGCATGTTTCCTGCCGAGATAGCAAAGTCGAAGTGCGCCTGCTCAAACTGCTTCCGCTCACGATACAAATGGATAGCGCCCATGACTTCAGTGTCGTTCATCAGAGGCACACAGATAGCATCCGCGAAAACCTTCTCTCGACTGCCAGTTGAAATGTCATTTTTGATCCAGATGGCGCGACCCTCCTGGCTCACGCGCTCGGTGAGCTTACGATTTAGTCGCAGACGGTCGGCTAACTCCGGCGGCAGGATGCGCTGGGGCTTGAGTTCATGCTGGTCGTCAGTCCACAAAAAACCGACGGCTGTGGCTTGCGTCCTGACGCGCAGGATGTCGAGGCCCACGTTGGCGACCTCATCAGGTGAATTGCAGCGAATCAAGCACAGGCTCAGCTGGTATAGATCGACCATGTCCTGTTCGCGCTGTTTGTTAAACAGCTGGCTAACCGCTCCGATCCCGCTCGCTTCGCACGAGACCTGCGACTCCAACAACAGGGTCTGGCTGCCGGCGTCAGTGTCGATTTGGGCGCTGGGCAGTTCAAATAGCAGTTCCGTGGATCCGATGCGAATGCGATCTCCGCAGAATAAACGGACTTGGCTGATCTTTTTGTCATTGACCAAAGTCCCGTTGCGGCTATCCGCATCGGAGGCGATCCAGCAACCATCCTCGAAGCTGATGATTGCGTGGGTACGCGAGCTGAGCGGATCTGTTAAGCAAATCTGGCAGCCATTTCCACGGCCAATACGTATCGGCTGCGAAGCCTCCAGGTCGTACGATTTCTCCGTTGCCGAACCTCGAACGACGGTTGCAAGTGCTTTCATGCGTGTGCAATAATTTTAAATCTCAGCGTATTTAAGCGCTGTGCCAGGCGGATGGGATCCATTTACTGGAGACGAGTCTCACTAATTGAGGAACCTATTATAGCATTGTGGGTTAGATGTGAGCAGCCGTTGACGCGCCGGCTGGATTATCGGCTGCTAGCGACATAGACTTAGACTGGCTACATATAATGCGCAGCCTTCCAACTCTCGAGCGGTGAAGCGGTCGAGCAACTATAATTTTTGGCTCGGCTGGCGACTCTGCTAGCGACTTACCTGGCAACTCTACGGGATTTTAAGGGAATCGATTGAGCACCAGCAGTCATCGAGAATTGGGGGAGGCATCGGCACAAATCGATCCGGACGTCCAGCTTATGTTGCGTGTTCAGCAAGGTGATGCGCTAGCCTTCGAGCAGTTGATCGAGGCCTATCAGGGGCGTTTGCTGCGGGTGCTACACCATTCGGTGGGGACGGAGGTCGTCGCTGAGGATCTGGTGCAGGAAGTCTTCCTACGCGTGTGGCGTGCGCGCAAGAGCTACCAGCCCACCGCCAAGTTTACGACTTGGGTTTTCCGTATCGCCAACAATGTGGCAAGCAATGCGCTCCGCGATCGCCGCCGACGCAAGGAATTCCAAGTCACCACCGGAACAACTGAATCATCAGCCGCCCTGTCGCTCGAGCAGATGGCCATCGCCACTTCCGCAGCCATGCCGTTGAGAAAACTTGACACGGCCGAACGAGCGGATATTGTGCGAACTGCAGTAGAGGCGTTGGGCGAGCGTCAGCGCATGGCTTTGTTGTTGTGTAACTTTGAGAGGCTGAGCTACCAGGAAATAGCCGAGACGATGGGCCTAAGTGTACAAGCCGTCAAGTCGCTCCTTAGCCGTGCACGAGTAAATCTCAAGACGTTGCTCCAGCCCTACATTGATAAGGGGGTTCTCCCTCCTGGCAATGTTCCCTCCGGCAAGCCGCCAGCGAGAGCACCCCAATGACCAAACCACCCTCCGTCCAGCCTGCCCCTGTCGACGACGAAGCACTGGTTGCCTATCTCGACGGTGAGTTATCGACGCAGGAGAACCTGAGCTTCGAGCAACGCTTGCGGACCGATGCCGAGCTCCAACGGCGTCTGACAGAACTGCAGACCAGCTGGGATCTGCTGAGCGAATTGCCCAGCCCGTCACCGCGCCACGACTTGACCCAGACCACTATCGAAATGGTGACGCTCAACCTAATGCAATCGCCGCGAAGCTGGACGGCTTGGCTGTCGCAATATCGATGGTTGGTCTTGGGCCTAGCAGCAGCTAGCTTCTTAGTCGCCGGCGCCGCCAGCTCTCGCGCACTGACCAGCTACCGCACGCGGACAATTTTGGCGAATCTGCCCAGCATCGTCGACCTACCAGCGCTGAAAAATGTTGACTCTGTCGAATTCCTACATGCGCTGGCGAAACTGCCAGATTTGACGACTGCCGCCGATAGCCAGTCCGATCGCGGCCTGATTGGCGATGGCCACGTACCTCACACCATCGCCGATCGCCAGCACTGGGTCGAGCAGCTCAAGGAGGACAGTCGTGGCCGCCTTGTGAGCAATCTGGCCGAGTATGATCGGTTGAGCGAGCAGAATCAGCGAGTGATGCGAGCTGTCGCAGAAGAAATCTACGCTGACCCGGCAGCTACTGAAAGCCTTCTACAAGTTATCCGCGCATACAACTCGATACTCGAACGCTGGGGAACAAAGCCGCGTGCGATGCTGCAGGATATGACGCTAGAAAAACGCATCGACGCCATCCGCGCCCGGGTGGCCGTGCTAATGGCGCTCAACTATGTGCCGACGCCCCAAGACCGTATGGTACTTCGACAATGGCTGGAAGCCATCATCCAGAAACAAGATAGCTCCGAGCAAATGTTTTACTACAACTACGATGCACAAAAGATCGTCGAAGAGTTACTATGGGTGGACGTGGATAACTCAATCGTTTCTTCGCAAGACGTCCAGGAATTATTGCAGCAGCCCGGTGCGGCGAAACTTGCCGAGCGGTTGAGCGATATCCACGACGAATCCGCGCGACGCTACCATCTGGGATTGTGGATAGCGCCCATGCTGGCGGGTAATCCCGAGCGAATCGCCAATGGTAGCGTCGATCTCATGCAAAAATTCTCCCAGCTGGACGAAGGCCGGCAAAATGCACTCGAATTTCTGCCCGAGGAAGTGGCGCGTGAACGCTTGCGCCAGCCACCACCCAGTGCAGGACAGCCCAGTGCAGGACAGCCCAGTGCAGGACAACCCAGTGCAGGACAACCCAGTGCAGGACAACCCAGTGCAGGACAGCCCAGTGCGGGCCCGTAGAGGCGGCTCTGAGAAATCACCTTTTTTATTTGAGTAAAAGAAGTTAGTTAGTAAGTTAACAGTATCGATATGGAATTTATTTGGAACGACGGCGGTAGAGCCGTTTCCGGGTACGTGGGAACAACGGGCGACTGCGTGACCCGGGCGATTGCCATCGCCACTGGTCGAGCCTATCGCGAAGTCTACGCGGAGCTCGGTCAGCGCGCCGCCTGTAGCCCTCGCGATGGTATCCCGATCGACGTCGTAGCAGAATATCTGCTCAGTCGAGGGTGGCAGGCAGCTGACAGCGAGGACCAGGACATTCTGGGTAAAGCCGCACTTCCCGATGGTGTGGTGATTCTCTACATCCGCGCTGGCGAACGCCGATCCTCACACTTGGTGACAGTTATTGATCGGGTGCTCTACGATACGTGGAATCCGGCCGATGATCAGTCCTATACGATTATCAAAAGCTGGCGCCCTCCTCAAACCGGTTACACCAATCCACTGCCAGCGCGCGCTCCCAAACGAGCGATCAGCCAGCAACAGGAGCGAACCCAGCAGGAGTTCGATAAGGCGCTGCGGCGCCTCAAAGCCCTGGACCGAACCGCCAACAATGCCGCCAGTACGGATGCTGAAAAGAGAAACGCCGTGCGCATGATGCAATCCATCATGCTGGAGAACGACCTGACGCGCGACGACATTTTAGAGGGCAACAATGCCGATGCGATATCCTTCACGCGCATGTCCTGTGCGGTCAACGGCCGGCGCGCCTATGGCTGGGAAAAATCTCTTGCCAGCTACTTATGCGAAGAAGTTTTTCCGATGGTGCAGTGGTATATGTCGCCGCGCGGACACCGCACCATTTTTATTTTCTACGGGCCCCTGGCGGACGTACAGAATACAATTGCCCTGCTGCGTGAACTGCTCGTCACTATTGCTGCAGCAGCTCGGTTGCAGTACGGCAGCTACACCTCTGGCAGCGGCGCATCGTTTGCCGAGGGCTGGGTCCGCGGCATGCGCGATCCCGAACCACAGTCGACTGCCTCACCAACCGTTAACCCAAGCACTCCGCAAGACAGCGCGCTGATTAGCGCTCGGATACTGGCTGTCCATGACGCGGCTGGAGAGTGGCTGCGGCAGGAGTGCCACATCCGTTTGAGCTCTAGTCGCGGCAGAGGTCGCTCTGTGCACGACCCCGCTGCACAGCGGCGCGGTGAGATTCAGGGGGCCCAGAATAAAGTCGCCGCACCCAACGCGCCCAAACGCCTGACGCAGCGCTGAACCCACCGCTGCATTCGACTGGCTAAGTAATCTAGGCTTTGAGGCTAGTAGAACTATAACCGCGCAGGGCTTGCTGCAGCTGCTTACATCAGCTGCTAGCCCTGGCGTTAGCGATACACCGGCGCGGTTCCGGGAGGTGGAGAGACATAGCGCAAATTTGGAGCGATGCCGGGCACCGGCTGGGAGTTGCCCCAGTCCAGTACTTGAATCCCCGGCGACTGTCGTTGCGGCGCGTGGCCGACGGCTTGGTGCACCGGACCTTGGAGCTGAACGGACGCCGGTTGAACGCCACGAGCCTGCTGAGTTGGGCTGGCAGGTGACTGCTCGCTCAGGCTAGGCTCTTCGCCGGTGACCTCGCGGAGCCTGCGTTTGTACCAGTTCTCGTTACCCAGTGCGGCTACTGCGACCGCCTGAGGGGCGCTCGGGCGACTGGCTAAACTCACTGCGCCTACTGGCGTTTGCGCATCGAGCGCCACAGGCTCTGCCGGCATGCCGCCGTTGCTGCCCAAGGGCACAGACGTGCCCAGCGCTAGAGACGCGTTTTGCGGTACGGCCGCGCCCTGCGGTACAGACTGCTTACCTAGGTTTTGAGGCGCGGATGTGGCCGATGCGCTGTTTGACGCTAACGCGATTGAGTTGTCACTAGCAGAGGCGCTGGCAAGTTGCACAGAGCTGTCACCAGCGCGTTGCCGTTGCAGCCCGGGCGCATATGCCAGTAGTTCCTGGGGACTGCCGTCGGCTACCCACCGATTCCAATTTGTTTGGAATTCGCCGATGGACTCGTAGGCGTAAAACTGCTCAAGAGTGGTGCCCCAAGCTTCGCTACGCATGCCGGCTTCCAGAAACTTAATAAATTTCTGTGGCCCTCCCTGATCGATCAGGAATTGCACTGCTGAGTGCCCCTGGGCATACAATGGCATGATATCGGCTGGATACTCCTTCAATTGAAACATCTTGTTGAAGGCTAGGCCTCGTCCGGTCGCCAAAAAGTCGAGTAGGTATTTTTGATGTTGTTGCTTTTCAGAGATGTGCTCAACCGTCGTGCATGCACCCTCGTCAGCCCAGCGAGGCACATACTTGCCCAGCGGGGCAAAGTGCGTGGCAAAGATCGTATGGGTGATCTCGTGTGGGAGCACGCTGTCCAGGATGCGTTCCTGTGTCCCCTGTACACTCATCATCCAATTGCCGATGCGATTGCCTCCAATAAGTGCAAAACGAGTCTCGCCCCCGGCGCCAAGATTGGGCCCGGCCTGGACATGAATTGGCACGCGTTCGGTCCACGGAGGGAGTTCAGCACCCAGCCAGTGCAAGGCCAGATTGCGGCGATTCAGCTCGGCCATCTCCGCAACTTGAGTCGCCCATTCTGGCGATGAAGCAAAGACGATGAAATTCTGGCTATGCGCCGTGAACTGTCGACCCCGGCCCGACTGGGCGGAGAGCGGAGCAACGAAAGTTAATACTAGACCGATGGCTACGCCCATCATTGGGCGAAACAAACGAGCATCCATGCTCGAATCTCCTGTGTGAGAGCTCGCTAGCGCGCCCCAATATCGCCGCTGATCATCCAGTCAACGCCGCTCGATTAGTGGCAGGCTTGTCGCGAGTTTTGCAAAAGTAGGGTCCGTCCATGCAACTGGGAACTTGGTTGCGGAGTCTAGATCACGGGGCTGAGGCGTCGATAGATCAATCCTGCGATTCGCTAGAACTTTAGAGAAAGTCCAGAGAATCTCAGAAATCATCTCAGCCCGTCCCACCCGGAGATGGCATGAAATACGCACCTGATTAGTTGAAGTTCGCGGTAGGCTCAGCAAAGTAGTGTGAACCTGCTCTAGACCAGGCGGCATAGCGTTGCTCTAGACAGCGAGCGGGTCATTCCACTAATTTTCGGGCACTGTAGTGTCCTTAGCTCGTACTTCGGTGAATCCTGTGCTGAATGCTCCCAATTTATTTTTTTCTGTTGGCGAACCCAGTGGCGATTTACACGCGGCCAAACTCATCACACAACTGCGACAACTGCTGCCCAATGCAACGTTCCAGGGTTTCGGCGGCGAGCGTATGGCTCAAGCGGGTTGCTACATCGACTACGAACTGACCAACCTCGCCGTCATGGGCTTTGCAGAAGTGCTGCCCAAGCTGCGGGAGTTCTACCGCGTGGCCGATATAGCTTCACACAACTTCGCTCGCCAGCGACCCGATGCCGTTGTGCTGGTCGACTTTCCCGGCTTCAATTGGCACATTGCTGAGCGAGCCAAACAGCATGGGATACCGGTCATTTACTATCTGCCGCCTCAGCTATGGGCCTGGGGCGGATGGCGCATCGCCAAAATGCGCCGCAATGTAGACCACATCATCTGCAATCTTCCGTTTGAGCCTGAATGGTACGCTCGGCGGCGCGTCTCAGTCGACTATGTGGGACATCCGTTTTTTGATGAGGTTCGCGAGCGACATCTCGATCACCGGTTCGTAGCCAAGTGGAAAACTTGCGACGCGGTTCAAGTCGCTGTCCTGCCGGGTTCGCGAACGCGCGAAGTGAAAAAGATCTGGCCGATGCAGCTAGCTGCCATTCGCCAACTTGCGATCCGTCATCCTCAGGCTCGGTTTTTAGTCGCCGCTCTGCGCGACCAGCATTGCCTGTGGTGTCGAGAGCAATTGACAGCCAGCGACCGCAAATTAAACATCGAGTTTTTTGTGGGCAAGACCAGCGAAATTATCGAAGTAGCTGACTGCTCGTTGATGAAATCCGGTTCGGTCAGCCTAGAGATGATGGCGCGTGGGACACCCAGCGTAGTGGTCTACCATATCAGTCGCGGGCACTATGCGATTGCAAAATGCGTAACACGGCTCAAGTCGATGACACTACCCAATATGATCGCCGGCAAAATTGTCATGCCAGAATTTTTGGCGGTAGGCTCCACCAGGAAAGCAATCGCCAAATCCATCGCCGCACTGGACCGGCTGATGTCCGATGCGAAGTTTCGCGGGCAGCAGCGTTGCGAGCTGCTTGCGCTCAGCCAGCGCGTGGGCGGTGAGTATGAACTGGGCAACGGCAACTTTGGAGCTAGTGTCGAGTCGAGCGCCGCGGCCCGTAGCGTAAGTCATCGCGCCGCTCTGTCCATCCTGCGACACCTGCAGATCGAACCTGCGTCGGCCGCACCCATTCGCGAGGCGACCCTGCTGGCCAGTTGACAGTTTTAGCACTGCGTATGCATTGCTATACCTTGTTCAACTCGGCCGAGTTCCCGCTATAGCAACTCTCTTCTCAGCTGGTCCATCGATTTTGTGGATAGCAGCCCAGGCGGCACGTCGAATACGGTCTTCGCGCCCACGTCCCCACGTTGGTTCATGCGATATGTAGCGCGCCCGTAAGCGACCAGCACGCTCGCCGTGAACTCTGGATTGCTGTCTAGGTTCAAGCGATATTCCACCAGCTGGCGATTGCCGTCTCCGGTCTCTCCGCTGCGTATAACAAAACCGCCATGGGGCATTGTGGCGTGGTCGTGCTGCAACTCCTGTTCGCTGATGAAATTGACGCTAGTGTCGTAGTCGGCGAAGTAATCGGGCATGCTCTGAATTTCTTGCGTTACGCGAGTCGCATCGGCCGCTTCGTCGAGCACTACGTAGCAAACTCTGTGGTGCTTTTCGCGAGTGCTGAGCGTCGGGCGTTGACCGCTGCGAACGCGCTCAATGGCCGACTCCGATGGGATCGTATACTGCACCCCCGCTTTGACTCCCGCCACGCGGCGGATGGCGTCGGAATGCCCCTGGCTTAGACCACGTCCCCAGAACGTATAAGTCTCTCCGATTGGGAGAATCGCCTCGCCGAACAATCGATTGATGGAAAACAGTCCAGGATCCCAACCGGCCGCTATCAAAGCCGTGTGCTGGGAGTCGCGCGCCGCTTTGTCGACCGCGTCAAAGTGCAGGGGTATTCGGGCATGCGTGTCGAAACTATCGATAATGTTGAACTTCGCTGCCAGTTGCGGAGACTGCACCGGCAGGTCATCGCGCGATCCGCCGCACAAGATTAACAGGTCGATCTGGCCGTCAAAAGCGTCGAGCTGGTCCATGGGGTAAACCGTCAAGTCGTCGCCGAGCGTGCTCACACTGGCTGGCGGACGACGCGTAAAGACGCCGACAAGCTGCATGTCTGGGCTCGCCGCTAGGGCTCGCTCGACACCTTGCCCAAGGTTTCCGTACCCAACGATACCAACACGGACACGTTCACTCATAATGTTTTAACTGGCTTAGTGGAAGGAGACGGGCGGACAATTGTCGCGAAACATATTACCGAACAATGCCAGGGTTGCTAACCGCACGGCTCAAAAAAGTGTGTACCTGCGCTGCCTAAGCCGGGTACTTGGCTCTCGGGACGACTATGCTCCAGCGACTGTAACAGCCGCTCTAATGGCTGTCTGCTTCGTAAAATACGCTAAACTGGGGAGGCCTGAGGGCCCAACCTTGTTCCCTACCCTAATACTACTGTTGAGGCGCTGCCATGTTGCAATTAGGTTCGCATTGCCTGCTGCTGATGTTCGTGCTGTCCGCTCAGCACAGCATCATCGCACAGGAATCACTTCCAAAGTCGGTCGGAACTTTTCCCCAGGAGTTACGAACTAGCTATAACACTAACTCAGGTCTGAGGAGCGACGATATACGCGATGTATACATCGACTCGTCCGGCAGCGTCTATGCACAGACCTCAGCGGGATGGAGCCGGCGCGACGGCGAGCGGTGGGTTGACAGCCAAGCGCCTAGCCAGAGTGATCTAGCGCAGGACCTAAGCCGGCATCAGAGCCCGGCGGCTAACGACGGGCCACTCGATGCGTCGTTGCTCCCCTGGAGCGATCGTGTCCCCGCGGATTTGGGGCGAGAGTTTCCCAGCGATGGACAGCAGGCCTGGCTGGTGCGCAACGCGTGCGTAGTGCAAGACGGGCTGCAGCGCTTCTGGTTTGCGACACAGCAAGGGGTTGGACGCTTTGATGGTGCTCGCTGGAAATTTTTCACCGCGCGCGAAGGCCTGCCGTATGACCAGTTCACATGTGCCGCCGCCGGCCCGGACGGCAGTGTGTGGTTCGGGACTGACCGCGGCGTAGTCCGCTTTGATGGTCAGGGCTGGGCTTACCGCCAAGGCAAGCGTTGGCTACCGTCGGACGAAGTGCGGGCCATTGCAGTCGACGGCACTGGAGGTGCCTGGATCGCAACTTCAGCAGGCCTGTCGCACATTCACTTCCAGCCGCTGACGTTAGCCGAAAAAGCGGAATTTTACGAGGACGAGATCGACAAATACAACCGCCGAACCGAGTTTGGCTATGTAATCCAAGCTCAGGCTGCGCGCCCGGGAGATAAGTCCGACACCCGTCGCTCAGACAGCGACAACGATGGTTTGTGGACGTCCATGTATGGCGCCGGCCAGTGCTTCGCCTATGCCGCCACGCGCGACCCGGCTGCACAGCAGCGGGCCAAACAAGCCTTCGAAGCCCTGCGTTTTCTCAGCTTAGCGCCGCGCGATGGATCGCACCCCGCGCCCAGCGGATTCATTGCCCGAACTATCCTCGAGACCAGCCAACCCGACCCAAATCAGCGACCCGAGCATACCCTCGAAGGCCAGCAACGGACCAAGCAGACGGGCGACGCTTTGTGGCGCATCTACGAACCACGGTGGCCGACCACAGGCGATGGCCGCTACTACTGGAAGAGCGACACCAGCTCCGATGAACTGGATGGGCACTACTTCTTCTACGCGCTGTACTACGACCTGGTCGCGGACACAGAAGAAGAAAAAGAACGGGTTCGCGAACTGGTCCGCGATAATGCCGATCACTTGCTGGCGCACGATTATTGCATGCACGACCATGCAGGCTTGACGCGCTGGGCCGTGTTCACTCCTAAGCTGTTTAATCAACACGCTTGGTGGGCTGCCGGCCGCGGACTGAACAGTCTCAGCATTCTCTCCTATCTGGCCACGGCGGCCCACATCACCGGTGACGCAAAATACCTTCGCGCAGCGGCCGAACTGCGCGACGAACATGGCTACCATCAGAATCTGTTGGTTCCCAAAATCCAAGCCGGTGTGGGTACCGGCAATCAGTCGGACGACGAAATGGCCTTCATGCTGTTTTACAACTTGATCCGCTACGAGCCCGATCCCGAACTGCGCCAGCACTATTTATTTGCCTTCTGGAAGTATTGGCAGCTGGAACAACCCGAACTCAACCCGTTCTTTAATTTCTGTTATGCGGCTTGCGGACGAGGGGCATCCTATACGAACCAATGGGAAAGCTATGAGCTCAGCCCAGCAAATGGCTGGCTCGCGGACTCGGCCGATACCTTGCAGCGCTACCCGCTGGATCGATTTGACTGGGCACACGACAACAGCCAGCGAATCGATCTGATCGAGCTGGGAGGGTTTGCGTTTGATGAACGCGGCCCGCTGGGATATCGCAATAATGGCAAAGTCATACCGGTGGACGAAAGCTACTCGTCGCATCTCAACCACAGTCCGTGGCGATTGCAAACTGGCGGACACGGTCAGGTGTTGGGCGATGGAAATGTTTTCCTTTTGCCTTACTACATGGGCCTATACCACGGATTTATCGAATAGCTGTCGAATTTATCGAGTAGCCGTCGGTCTTATCGAATAGCAGTCGTGCTAAGCATGCGCCTGCCAGCTGCCTTGCATGGCAAATTGCCACTGTGTCCCAGCCTGCCACGCCCCAGTCGCGACTGCGCGACCCCTCGCGATGGGGCGTCCCCCCATTTTGCAATGCGGTTTTTCAGGGTGTTGCCTCCCTTCAGGGTATTCGACAATGGCCTTGCTGAAGTGATTTTCAGCACACGCTACTTACATCGCTCAAACACAGCTTAACCAATTGCGCAGGAGTTAAACCGCGATGGCAGGAGCGAACTTAAACGACGGCAGCATTCGTTTCACCGGTAATGCAGTTGACGATCTGCACCGAGTTTGCGAGAAGCTGGATCAAATCGAGATTAGGCTGAGCATACTCAGCGTCCAGACTCAGGCTCAAAATGCTGCCTATTCCGCACGGATCAAAGAGATCACACGCGAAGCCGGTGAGCTGCATACGCTGCTGGCAAATATTTTAGCTTTTGGCGGATGAGTTCACCGCTGGCCGTACCCGCAGGCACGCCGTAAATAGCTCAGGACAGGCTGGAGCGAATACTGGCGGTTGGTCCGGCTCAAACACGACATCCGTCACTCGCGGCGCCGACTGCTACAGACTGTGTACTTTCAGGGAGCCGTTTTTCGAATCGCTTCCTCGGCCGCGACGAGCGGCGCCGGCACCAAAGAACTTCTTCCAACTGCTGATTTTTTTACGCCCGAACACTTCGACGCGGTCGAGTATATCGGCCACGACGGGAATCTCTTTAGCCAGCAGCGCTAAACCTATAATGGCCAGAAAGCCGCCCGGTCCCGGTAGCCAGCCGATGCCCAACCCGACTGCTATCAGCACGAATGCAACCATAAAACTCAGCGCCCGACCCCAAGTCATACTCCGACCGCGACGCTTGCGGCATCGATCGGCGTAGTCGCGAAAACGGCTGCCAGGGATACCGTCTCGAAGCGCCTTGCAATCATCGATGGCATTTTTAAAAATCTTCATAAGGATTTGTACGCATCTGTGAGGGTGTAAAAGACGCTGCCACGGCAGTTTGCTTGAGCTCGCGACAAAGCGGGCTTTATCGTGGCAGGTTCGCACACAATTGGGCAGCATCCAAGAATGGAGGGTAGCAACTTCTATGCCTGCCTCCCGCCGCCTGAGATAGAATTGGCCGTGACTGTCAAACAAACTAGCCCCAGACTTGCGTCCGGGGCTAAAATTCGAGCTTGCCTGTGCGACAAGTGATCGCCCAAGCTTTGACAGCTACGCTAACTTATTGGAGTTTTATCAGCCAGCTACTTCTGCTGAGGGCGCAGAACTGCTTGAGCGGCCGCCAATCGGGCGATGGGAACGCGGAACGGCGAACAGCTCACGTAATCCAGGCCCACCGTGTGGCAAAACTGAATAGAAGCCGGGTCGCCACCGTGCTCACCACAGATGCCGAGCTTAAGATCGCTCTTAACACTACGTCCCTTCTTGACAGCCATTTCAACCAATTGACCGACGCCGGACGTATCCAGGGACTGAAACGGGTCGATCGGCAAAATCTCTTGATTGAGATAGTCTGGCAGGAAAGAATTGATGTCGTCGCGACTGAAGCCAAATGTCATTTGGGTCAAGTCGTTTGTACCGAAACTGAAGAAGTCGGCTTCGTCGGCGATCTGATCTGCTGTCAGTGCAGCACGCGGCACTTCGATCATTGTGCCGATCAACACATCCAGCTTCCCAGTGAACTTCTTGTCCTTCTTCACCGCTTCGATGGTCTCCTCCGTCTTGCGACGCAGGAGTTTCAGTTCAGCCTTAGTGCCAACCAGCGGGATCATGATCTCGGGAATCGCATGCACTTTGTTATTGGTGCATTCGATGGCTGCTTCGATGATAGCTGTGACCTGCATCTCGAGGATCTCGGGATAGGTTACGCACAGACGACAACCGCGGTGGCCGAGCATCGGGTTGAACTCGTGCAACGCATCGACGCGAGCTTTGACTTCAGCCACATCGAGCTTCAGTTCTTTGGCCAATTCGGCCTGGCCCTTCTCGTCGTGCGGAACGAACTCGTGCAACGGCGGATCGATCAATCGAATTGTGACAGGCAATCCGTCCATAGCGGTAAAGATGCCGATGAAATCCTCGCGTTGGAACGGCAGTAGTTTAGCCAACGCGGCTCGACGCGTGGATTCGTCCTGGGCCACGATCATCTGACGAATAGCCAGTGTGCGTTCGCCACCGAAGAACATGTGCTCGGTACGGCACAGACCAATTCCCTGCGCTCCAAATTCGCGAGCGCGCTGACTGTCCTCTGGCGAGTCAGCGTTGGTGCGGATCTTGAGAGTGCGATATTTGTCGGCCCACTCCATCAACGTAGCGAAATCGCCCGACAGGCTGGCGGGTTGCGTAATGACTTCTCCAGCGGCTACTTCGCCACTGGTGCCATTGATGCTTAAGACATCGTTTTCGCCGTATGTTTTACCATTGATTTTCGCAGTTTTTGCCTTGGCATCGATGACCACGCCGGCAGCGCCAGCGATACAACAACGTCCCCAGCCCCGCGCTACCACAGCGGCATGACTGGTCATACCACCGGTGCTGGTCAAAATCCCCGCGGCCGCGTGCATGCCGTCGACGTCCTCGGGGCTAGTTTCCTTGCGAATCAGGATCACCTTTTCGCCAGCGGTCGCGCGGGCTTTGGCGTCTTCAGCCGTAAAGGCCAGCTTGCCAACAGCGGCGCCGGGCGAAGCAGGCAGACCGCGAGCGATCTTCTCGACCTTGTTCCAGGCATTGGTGTCAAAGCTGGGGAGCAACAGTTGCGTCAAGTCGCCGGCCGGTACGCGGAGCACTGCAGTCTTCTCGTCAATCAAGCCCTCTTTGGCCATTTCGCAGGCCAAGCGTACGGCAGCCATGCCCGTTCGCTTGCCGTTGCGAGTCTGCAGCATATAGAGAGTTCCCTTTTCGATAGTGAACTCAATGTCCTGCATGTCCTTGTAGTGCTTCTCGAGCTTGTCCTTGATGACCATCAGCTCTTCGTAAACCTTGGGATTCCATTTGCTCATTTCTTCGGTCGGCTGAGGTGTGCGGATACCGGCCACCACGTCTTCGCCCTGGGCATTGATCAAGAATTCGCCAAAGAATTTGTTTTCGCCCGTGTTCGGGTTGCGCGTAAATGCCACGCCGGTCCCCGAGTCATCACCCATGTTGCCGTAGACCATCGACTGGCAGTTAACGGCGGTGCCTAGCAGGCCGCGAATGTTTTCGATTTCGCGGTACTTGACGGCCTTGTTGGTCATCCAGCTCTTAAAGACCGCTTCGACGGCTTTCGCCAACTGCTGCATGGGATCCTGCGGGAAATCCTCACCAGTGTCCTTCTTGTACAACGCCTTGTAAGCTTCGCACAATTCCTTGAGCCCTTCGGCCGGAACGGCTGTATCTTCTTCGGCGTTGTATTTCTTCTTGATTTTGTCGAAGGCTTCTTCGAAGTGCTCGTGATCGATATTCATAACCACATCGCCGAACATATTGATCAAGCGGCGATAAGCGTCATACGCAAAGCGCTCATTGCTTGTGGCTTTGGCCAGTCCGGCGGTCGACACGTCGTTGAGGCCGAGATTTAAAATGGTATTCATCATGCCAGGCATCGACACCGAGGCGCCCGAACGCACCGATAGCAGCAGCGGATTCTTGTCGTCGCCGAACTTCTTGCCCAGCTCCGCTTCCAACGTCGCAACGTTGGTCTTAACTTCGTCCATCAGACCAGCGGGCATCTTTTGGCCAGCCTTGTAGTATTCACCGCAGACTTCAGTGGTAATGGTGAAGCCAGGAGGAACGGGCAGACCGATAGAAGTCATATCCGCTAGATTGGCCCCTTTGCCACCGAGGATCTGCTTGCTAACTCCGGTGCCGTCGGTGCGAGTCTTACCGAAGTAATAGATCATTTTATGGGTACTGGACATTGCGACTAACGAGCCTCCGAGGATCAAAAGAGTGGACTGAAAAAAGCCAAAACCGAGCACAGCGGACCCATCAGAAATCTCTGTCAGGAGCGGCTATAGAAGGCGTTTTTAGACTTTTCTGGTGGGTCCTCGCCACGTGCGGGACCCTTGCGAGCAGTGTTGTTTTGGTTTTCCTTGACACTGCCAGAATGCGTGCCGAGTGTAATGCGGCACGAGCAAATCGTCAATCGGGGGGGCAGCTACCACCATCTGTGGCGTTGAGTGGATTGACGCTGAGCGCTCCACGATCAGAAACTCCCAAGCTTTACAGGCAGGGCAACATGACTGACGAGCAAGGTTTGCGGAGCGGTCCACGACATTGGCAGCATGCTGCCTAAGGGGCTACGCTCAGCCATATTGGCTTGCCATCGGCCGTCTGTGCCTGGGTAGAATTAGAAGCCGCCACAGGCACGCTTGAATCCGGGGTAGGTGAGCGGCCAGGCGAAGAGGCAGGCTCGGTTTCGGACACGGCAGCAGTAGGAGCAGCAGTAGCGCGAGCCACAATCTTGAGTGGCTTTTGAATGGGCTCTGTAGCTGTTAGCTTGAGCGTGACCGTAGCGGCTGAGTCGCTGCCATGAAGCGATTCAACGGCAGCACACGTCGCGCCAGCGGGCAAGCCTTCCAGGCTCACTGCAAGGGGTTCGGCGAAATCCAAATGGCGGACAATACTGATCGGTATCTCCAGCTCTTGACCGACTTGAGTGTGAAAAATGTCGCTGGCCACGCTCAGACTAAAATCAGCTACGCGTTGCTGGATCTGTAGGAAATACCCGTACTGCGGACCGCCAAGACGGTGGAAATCGCTGATGGATACAACCACAGTCGCATCCGTGGGTGACTGCCAGTCAAGTAGCGGATCGCGGTTTTGCCCCACATCATCGATGCGTTTCAGTTCCTTGCCGTCGGCGTCATATAGCGTCAATGATGCATCGAGCGCAGAACCACAATCGCGGGCCAGCACGCTGAATCGATAATGAGCCTTGGCTTGAGCTTGGAAGCTAACGAAGTCCGACCGCCTCTCTTCGGCAATGGTGCCGCGCAGGCGTGCGGGTAGCTCGACCGGCAGCGCTTCCGCGGCAGTGTGATGCCTACCGCTGGCGAGCGGAGTCGCAGCTGCGGCCAGTTCACTCTGCTTGGAAAAATCCAGTGCACAGCCGAGTGGAGCGGCTTCGGTTTCCAGACGCAAGCGGTAGAGCCAATCGCTGCCGCCGCTGAAGGCAATTGTGCTGTTGGGCGTGGCGGGGAATCCAAACACGCGGACAATATAAGTGCCTGCATGCGGCGCGGTAAACTCCAAGTAGGGATCTAGACCCACGTGATCCAAATTCTCTGCCAATACGAAACCTTGCGCCGAGAGAATTTGCAGACTCGCGTCCGCCGGGCTGGCAAGCCATTTGTGCGAATCAAGCGTAGCGGCCAACAACTGCCCTTGGGCAAGCTGCACGGCAAACAAATCTACATCAGCCTGTTTGTTGAGTATTCCCTGCATGGAAAACGGTAGCTGCGGAACAGCTTGGGCTTGGGCTACAGAATCGTTAGGCTCGACCTCACTGGCCTCTGGCCACGAACCCACCAGATAGGGCCGGGCCGCCGACGCACCGTTGGCGTCGAACAATCGCAACCAGTGAAGACCGGGCTCTGCGTCGGGACCAATGACAGCCTGCAGCTTGCCTGCTTCTGCTTGGCATGACCACTGGATATGCGGACTGTCCGTCCAGGTCTGCAGCGGCCAAGTAGGAAACTTGCCCTGAGCTACAACATCCACGCTCGTTCCAATCTGTCCGCCAGCCGGAAAGAGTAGAGTCAACTCAGGCTTCTCAGCCGCCCAACTGTGGCGCGTAGCGAATGCAACTAGCCCGGTGTTTAGGATGCAGGCCAAAATGCAGTATCGGACTGCACTTGTCATATTGCGAATTGTTGAAGAGCTAGGTCGCGCGAGCTGGCGAGCTGGCCCTGCAGGTCGAACTTCGCATAGGGTGTGATCGACTGTCATGCCTACATCAACTCATCGATAGGTGTGGAATCGCTAACTAAATGCGTCGGACGACCCGATGGCGTGTAGTACACCTTGTCTGGATCGATGCCCAACTTGCGATAGACCGTCGAGACATAATTTTCAGGAGATAACACGCGTTCAATGGCCGCATGACCGTGGCGATCAGTGGCCCCGATGATCTGTCCGCCACGGCTGCCGCCGCCAGCGAAGAGTATGGACATCGCACTGGCCCAGTGATCGCGGCCCGCCTTGCTCTGGCCCTTGAGCGTGCTGATTTTAGGGGTTCGACCGAATTCACCCAGCGCGATGACCATGGTGGTTTCCAGCAGACCGCGTTGGTCCAAATCGTTGATCAGCGTCGCCACCGTCTGGTCCCAACTGGGCAGCCGCGTGCGCAGGGCGCCGAACAGATCAGCGTGGTGATCCCAGCCACCGTCGACGATGGTAACGAAGGGCACCCCGGCCTCGACCAGGCGCCTAGCCATCAGAGCCCGTTGGCCGAAACCATTGCGACCATACGCGTCGCGAAGCTCAGCCGGTTCGCTGTGGATATCGAAAGCCTTCTGGGCCTCGGGCGTAGTGACTAAGTTGTAGCCTTGTTCGACATTTTCATCATAGCCGGCGACTGGATCAGCGACTTGAGGATCATCGTAGCGTGGCAGGCGGTCGATCAAGTGTCGCAAGTCCCGCCGCGATTGAAAACGCGTTTCGGCCAAATCGCGGGGCAGTTCGACGTCGCGCACGCGAAAGTCTTTATGGTTGGGGTCATTGGCTACGACAAATGGTGCGTATTTGGCGCCTAAGAAGTTAGGGCCGCCGGAGCGCGACATGCTCGGCATGGAAAAGTAACTGGGCAGACCATGCGGAGCCTGGCGTTCGTAGGCTGCCACCGATCCAAGACTGGGATGGAAACTAACAAACGCCCCACACCCAACTGGAATCCGCGGTGGCGCACCCGTCATCATGTAGTGATTCCCCGCGCCGTGATTGCCCTGATTGTGCTGTACCGAACGAATGATCGAATACTTGTCAGCAATCTTGGCTAACTTGGGCATATGCTCGCAGATGCGCATACCCGACACATTGGTTTCGATAGGGCGGAACTCGCCGCGGATCTCTACAGGTGCCTCCGGCTTAAGGTCAAACGTTTCTAGATGCGTCGGACCGCCGTCCATCCAAATGAGAATACAGTTGGTCTTGCGCGGTTGCGTGCCACCTGCCGCGGACGACGCCGATGCGCGCTGCATAGCCAGCAAATCCAGGAAGCTCCCCCCGGCCAATCCAGCCAGTCCAAGCTGCAAACAATTTCTGCGATACATGGCTTGCTTCTCCATTAATCCAAATAAAGAAATTCTGGTGAATTGACCATCGACCATGCGATGTCTTCAATCAATTTGCGACGTTCTACTTGTGGTCGCTCAAACTCGGCCCGCAGGCTTTCAAGTTCGGCGGCGGTCGGCAACCGTGAGAAAACTGTCAGATACAACTCGGTCACAATCTCCTCGGCCTGCTTATCGCTCTCGGCCAGCTTGTGACAGCGGCCACCGTCGGCTGAGATGCGCTGCTGAATATGCACCGCGTTCATCAAATGCAAGGTCTGCGCCATTGTGGCTGACGTTGCGCGTTCGCAGGGGGGATCTTGATTGGGGTCGGGCCGACCGAAGGCATCGAGCAAATCGGAGCTCGTACGGACTGTCCACAATTCCATGGCACGCGTTCCCGCGGGCGAACCACTGAAGGTTTCCGGCAGGCCCGTAATGTCTGCTAGCGCGTCCGAAACCACCTCGGCTCGCAGCCGCTTTCGGTAGTGCCGGGAGAAATTGCGGTTATCACCTTGGTTGGTGGCGTTTGGCAGCGAGGAGAGCGCATAGGTATGGCTGGTAAGAATAGTAAACAACAAACGTTTGTTATCGTAGTCCACCTCACGAAAGTGATTAGCTAGGGCATCCAGCAGAGCTTCATTGCTGGCCGGATTAGTGGCTCGCAAGTCGTCTACCGATTCAACCAGCCCCACGCCCATCAGTTCCGCCCACAGTCGATTGACGGCTACCTTTGCGAACGTCGGATTGTCAGGGGCAGTCATCCAATCGGCAAATGCGACTCGTGGATCCTCGCCCGCAGCAACCGCGCTCGGCTCTGCAAACAGTGGCTTGGGTGGCACCACTTCACCCGTCAATGGATGCCGTACGTCGCCGCTGTCCTTGGCAAAGATTATCTCTTCGCTTCCAGAGATCGGCGGGGACAATCCGACGCCCTTGCGGCCAATCCGCGCGAAGTGGGCCGCCATGCCATAAAAATCGGCTTGTCCGTAGACTTCAAACGGGTGTTGATGACAACGGGCACAGTCCAGTCGCAGCCCAAGAAACAGCTGACTCACCAGCGTCGTAATCTCCTCGGGTTCGCGGCGATCGCGAAAGATGGTTGTTGCACCGTTGCGCCAGGTGCTGCCTTGGGCAGTGACCAAGCGTCGCGCGAATTGATCGTGTGGCAGATTTTTGCGAAAGGCCTCGCGTATCCAAGCATCCAAGCTGTAGGTCGTTTTGACTCCTACGCGATAGGGATTGGGACGCAGTAAATCAGCCCATTTATTAGCCCAAAAATCTGCATACTCCGGTCGTTCCAGTACTCGACTTACCAGGGCTTGCCGCTTGTCGGGAGCGGAGTCGTTGAGATATTCCAGCACCTCAGCCGCGGTAGGCAGACGTCCGATCGTATCTAGAAATACCCGCCGCACATACTGCGCTTCATCGGCCGGCTGGCTAGGCAGGATGTTTAATGTGGCCAGTTTCTCGTAGACCAGTTCATCGATGAAATTATTGCGCGGAAGATCTGCGTAGCTTTCTGCAGGTACGCTTTCCGCGCGTGGCACGGCCGTGCTCCAGGTAGCGATTAGCCCCATGTAACGGGCCATGATCGTCGCCTCGCCCGGAAGCTCGTCCCCTTGCAGCCGTCCAGTAGCGTCGACGGAGACTACGGCCGATTCGTTGGACTGAAACGCACACAGATTTGTCACATCGCGAGTCGTACCGTCGCTGTAACTGGCCGTAACTGTCAACTGCTCGGTCTGCCCGGCAGCCAGCGAATGTGGCGGAGGGGATATCTCAATACCTGTCAGCGTGGGATCGGCTTCAGTGGTACGCTGTGCTCCGCTGGCGATCCATTCGAGCAGTAGTCGATATTCTTCGTCGCCTTCACTAAAGCGAATACCACCGCCGTGCGGATGTTGACCAGTCGCCTTGGTGAGCAGCAAACTCTCGCCGGGCAGCGCCGGGGAGAGTCGCCGACCGCGCGAGTTTTTGACGATCGCGTCATAGTCCATGTTGGCATCGAAGCCCAAGAGCGAAAGTGCAAAACCATTTTGGCCGCGAGATTTGCCGTGGCAGGCTCCAGCGTTGCAGCCTCGGGCAGTGAGGATCGGTTGCACGTCCAGTTCAAACTTCAGCGGTCGCCCTGCAGTGGCAGAACTAACCACCGTAGAGGGTTCAATACCATGCGACAGACCGGTCGTAACATGACACACTAGCCACGCGAAGACTGCGAGTAGTGCACCAATGCGACCACGATAGAATGACTTGGGCCAAGGCATAGCCGGGTGCTTGTAGTGGGGTGGGCGGTGGGAGGGGATTTCGCAGGGCCGATGGCGAACGGCTGAGCCGCCATGCCCGCGCCTGCCATACTGAACTGCACGCTTCAGTTGCAGCCGACAGTACTCGCGTGCGGGAGCTTATCGAACGCTAGGTGGGAGGGGTGTGACGCAGTTTTACGCGCGTAGGCTTTATTATAGGCTATTTTTACAACCTGTGCAATTAAGGCTGGCTAGTTCCCCCGTGAGTTGGTTGTGGACTGCTTCTTAGTGTCGCGGACCCATTCCGCGGCCCTTGCTCCTCGGCCCTTGCTCCGCGGTCCTTGCTCCGCGGTCCTTGCTCCGGATCGCGGAGCGATCAGCGACGCTCAACTACTCCAGTCC
>CAKQWG010000012.1 GCA_934278005.1 uncultured Pirellulaceae bacterium | reverse complement strand
CCGCATCCGCATCCGCATCCGCACACGCACACGCATTCGCACACGCATTCGCACACGCATTCGCACCCGCACCCGCATCCGCATCCGCCGTCGCACCCGCAGCCAAACCAGCGCAGCCGTTTATCGCAGTTGACAACAAGCCAACGTTCCAGCGCTTTGGGCCGTACAAACCGGTGCGGAAATCTGCTAGCGGCGGATTGACCGAGCAACAGCAGCGCAGCCTGGACGGCTTCATGCGACGATTTATAGCCAAGACTGGTAGCTCTCGCACTCATGCGCAAAAGCATCGACCCCATTTTGCTGACCCGCGTGGCGTAGCCGGCTATCGCCGAGTGTGGAAATCGATCGTGTATCAGATTAGCGTAGAGAGATCAGCCGGCTCCAAGCTGTGGGACATCGATGGCAATGAGTACATCGACATCGCGATGGGCTTTGGGCTGAACCTCTTCGGGCAGTCTCCTGAATTTGTCACGACGGCTCTGCAGCGGCAATTGGAACGAGGAGTCGAAGTTGGTCCCCAATCGCCGCTGGCTGGAGAAGTAGCTGAGCTGCTATGCGATTTCTCACGCAAGGATCGCGTGACTTTCTGCAACACTGGCTCGGAAGCCGTGATGGCAGCCATGCGTCTGGCGCGGACGGTGACTGGAAAATCGAAAATCGTGTTCTTCAATAAAGATTATCACGGCAACTTTGAAGAGGTCCTGCTGCGTTCCAACGTAGTAGGCAATCGCCGTCGCACTCAACCGGCCGCCCCCGGCGTGCCGCAGTCATTTGCCGACAATGCAATTGTGCTCGATTACGGGACGCCTGACGCATTGCAAGCCATTCGCGAGCAGGCTGACGAGATTGCCGGGGTCTTGGTCGAGCCGGTGCAAAGCGCTGATCCGCAAATTCAGCCGCGCGAGTTTTTGCAGGCAGTGCGTAAGCTCACGCAGGAACACGACATCGCGCTGATCATGGACGAAGTCATCAGTGGCTTCCGCGCGGCACAAGGTGGCGCGCAGGAGTGGTTTGGCGTGTGGGGCGACATGGCCACCTACGGCAAGGTGCTCGGCGGTGGTCTGCCGATCGGAGCCTTGGCCGGTTCGGCGCGGTTTATGGATGCGCTCGATGGGGGAGCTTGGAGATACGAAGACGATTCAGAACCCGCAGCTGACATGACTTTCTTTGCTGGTACATTCGTGCGCCACCCACTGGCGATGACGGCCGCTCATCAAGTCTTGATGAGGATTAAAGAAGAGGGCCCCGAGCTGCAAGAGGAATTGACTCGCAAAACTAGCCGACTGGTCGACCAGCTCAACCGATTTTTTATCGAAGAAGTGTTTCCTTTCCGCGTGGCTCAGTTCACGTCGCTGTTCCGATTCATGTTTCCCGCCGATTTGGAATACGCTGATCTGCTGTACTTTCATCTGCTCGAACGTGGCATCTTCACACGCGGCTGGGGCGATAACTGCTTTCTTTCCACGGCTCACTCCGAGAAGGATGTGCAGTGCATCGTCGAGGCGGTGAAGTCGAGCTGTTTAGAGATCCGCGACGGTGGCTTTATGCCTAAGGCTGGCCAGGCGGCGTTGTTGGAAAATGGGCCCGCACAGGCATTTTGGCAGCCTGCATCGACTAGCAGGGCGAGCGAGCTAACTAGTGATACAAGTCTAAGCTCGACTGTGACATCGACTGTGACATCCTCAGCGCCACCAACACCGCCGCCGCCAACATGTTCGCTAGCCTGTTCGCCAGCGGCAGCCATGGCTATGTCAGTATCAGCCCCGCCTCAGGTGCCAACCGGTGGCCATGTGTCGCAAGTTGCGATTGATAGCGCGCAGCGTATCTCGACTCTAGAGGAGATTCAGTCCGGCGGGCACCTGCCGCCGCTGTTTTGTATGCCAGCCGCGGATGGGTTATCGCTGGTATATCATCATTTGGCAGAGCAACTGGGAGACGATCAACCCGTTTACGGACTAACTTCGCCAGGGGTTTATGGCGAGGAGATTCCGTTCACGATAGAAGAGATGTCGCGGCGTTTTGTCGAAGACATCCGCGAACAGTTTCCGCACGGGCCGTATTTACTGCTGGGCTACTGTTCAGGCGGCACGCTGGCCTTCGAGGCCGCTCAGCAACTGGTTGCGGCTGGCGAGCAGGTAGCGTTCGTGGCGGGGATCGAGACCTATGACTGGGGGACAGCTCAATCGTCGCGGCCCACACCGTTGATCAAAGCCTACTACAATGTGCAGCGTTGCGAGTTTCACCTGCGCAACTTTCTGTTGCTCAAGCCGCGCGACCAGTGGGCTTTTTTGAAGTCCAAACTGCAGCGCGCCAAGACTCGTTCAAAGAATTGGCGAGGCATGTTGGCTGGACTGTTTACCAAGCAGACGGCTGTCTCAGCTACGGGGACGGTCAACATGCACGAATTGTGGCGACTGCACGACGCCCAGGCCGATCGCTATCGTCCACGCCCATATCCTGGAAAACTCGTGCTGATTCGACCTCGAAAAGACTATCGTAGCTATATCGGCAAATGCGATTTGGAAGCCACCAAAGGTGTCAGCGTCGTGCGTGTACCAGCTTTCCCAGCCGGTTTAATGACTCCGCCGTATGTCTCGCAAGTCGCCCAAATAATCAAACGGGCCATTGGTGAAGGACTCGACCAAGTCGCGAGCTCGTCGCAAGCACCACAAGCGGGACCCGGTCCCTACTACTGTCACACAGCCAACGCAGAGCTTGCGCCGGCGACGGCACGCCTGCGTGCGCCGGGCTGAACAGCACGTGAAGTCAATTTGATTTGTTTCGTTGCTGTTTTGACACGTTGAGCCGTAAAAATGGAGCGAAAAGGCTGGAAATATCGATTGGCACGAGTAATGCGTTCTAGTGAAGAATGTTACCTCGGGTGTTCTACCGGAGGCTCAGGTAATCGCTAATCGTAAAAGGGAAAGAATAATGTTCAAGAAGTTATTGTTGACAGCCATCGTAGCCGTGGGAGTCTCGTGTATAGGAGCGGTACCGGCCAGTGCGCAGTGGGGACGTCACGGCAGCCACGGCAGCCACGGCAACTATGGACACCATGGACACCATGGAAGCCATGGAAGCCATGGACACCGCAGCAACTATGGGAACTACGGTTCTCATTCAAGCTACCATTCAGGCGGTTATGGTTATCAAACTCGACGTCCCGTCTGGCATGACACGACGCATTTGGACTATCACGGGCCGAGCATTCAGCGGCACGGATTCCATTTCCACTATGTGCCGGGACATTATGACGTGCATCGCTCGGGACACTATGACGACTAACGCTTGAGCAATCAGCCGCAGGGCGTTAGCCCCGGTTGCTGGACGCAATCAGCCGCAGGGCGTTAGCCCGGGTTATTGGGCGCAATCAGCCGCAGGGCGTTAGCCCGGGTTATTGGGCGCATTAACTGAGGCGAGCAACTAGCGTTCGCCAAGATAGATTATTGACTTGCAGGCCGCGGGGGGTATCTACTCCACGCGGTCTCGACTTGACTGCTGCTTTTTCTCAGACGGGTAGCTCGATGTCTGGATTTTCTAACCATCCATCATTCTAACCGGAGATGACTGCCGCGATTGGTAGGACTAGTCTGGAGCGGCGGGACAAAGGTTAAAAGATGTATGGTTAGAAGGTCTGTGCGTGCCGAGTGGCGGACGGCTGCCTCACCGCGGTGGGGTGAGCTCGTATTCTGTGGCGGCTCGAAATCGACTCGATATTGAGGCGGCTTATTGCGCCCCTTTGCGGCCGGGACGATAGCCTTCGGAAGTGCGCGGGCGACGCTGTCGTTTGCGTTTTTTGCCAGTACCAGTGCCAGAGTCGGCTTTAGCAGCATCTGTCTGGCTGCCGGGGATGGTGTGCACGTACTCGCCGCGAAACCGCGCGTTGGCGTCTTTGCGGCGGCGCTGGATGGCCTCGCGCGGTGGCGTGGCGGAAATCAGGCAGTCACAGCCGTCGCCGATCAGATCGGTGCGACCAGCCGCGCGGAGTGCCTCGCGAACCTCGAAATAGTTCTCCGATTTGAAGAACTGCATCAGCGCCCGCTGCGTCTTGCGGTCGCGCAAACCCTTGGCGATGAACACCGGTTTTTTGGTGAACGGGTCGATGCCGGTGTAGTACATGCATGTGGCTATATCCAGTGGAGCTGGAATAAAGTCTTGCACTTGATCGGGTTTGTAGCCGTTCTGTTTTAAGAACACGGCCAAATTGATCATCGCTTCGACGTCGCTGCCAGGATGGCTGGCGATGAAGTAGGGAATCAAATATTGCTTCTTGTCGACTGCTTGCGATTCGTCCTTGAAGACCTCGGAGAAGAATTCGAAGTCGTCGTTAGCTGGCTTGCGCATTTTGAACAGCACGTCCGGGTCGACGTGTTCGGGTGCGACTTTGAGATATCCACCGACGTGGTGCTGAGTCAGTTCGCGGATGTACTCTGGACTCTGACGGGCCAGATCCATGCGGACGCCACTGGCGACCAAAACCTTCTTGACTCCATCGACTTCGCGTGCAGCCCGCATGAGGTTGATGACTGGTTGATGGTCGACACCTAGCAGTTTGCAGATTTTAGGATGGACGCACGATTGTCGGCGGCACTTAGCCTCGACTTCGGGCTGCGTACACTTCATCTGGTACATGTTGGCGGTGGGGCCACCAATGTCGCTGACGGTCCCCTTGAAACTCTTGTCCTTGGCCAAGTTTTTGATTTCCGTCACGATGCTGGCTTGGCTGCGCGACTGGATAGCTCGACCTTGGTGAGCGGTGATGGAGCAAAACGTGCAACCGCCAAAACAGCCGCGCATGATCGTGATCGAGTCTTTCATAAGCTCGAACGATGGGACCGGTTCGCGATAGCTGGGGTGAGCTCGGCGCGTGTAGGGCAGGCCGTAGATGCGGTCCATGGCCGCTTCCGAGATGGGCAGTTGCGGAGGATTCACGACGACGGCTTGGTTGCTGTGCCACTGCACTAGACGCCGCGCGTTGTAGGGGTTGGTCTCCTGGTGGATAATCCGCGTGGCTTCGGCAAACTGCAGTTTATCAGCTAGGACCTCTTCGTAGCTGGGCAGCGCAAGCGCGTCCTCTGGGACCGTTTCGGAGGCGCCCAAGGCGTAGGCCACGCCGCGCATGTCGCGCAGGTCCTTAACGGTTTCGCCGGCTTGCAAACGTTGTGCGATTTCCACGATCGCATTTTCCCCCATGCCGAACACCACTAGGTCAGCCTTGCTGTCCAGCAGGATACTTTTGCGGACCTTGTCGCTCCAAAAGTCATAGTGCGCCAAGCGGCGCAGCGAAGCTTCGACCCCGCCGGCGATGACTGGTACACCTTTGAAGGCTTCGCGCGCCCGCTGGCAGTAGCTGAGTGTGGCGCGGTCCGGTCGCAGCCCGATTCTACCGCCTGGCGAGTAGGCATCGTCGTTGCGAACCTTGCGATTGGCCGTGTAATGGTTGATCATCGAGTCCATGTTGCCAGCACTGATGCCAAAAAACAGCCGCGGACGTCCAAAGCGTCGCCAGTCGTCGCACGAGTGCCAGTCCGGTTGCGAGATGATGCCTACGCGAAAGCCGGCCGCTTCCAGAACACGCCCCAAGATGCTCATGGCAAAGCTAGGGTGGTCAATGTACGCGTCGCCAGTCACGATAACGACATCCAGCTCGTCCCAGCCGCGGGCCCGGGCTTCCTCCATCGACATCGGCAGCGCTCGAGGCGCAGCTTGGGGTCCGTTTGTGCCACAGGCGCCGCTAAGCTGCGGAAGGGCGGTCAGAAAGCGGTCGGCAGTGGCCGCTTCGCCAAGAACAGGAAGTTGCATGGACTGAGGCTTGTGACTCGGATTGCGGTGGCTCGAATTGGACGAGAGTGCCCACCGAGTTGGGGTCTAGCAGTGCCTCTGTTGTGCAGTGACTGCTCGGCCGCCGGAGTGGGCAAACTCAAGTATATCCACTGCGGGGCAAACTGTCGAAAGCCCGTTGGGGCAATCTTAGTCCAGCTGTCTGAGGATTGGATGCTCGCAGCCCCGTTTTCTCAAGTTAACAACTCGGTCCAACCACTTTGACAGTGGCACAGGGTTGCCGCAGCGTTTGCTCGGCGACCTGCATCATGTCATCAGCCGTCACAGCAGCGTAGCGACTGAGCACAACATCCAGCGGTTCGTAGTTCTTGCGGTTGAGCCAGGATTGTCCCAGTGCAAACAAGCGATTGCTGGGACGCTCGTCCGAGAGAATCAGACTGCTGGCGATTTTGTTGCGTGCCAGGTCGATCTCCTTTTGCGTGACACCATCGCGGAGAGTCTGCTCGATAACATTTCGCAAGATCTCTTCATTCTCCGGCGCATCCTCGGGTGCACAGCAGAGGTAACCGACGACGCAGCCGCACTCGTCGAAGAACTGAGGCCACAACGTAGCGGTCTCAGCTCGGCCCGTGTCGATCAGTTCCCAAAACAAACGACTGCCACCTTCATCCGCCAACACAGAACAGAGCATCCGCAGTGCGTAGCGATCGGGCGCATTGCAGCTCACTCCGGGCCAGAGCTGTGCGGCGTAGTGCTGGTGAGTCGATTCACGCTCGATCAACAGCTCGCCGCTGCCATACTTGGGCAGTTGTGGTTGGCGCACAGGCGGACTCGACGGCCAATCGGCGGTCGCCTCAGCCACGTAATCGACCAATTGAGCAAAGTCGATTTTCCCGCTGGCTACCAAGAACATATTCTCGCGCGTGTAGCGGGCGCGGTGATACTCCTTCATTTGGGAAGCCAGCATGTCCGAGACGGTCTCCGAGGTCCCGAGCACACGAGTGCTCAGTGGGTGATCGCCGAAGAACATTTCAGTGACGCGCTCAAAAGCTCCGTACGGAGGTTGGTCGTCGTACATCGCGATCTCCTCGAGGATGACCTGGCGCTCGGTCTCAAAATCCTCGTCGCGCAGCAGCGGCTGCATTAGATCGGTCAGCAGGTCGACCGTCTGAGCTTGGCATTCGGGCAGCACCGAAGCATAAAAAACGGTCGAATCTTCTGAGGTATAAGCGTTGGAGTTGGCCCCCAAATGGTCCAGTTCGCGATTGACCTCCTCAGCCGTTCGCCGCTGCGTCCCTTTAAACACCATGTGCTCAAGGAAGTGACTAACGCCAGCAATTTCCAGCTGTTCGTCGCGAGCACCCGTCTTTACGAACCAGCCAAAGGAGGCGGTGAAGGCGGCCGGGTCGTGCAGCACGACAATCTCCGGCCCAGCCCCGCTTTTATGAGTCATCAATTCCATCAAACGGTTCCTTGGGGCAGGTCAATCGGCTGAGACCCTACCGTTACCAACGAAAAATTCTTGGGTAGAAATCTATTGAAATGTTGTTGCAGACTCTCACAGCTGAGGCCATCGACGCGGGTACACACTTCGGATCGGTCTGGCACACGTCCCAAGTAGAACCAATCGCTGGCGATCTGGCTGCTGCGGGCTGCCGAGGATTCTTGTTCAAAAACAAGCGAACTCTTAATGCGGTTCTTCAGCCGCTGCAGCTCATCCTCCGTGATGCCCTGATTGAGCGAATGGACCGTCTCGAGCAAAACTTGCAGAGTTTCTTCGGCGCGATTGGTAGTCGTTCCGGCATAGCACATGACGCTCCCCTGCCCCGCCATAGAAAAGCAAGTTGCAAAAACAGAGTAGACCAAGCCGCGCTTTTCACGCACTTCCGAAAACAGACGCGAGCTCATGCCGTCGCTGAGCACACCGACCAGCGCGCGAGCTTCGTAGTACTCGGGGCTTTCATACGATGCGCAGTCGTAAGCCAAGGCCAAGTGCGTTTGGTTGGTCGAATGATCGACGTGGCGACTGCCGTAGTGCGAGTGCAGCACAGGTAGTTCAATTGCGGGACTCCCCTGCCAATCGCCCAGCTGCCGCTGGACCAAATCGCGAACCTGATCCCAATTGAAATTTCCGGCTACCGCCAAAATGCTGCCGTCGGGTTTATAGTTGTCGTGGAAAAATGATTCTACGGCCGGCATGTCGATATGCTCCAGCCCGGATTTTGAGCCCTGAGAAATGCGTCCAAAGGGAAGCGGATAGCGAAACTTTTTCAGTTCGCTGAAGCAGCGATGCGAGGGTTCATCCTCCAGTGCGCGGAGTTCCTGCAAGCACAGCTGTCGAGCGTCGGCCAGTTGGTCGGCGGGCAGATGCGGACGCCGCACTAAATCGCTATAAAGCGTCAGCACGGTGTCCAGAACTCCTGCCGGCATGGCACAACTAAACGCGCTATGGCTAGTCGTAATCGAACTGCCACGATCGACGCCTAATTCGTCGAGTCGCTCCAGGAAGGCGCGACTGTCCAGATCGCCGCAGCCACGCTGCACCATTTCGCTGGTCATGCCCGACAGTCCATCTAGTCCATCGGGTTCGAAGCACGTGCCAGCCGGTAGCAGAAATGAAAACGCCGCAGACCGTAGCCATGGCATGTGCTCGCCCAATAGAACCAGCCCATTATCGAAGCGGTGGAAGAGCAAGCGTTGATCCATGGGTTTCTCTAAGTAATTGTCTAACTAGACACCTATCGGAAAATTGCAAACCGTGTGCATCGCTATACGCTATATGCGCGGGCGTCACGCGGCGGTGCGTGCGCGGTGACTGCCAAGCAGCACTGGCAATCCCTGTTTCTAGTTTAAGTGGAGCTGTCTGATTTTTTAGAGCCGCTCGATTTAGATTTGCTGCCAGCCGATTTGCTGTCGCTCGAAGCGCTGCCACTGCTTTCGCTAGGCTTGTCGGCCGCCTTGGCTTTCTTGTAGGCTTCGCTGCGATAGTCGGTCTGATAAAATCCCGAACCTTTGAAGACGATGGCCGCACCGGTGCCGATTAGACGCCGGAGTTTTAGTTTGCCGCACTCCGGACACTTTCTCAGCTTGGCATCGTTGATGCCTTGGTAGTGTTCAAATTTATGTTCGCAAGCGTCACACTGATAATCATAAGTTGGCATGTACTGTGATCCGCAAAAAATATAAAGGGTCGCTCCACAACGACCGGAGCGCTGGATTCTCGATAGCCCACCGGGCGATACATTTCAAATTTTACTTAGTCGACACACTATCTCAGCTCCGCTTTTTTCCACTCTCCAGACGAGTTTTCTTGGGCACAAAACGCGACACATCCCGTCCTGGGCGGCTCCCTGGGTTTTACCACTGCAGCTAATTTGGGCTGCCGCTACTGACGATAACATGGCTGGGCCGCACGACTCGATCGTGCAGCATATAACCGGTGGAAACCTCTTGCATGACAGTTCCAGCCGCGTATTGGCTGCTGGGCATTTGGGCAATGGCTTCATGGACATTGGGATCGAATTCGTGTCCGACCGACTCGATCGGCTTGCAACCGTACTTGGCCATGACTCCGGCCAACTGATCGAGCACAATTCTCACTCCATCGCGCAGGGCGGTGGTTTGAGTAGCGGCGGGCGGGGTGGTTTGCTCACCGGCATGTTGACTGGCCGACTCTTGATCGCTGGCCTCGATGGCCCGCTTTAGATTGTCGACGACTTCGACCAAGTCGCGAACCAGTGGAACGCTAGCGTACTTGAGTTGCTGGTCAGAGTCGCGTTGCATACGCTTGCGGAAATTCTCCATCTCAGCCCGGACGCGCAGCACCTCGCGTTCAGACTCGGCCAAACGCGATTCGAGCGAATCATCGCCAGAGCTTGCGGATGGACTGGGCCCCTGTTCGAGCACGTCCTTGAAGGCTTGATCGCGCGCTTGCTCATCGGTCGCACCGGCTGACTCTGGTTGAGGCGAGGCTGGTTGTGGTTTGCTCTTGGACATCTTTCAACTACTCCTTAACGGCTTGATCTTGCTTGTCTTGTTCGTGCACAAAGTAGGCCAGCACGCGCTCAAAAAACGACTTGCGATGCGGGGTGACGTGTTCCTCTTCCAACTCGGCCAACCTCCGCAATAGCTCTTCCTGTTTAGCCCCGACCTTTTTAGGAATCTCCACAAAGGTCTGAACTAGCAGACTGCCGCGTTGGTTGGTGCGTGGATCGGGCACGCCCAGGCCACGCAGCTGAAACACTTCGCCGCTTTGCGTCCCCTTGGGGATGTTGATGGTATGGCGACCACCGAGGGTGGGGATTTCTATTTCCGTGCCGAGCACCGCTTGTGAGTAGCTCAGCGGCAGTTGCAGCACGAGGTCGTTCCCCTCGCGATGAAACATCTTATGCTGGCGAACCTTGATGAAGCAGTAGGCATCGCCGGAGGGACCGCCGTCGGGGCTGGCTTGGCCCTCACCCGGCAAGCGCACTCGCATACCGTCATCTACGCCGGCGGGAATGGCCACTTCGAGCACCACTTCGCGTGGCACCGCGCCGGAGCCGCTGCAGGAGCCGCAGGGCGAAGTGGTGATTTTGCCTCTGCCGCGACACTGCGGGCATGTGGTTTGGACGCGGAGTATGCCATTGGCCTGGACCACTTGTCCCTGACCGCGGCAGCGCGTGCAGGTCTGCGGCTGAGAACCTGGCTCGGCACCGCTCCCCTCGCACGTTTGACACAGTTCATGCCGCGTGAGGGTGACCTTTTTTCGAGTCCCGGCGGCAGCCTCTTCCAGGTCGAGCGTCACGTCGCAACGAATGTCCGCGCCGCGTCGTACGCGACTGCGCTGGCCACGTCCACCAAAGAAGTCGCCAAAGATCGTGCCGCCAAACATGTCTCCAAAGGCTTCGAAAATGTCGCCCATGTCTTGGAAGCCGCCCGCATCGGCACCTAAGCCAGCATGCCCGTACTGGTCGTAACGAGCGCGCTTCTGCTCATCGCTGAGCACTTCATAAGCCTCGGCGGCCTCTTTGAACTTGGCGACCGCGTCTTCGTCATGGCGATTGCTATCTGGGTGATACTTGATCGCCAGCTTGCGGTAAGCCCGCGACAATTCCGTTCCGGAAACGGTCTTGCTTACGCCCAGCACTTCGTAGTAGCAGCGTTTGGTAGTGGCCATGAGAGTCGTTCTCTTCAAATTAAATCGCGCTATGCCCGCGTGTCGCAGCCCAGGCAAAGCTGCCACACACGCAACTGCCGCAGGCTCCGCTCAAGCCGCTGCAAGGCGGACCGTAATGTTTACAGTCGGCTCATTAGCAGGGCTGGCCGCGGGTAATATTTTGAACAAAGGCCACTCCCTTACGAGAATGGCCTTTGCGTGGTTTTTCACAAGCCCCCATCGGGGACGGCTTGAAACTTGGTAGGCCGTCTTACGACACAGCCCCCTCGGCGCGCCGCTTGAGCTTGTCTTCCTTATCGAAGTTCGTTACCAGAGCTTCGGTGGTTAACAGCAGCCCGGCAATACTCGCCGCGTTGGCCAGCGCCGTGCGGACAACCTTAACCGGATCGACGATGCCACTTTTAAGCATGTCGACATAGACCCCTTTATTGGAGTCAAACCCGGTTCCGACAGGCTTTTGGCTAACTTCGTCAGCCACAACCGAACCATCGATACCAGCATTGTCAGCAATTTGACGCAGCGGAGCGGACAGCGAACGCAGAATGATCTGCACGCCGATCTTTTCATCACCCTTGCACTTGGCCATCGCTGCTTCCACCGCTTCTTTGCAACGCAGCAGAGCCACGCCACCGCCGGGCAGAATGCCTTCTTCCATAGCGGCGCGAGTAGCATGCAGTGCATCCTCAACGCGGGCCTTCTTTTGCTTCATGTCGGCTTCGGTCTCCGCACCAACGCTGATAACCGCCACGCCGCCAGCCAACTTAGCCAATCGCTCTTGCAGCTTCTCGCGATCGTACTCGCTGTCTGTCTGCTCGATCTGCGTGCGAATTTGCGCCACGCGTTGATCGATCGTCTTGCGCTCTCCAGCACCTTCGACAATCGTGGTGTTACTCTTGTCAACAACGATTTTCTTAGCGCGGCCGAGTTGGTCCAGCGAAAGCTTCTCGAGCTGGATGCCCAAGTCGTCGCTGATGAAGGTTCCGCCAGTGAGCGTCGCAATGTCGCCCATCAGAGCCTTGCGGCGATCGCCAAAACCAGGAGCCTTAACAGCGCACACGTTGAGCGTGCCCCGCAGTTTGTTGACGACCAGTAGCGTCAGTGCCTCGGCATCGATGTCCTCGGCGATGATCAGCAAAGCGCGACCGCTCTGACTGGCCTTCTCTAGAACGGGTACCAGATCGCGAATGTTGCTGATCTTCTTCTCGTAGAGCAGCACCAATGCATCGTCGAACGTGCAGGTCATATCGTTAGGCACGTTGATGAAGTACGGGGAGATGTAGCCCTTGTCGAACTGCATTCCATCCACGTACTCAACCGTGGTATCGGCTGTCTTGCCTTCTTCGACAGTGATCACACCGTCTTTGCCAACGCGCTCTAAAGCCTCAGCTAGTAGCTCGCCAATTTGCATATCGTTGTTGGCGCTAATAGCACCCACATGCGCGACTTGCTGACGATCACTGACCGGCTTGCCCAGCTCATGCAACTTGGCAACCGCTGCATCGACACCCTTTTCAATGCCGCGACGGATGGCCGCAGGATTGCTGCCAGCCACAATATTGCGGAGACCTTCCTTGAAAATGGCACGGGCCAACACGGTGGCCGTGGTGGTGCCGTCACCCGCCAAGTCGCTCGTCTTCTGAGCTACCTCGACGACCAACTTGGCTCCCATATTTTCGAAGCGATCTTCCAATTCAATTTCTTTGGCGACGGTGACGCCGTCTTTGGTCACTGTTGGACCGCCAAAGCTCTTGTCGATAATCACGTTGCGACCGGTGGGGCCCATCGTGACGGCGACAGCATCCGCCAGCTTCTCGACGCCTTGCAGCATACGAGCGCGAGCGTGATCTTCAAACATAAGCTGTTTAGCCACGCTATTGATCCTTTAACTTGTCTCAGGTGGATTCGGTTTGTAGAAGATACGGTTTAGGCGAGAACTTTGGCGAGAATGTCGCTCTCACGCAAGATCTTGACTTCGTCGCCGTCAACTTCGATGTCGCTTCCGCCGTACTTGCCATAGATTACAACATCGCCAACGGCAACCGAGAGTGTGCCGCGATTACCGTTGTCGAGCAACTTGCCAGGGCCGACGGCAACGACCGTGCCACGCTGTGGCTTCTCTTGAGCCGAACCGGGCAACACGATACCACCGGCAGTGGTCTCTTCAGCTTCTTCAGGCTTAACTACGACCCGGTCATCCAGTGGGCGAATCTTCAACTTGGCCATTTTAAAATTTCCTATCTACTGAGAAAGTTGTTGTGTAAATGTGACTTAATCGATTGTCAAACTGAGCATCTGTGCGACTCTGGTCAGTCCCAGCGGCAAGGCGTAACAGGCGAGCTTTTACGCTAACAGACCGCTGGGCTGAACTGTGGCGAGTCGACTACATCATGCCGCCCATACCACCCATGCCGCCCATGCCACCCATGCCGCCCATGGGGTCCATGCCGCCGCCCATGCCGTGGTCATGGTGATCGCCACCACCGGCTTCTTCTTCAACCGGAATGTCTACGACCAACGACTCTGTGGTCAGCAGCAACGACGCGACGCTCGCTGCGTTTTGCAGCGCGGTGCGAACGACCTTGGTAGGGTCGATAATTCCGGCAGCTACCAGATCGGTATAGGTGTCGGTATTGGCATCGTAGCCTTCGGTGGGAGACTTTTGCTGGCGAACGCGATTGACGACGACAGCGCCGTCGACGCCGGCGTTGTTAGCAATGGCTCGCAGCGGATGATCCAGAACGTTGGCGATGATCTGCGCACCGAGCGCCTCGTCACCTTCCAACTTCAGTTTCTTAATCGCCGATTCGCTACGCAGCAGCGCTACACCGCCGCCGGGTACGATCCCTTCATGCAGGGCCGCTTGCGTGGCCGCCTTGGCATCGTCTAGCAACGCCTTGCGCTCTTTCATTTCTGTCTCAGTAGCGGCCCCAACCGTGATTTGGGCTACACCGCCTGCCAGTTTGGCCAAACGCTCTTGCAGCTTTTCCTTATCGTACTCGCTGTCAGTATTGCCGATCTCGCGGCGGATCTGATCGGCTCGGCCAGCGATGGCTTCCTTCTTGCCGGCACCACCGACCAAGACGGTCTCTTCGCTCGTGATGCGGACCTTCTTGATGCGTCCCAAGTCGGACAGCTTGACGCTTTCCAGGTCGACGCCCAAGTCCTTGAAAATCGCTTGGCCGCCGGTCAGCACGGCTAGATCACCCATGATTGCCTTGCGGCGATCGCCGTAGCCAGGTGCCTTGACAGCGCACACGCTGAGGATGCCACGCATCTTGTTCACCACTAGAGTGGCCAAGGCTTCGCCATCGATGTCTTCAGCGATAATCAGCAGCGGCTTCTTGGCCTTGCTGACCGCTTCGAGCAGTGGAATCAACTTCTTGTTGGAGCTGATCTTCTCTTCGAACAGCAGCACATAGCAGTCGTCCAGTTCCACGCTGACATTGTCGGCGTTGGTGACGAAGTGAGGTGATAGAAAGCCGCGGTCAAACTGCATACCTTCGACAACTTCGACAGTCGTCTCGCTACTGCGGCCTTCCTCGACAGTGATCACGCCATCCTTGCCAACCTTCAGGAAGGCATCAGCCAACACGTCGCCGATGGCTGTGTCGTTGTTGCCCGCAATGGTGGCAACTTGCTTGATTTCTTTTTTGCTCTTCTCATCGATCTTGATCGACATCTTGGTCAGCGACGCGCCGACCGCGTCGACCGCTTTGGAGATACCGCGAGCCAGAGCCATCGGATCACCACCAGCGGCAACCATCTTCAGGCCTTCGCGGAAAATGGCTTCAGCCAAAACCGTGGCAGTCGTCGTGCCGTCGCCAGCAACGTCGTTGGTCTTGCTGGCAGCCTCTTTGACCAATTGAGCGCCCAGATTCTCAAACGGGTCATCCAAATCGATGTCTTCAGCTACAGTCACGCCGTCTTTGGTGACCTTGGGGGACCCCCAACCTTTGTCCAGAACCGCATTGCGACCGCGCGGGCCCAATGTGCTACGCACCGCACGAGCCAACTTAGAAACGCCAGCCAAGAGCGGCTGTCTGGCCTCGTCATCAAAAACCATTTGTTTTGCCACGTTACAATATCCTCCAAAGTGGATCTGGGGTTGCTCTGAATCGAATGGGGTGATTCGTTACCGTTGTCTGCCTTGCTATCCGATGCGTCCGTGGGCGGGCACACACCTATATTTCGTGTCGGACGTCGCCATTGTTAATAGCGTCTCCTAGTCCTTCTCCACGCAACCGACGCCGCGACTGGAACCAGCCTCAGAGCCCGGCTACACAGTCAACCTGGCAGTCGCAGGGATGAGCCCATCGCTATGCAAAGCTTGTGCCACTTGGTTAAAAGCTAGCATTCTGCACTGCCAACAGGCCCGCGCTGCGTGTCCCGCTAGCCTCCATTGGCCACTCTGCTAAGCAGCCTACTTTAGCCTCAGAGCCGTGCTCAGCTTGCTAGCTAAACTCACAAGCCAGGCAAAATGCCGCCCGCCTGCCATTTGCCAATTTGACAGTACCGCCATATCGGGGCGATTAGCTCTCTATGGAGCACCTTCCACACGCCCTAGAAAATACCTCCAATGCAGGCCAGTCGGACGGTTGGCTCTAGGCGACCGGCTTGCAAAGTTTGCCGCGTTGGACGACCCGGCGGGATTCGCTAGAATCTGGACCGGCGAACGGTTGCCACCGGTTGGTCCGGGCTGAATTTTCTGCACTCGCTTGTGAGATAGCTCATCGCATGACGGATGAACAAACTTTTCAAATGGTCGTGGACCATTTCCGCGAGACCGCGCTTCTCGAGGCGACTAGCGCCTTGCTGGAGTGGGACGAGCGGACGGGGCTGTCGAGCCAGGCAGGCGCGTATCGCGCCGATCAGATCACGCTGCTCAGTGGTATGATCCACCGCCGCCGGACGGATCCGCGAATCGGAGACCAGCTGCAGCAGCTGGACGACAGCCCGCTCGCTGAAGACCGCAATTCCGCCATAGGCGCGACGATTACTCGGCTACTGAAGGATTTTCACCGCCATTCGCGCTTGCCAACCGAATTGGTTGAGGCGACTTCAAAGGCGACTGTGCTAGGACAACAGGCCTGGGAGAAAGCCCGAGCCAGCGATTCATGGCAGTTATTCCAGCCGCACTTGCAAGAAATTTTTGCGTTGCGACGGCGCGAAGCGGAATTGCTGTGCGAGGGCGGCGCGCTCTACGATGCCCTGCTCGACCAGTACGAAGAGGGGGCTAAAAGCGACGAACTGACCCAGGCTTTCGCGAGCCTTCGCGATGAACTGGTGCAGTTGGTTCAAGAGCTACAGGCCAGTCGCCGTCCGCCCAGTGGGGAGACCTGGCAACGCACCGTCCCGGTCGACGAGCAGCGACAGATCAGTCGCTGGATCGCTCAGCAGATCGGTTACGATTTTGAGTGTGGCAGGCTAGATGAAACGACCCATCCGTTTTGTACGACGCTGGGGCCGCGCGATTGTCGCATATTGACGCGGTATCAAGCCGACTATTTCCCCAGCGCTTTCTACGGCACGCTCCACGAAGCTGGGCACGGTCTGTACGAGCAGGGCTTGCCAATCGACTGGTACGGTCTGCCTCCTGGAAGATATGCCAGTTTGGGCGTGCACGAATCGCAGTCCCGCCTATGGGAGAACTTCATCGGACGCAGTCAGCCTTTCTGGCAGTGGGCTCAGCCGCACATCGCGCGCATGTCCGCGAGCTGGCAAGGCGTCGACGCCCAGACGCTCTATCGCGACGCCAATCGTGTCGAGGCTTCGTTGATCCGCGTCGAGGCGGATGAGGTGACGTACAATCTGCACATCCTGATCCGCTTTGAATTGGAACAGGCTCTGCTCAGCGGTCGCCTCTCGGCGGCCGACGCGCCACAAGCATGGAATGAACGCTACGAACACTATTTGGGAATCAGACCTAGCTCTCATAGCGAGGGTATCCTGCAAGACGTACACTGGAGCGCTGGCCTGATCGGCTATTTTCCAACTTACACGCTCGGCAATATTTACGCCGCGCAGCTGATGGAAGCCATGCAGCGCGACTTGGGCGAACTCGAGCCGCTGGTATCGCAGGGACAATTTCAACCGCTGCTGGTTTGGCTGCGCGATAAGATCCACTCGCATGGCGCTTGCTATCACCCGGTGCGTTTGATCGAAAGGGCTTGCGGTTCTTCGTTAGACGCGCGGCCATTTGTTGAATACCTGCGCAGCAAGCTAGAGCCGATTTACGAGCTGTAGAATTCACGATGGATGAAATGTATAACCGGCAAAAAAACAATTTGAGGACGAACGACTGATGCGTTGGGCTGTTTTTATCGCCGGATTATTGGGTGCGTGCGGCGTGGCAATTGGTGCGCATGCGGCACACGGCTTGGAAGCCAGCTTGCTCAAACAGGGACTGCCTGTCGAGGAGGTTGCCAAGCGATTGAGTCAGTGCGACGTGGCCGTGCGATATCATATGATACATACAGTGGCCATACTGGCTGTGGGACTCTCCGCTGGCCAGAGGCTTTCCAAGCGTCGCGTGGGAGCCATTGTGTTTTTGCTTCTGGGGATGGCTCTGTTTAGTGGCGGGCTCTACGCCATGGTCTACCTGGGACGCATGGGGCACTGGGCCATCGTGCCCACAGGCGGCTTGTGCTTTATACTTGGTTGGCTCTTGACCGCTAGCTTGGCCTGGTACGAACGCATTGAGCCGTAACTTTTATCCCTTTTGTTTATGTGTTTATGCGAACTGTCCTTGGAGCAATGCCGTGAGTCAATCACAGGAGCCTAAACTGCCTGGAACCTATCGGGATCTACAGGCAATGTTTCCAGAGATTACCCAAGCTCATGACGGCATGGCCGCCGCCGTCGAACGCGTAGGGCCGCTAGACGAAAAAACATGTGCACTGATCAAGATCGGCGTCTCCGTCGGCGCGGGGCTCGAGTCGGCTCTGCGCAGTCACGTGCGCCGCGCATTGCAGGCAGGCGCATCGGAACAAGAGGTCGTGCAGGCCATCTTCCAGGGCATGAACACGATCGGATTCCCGCGGACAGTAGCCGCCTGGAGTTGGGCGCGGGTTCAGTTCGAACGCAATCGCAAGGCAGACGCCGAGGCCACGTAGCCTCTGATAGTCGCCGAACCGCTCCGCCGGTTCGTTGTATCATTTCCGATCGACGGAGCGATCGTGCGGCAATAATTTCCCGCACGGTGCTTAAAAACGTGAACTTTTAAGAACTCTCTCACAGATTCACGGCTGTAAAGTGAAAGGCGGATCAAGTGGAGCCGAGCTTCAAACACCCACGGGCGCTGCAGCCCGCGCAGTGCCCGGCGTATATCTTGGCGGGTGGCCGTAGTTCGCGTTTCGGTAGCGATAAAGCCCGCGTGCGCTGCGGCGCCAGTCCGCTACTGCTGGTCCTGCGGCGAACACTGATTGAGCACGGGCACGCAGTGGAAATTGTTGCCGATCGAGCGGATCGCTACGCAGACTTGGGAATTGAGTGCTTAGTCGACTGGCACGCGGAGCGTGGCCCACTGGCCGCGGTGGCTACGGCTCTGCATCATCGCGAGCAGCAACAATCGGGATGGTTGTTGTTGCTCAGTTGCGATCTGCTCGTGTGGCGCGAGGCTTGGTTTGAACAGCTGCGTGCGGCTCTCCAGCAATTTCCGTCAAGCGCTAACCAGGCAGCAACCGCCCACGAGCCAGAAACCGCTGAGCATGTGGGGAGCGAACGGCGGGAGTTAGCCGGGATTGCCTTTGAACGACTGGCGGCAGGCGGCAGGCAACAAGTGGAACCGTTTCCAAGTTTGTTGCACTCGCGGCTGTGGCCGCAAGCCGTGGCTTTGCTTGGCAGTCAAAAGCGTTCGCTGCAGTCTTTGTTTGACCATTCGAGCTCGCTGGCCATCGAAACTCAGGACAGTCCGCAAGCCTGGACATTTAATACCGCCGAACAATTGCGTGCGCTGCTTGGTTAGATTCGCCCTTGCGTGGAACGCTTTGTGTGGAAAGCTTAAGCACGTGGTCAAAGAGCTTTCACCACCATGGACCAATTTTGTGAACATCGCAAGACTACGGCGGTGATGACGAGCTTACGCGGGAGATCGCTTGATCGATGCGCGCTACCGAGCGCTGTTGCCCGAGAATGGCTAACGTGTCGAACATGCCGAAACCAACCGCTTTGCCCGTCACGGAGACGCGCAGCGCATGAATGATTTGGTTGAATTTGATGCCGCGCGATTCGACGAAATGCTTAATGCAAGCTTCCGTACTGGCCGAGGTGAATTGGTCTAAGGCGGCCAACTCCTCGCGCAATTCTCGCAAAAGTTCGACCGCGCCAGGGTCTTGTTGCAACCGTTTAGCAAACGCTGTCGGATCGTATTCTAATTCTTCGTCGGCCACGAAAAAGTCGTCGAAGTCGAGAATGTCACCCGCCAGTTTGATACGGTCATCGGCAGCCGCGATAATCTGCTCGATCCTGGAACGCTGGGCTGCATCGGATTGCTCAAGGGGCGCATCTGTCCAGCCGGCTGCCAACAGGTAGGGCCAGCATAGGGCGAGTTTTTGTTCTGCCGGTAGCCGATGCATCCAGCGCCCCTGGAAGGAGATCAGCTTTTGTGGATCGAAGCTAGCCGGCGCCTTAGTCACGCGGCTGAGCGAATACGATTCGATCATCTGCTGTCGAGTAAAATCCTCAGTGCTGTCGTCCAATGACCAACCCAGCAGCAGGAGATAGTTCAGGATAGCGTCGGGCAGAAAACCAATTGATCGATAGAAGTCGACGATAACTGGATTGAAAGTATCCTTGTCGACCGTCAGTCCAGCGCGTGAGGCCACGGTTTGGCCGACGGTGAATAAATTGGCAAAATCCTTGTGTTTGAGATATTTATCCAACTTGCGTTTGCTCATCTTGGCTGGCCCGCCAGGTTCAGCTACGTAGGGCAAGTGGGCGTAGGTTGGTAGAGGGTAGCCCAGCGATTGGGCGATGAAGATCTGTCGCGGCGTATTGCTTAAGTGCTCCACGGCGCGCACCACGTGCGTGATCTTCATCTCATAATCATCGACCACGCTGGCCAAGTGGTACAAGCAAGTCCCGTCGGCGCGCTGGATCACATGGTCTTGCTCATCGGCCCAATTGAATTCGACTTGTCCGCGAACTTCATCGTGGAAACTGCAGGTGCCTTGGCGAGGTATGTTTAAGCGCACTACCCCGGCGCGACCCTCGGCTTCGAAGGCGGCAGCCTGGGCATCGTCCCTGGCCATCCACCGCCGATCGTACACGAAAGTCTGGCCAGCTTTTTCGGCCGCCTCGCGCTGGACTTGCAGTTCCTCTGGACGCGCGTAATCGCGATACGCATGGCCGCTGGCCAGCAGCCGAGCGGCCGCTTGTCGATAGAGCTCGCCGCGCTGCGACTGAAAGTACGGACCGTGTGGTCCTACCGAACCCAACCCATCCGCAGTAGGCCCCTCGTCCCAGTCCAGTCCCAGCCACTGGAAGCCCGAGAGGATCGGCGCGAGCGCTGAAGCCACATTGCGGCCGGCGTCCGTGTCGTCAATGCGCAGTATGAATTGTCCACCCGCCTGCCGCGCAAGGAGCCAGTTGAAGAGCGCCGTGCGAACCCCACCAATGTGCAGGAAACCAGTGGGACTTGGGGCGAATCGGGTGCGAACAGTCATGGCAATGCACATAGATATCAAGGAAATCGAACAGGAAAATCTGAAGATAGCTTACGCGAAGTTGTCCATTTGCGGGAGTCGGCGATAAGTGGCGTAAGCTTCTAGCTTGCGCTCAACTCTTAACCTCCGCAAGCAAGCAGGATGCATAACCCACTGCATGGCAAGCAGGATGCATACCCCACTATCTGGCAAGCAGGATGCATACCCGGCTGATCCGCCGGGCTTTAAGCGCGTGGGTGAAACTGTTGATGGATGCGTTTGAGTCGCGAACTGTCGACGGAGGTGTAGATCTGTGTGGTTTGAATACTGGCGTGGCCCAGCAGTTCTTGGATCTGCCTGAGATCCGCGCCGCCGGCCAGCATGTGCGTCGCAAAGCTGTGTCTGAGCGTATGCGGGCTGACCGCCGGATCGATATCGGCGCGCAGAGCGTAGCGTTTGACTAACTCCCACACGGCTTCGCGTCGCAGGCGTTTGCCGGTGCGTGACAGTAGCAGCCATATCGCCTGCTGCGGATCGCGCTCGCCGAGCATCGCCGGGCGGCAATCGGCCAAGTAATTTTTGATGGCTGTTACGGCGCGGGCTCCAATGGGAACCATGCGCTGTTTAGAGCCTTTGCCTTCCACCAGGCAGAAGCCCTCATCCAGGTGCACGTTGGCCAGCAGCAGGTCGCTCACCTCAGACACGCGGCAACCGGTGGCGTAGAGTAGTTCAAGCAAGCAGACGTCGCGCAGATAGTAGGTGTCGTAGCGCGCCGGGGCGGCCAAGAAACGGTCTATGGCGGCGGGCGTAATCGCTTTGGGAAGACGCTCCCACATCTTTTGCGAGCCCAACAGTTCGGCGGGATTGTCCTGCACGATTCCCTCTAGCTGCAGGTACTTGAAAAACATCCGCGTCGTCACAATGGCCCTAGAAATCGAGGCGGGAGCGAGCTTATCGGCTTGAAGGGTGGCCACAAATTCGCTGAGGTCGGCCAGTTTGACCCGGTTAGCTGGGGTTGAACCCATCCAGGCCAATAACCGCCGCAGATCGCGGCCGTAAGCCTGGACTGTGTTATCGGCCAAATGGCACTCGGTGCGAAGGTAGTTGGTGAACTTGACCTGCCAATTGCTGCCTAACTCCGGCTCCTGAGGGCGGCTGACGGCGGTCCCTTTCTCGCGCAATCGGCTAAGCTTACTGGCCATTAGTTGCTTTGCAGTTAAAACGCCAAGGAAAAACGGCTATGATGTGCTCCGCGCAGCCGCAGCGTGAGCTAGCCGGAGCTGAGCGAGTCGCTCCGATACAGTCCGCCCCGCCCAGTCGGACTCGCTAGAGCCATGTTTTTCATCGGCATTTTGTTAGATGCAGATGCTATGTGCGGTGGCGATAGTTGGCTTCGGCCGAGCGAGCGGTAGGCTTGCGCGGGATTAGGCCGGGCGCAGCGGTCGAGTGAAACAGTACGATTAAAAGGATTCTGAGCGATGAAAGTGTTGGTGATCGGTGGCGCGGGTTATGTCGGGTCGCATACGGTGCGCAAGCTTATCCGGAGCGGGCACGAGGTAGTGGTCTACGACAATTTGTCGCGTGGCCACCGAGAGAGTGTCCCTGAGGGGATTTTTGTGCGTGGCGAAGTCTCCGATCGCGCCGCCCTACAGCGCGTGCTGGTCCAATATAACATCGAGGCGGTTATGCATTTCGCCGCCTTCGCGCTGGTTGGAGAATCGGTGGCTCAACCGGCAATGTATTACCAAAACAATGTCAGTGCACCGCTCGAATTGCTCGAAGCCATGCGAGCTGAGAAAGTCTGGCGGATCGTGTTTTCTAGCACCACAGCCACCTATGGTCAGCCCGAAGAGATTCCGATCGCAGAGACTGCGCCGCAGCTGCCGATCAATCCATATGGGTTTACCAAGTTGGTATTCGAGCACGCGCTCAGCGACTATGCCGCCGCCTACGGTTTTGGCTGCGCCGCCTTACGCTACTTTAACGCGGCAGGCGCCAGCCCCGATGGCGACATCGGTGAGGACCACGATCCGGAGAGCCACCTGATTCCTTTGGTCCTGCAGACCGCTCTGGGCCAACGCGAGCGGATCGGAGTTTTCGGTGACGACTATCCCACACCCGATGGGACTTGCATTCGCGACTACATCCACGTTGACGATCTGGCAGACGCTCATTTAAGCGCGCTGAACCTGTTGCAGCCCGGTTCCAACTTGCAGCTTAATCTGGGAACTGGACGCGGACAAAGCGTGCGTCAAATCATCGACGCCTGCCGCCGTGTGACCGGGCGCCCCATTCCCACGACCATCGAGCAGCGCCGTCCTGGCGATCCGGCAGAACTGGTGGCCGATAGCCGATTAGCTCAACGCGTGTTAGGCTGGACTCCCAAGTACACCGACATCAATGATATTGTGCAGACCGCTTGGAAATGGCACAGCGCGCACCCGCGCGGATACGCAAGTTAGTTTGGTTCTCTATGCAAAATATCATCGTCGCTAAGCCCTATCAGTTCATTCCGCCGTTTCACGGTGATTGGATTCCGTGGTTGGTGCAGAAGCTGCGACTCGTGGATGTCTACCTTAAACACTTCGAAGGGGTAGAGTCGCACGAGGTCCGCGGCAGCGAGCACCTACGCGAGAGCCTACAGCGGGGACATGGCATCCTGCTGGCTCCCAATCACTGTCGCTACGCCGACCCAATTGCTATGGGATGGATTGCTCGCGAGCTGGACTTCTACATATATTCGATGGCTTCATGGCATCTGTTTCACCAGAATCGCTGGCAGGCGCTAGCCATGCGGCTGTGCGGGGGCTTTAGCGTATATCGCGAGGGCCTAGATCGCCAGGCGCTCAATACGGCCGTGGACGTGCTGGCCGGCGCCAAACGGCCGCTAATAATTTTTCCAGAAGGGACAGTTTTTCGCACCAACGACCGTCTGCAAGCACTGCTCGACGGAGTGGCTTTCCTGGCGCGGACCGCGGCCAAACGCCGACTCAAGCAGGATGGTGGCAAAGTGGTGATACACCCAGTGGCCATCAAATACTTATTTCGAGGCGACATAGAACGAGCCATAGAGCCCGTGCTGCAGCAGCTAGAAAAACGCTTGACGCTGGATTGTATCGGTAGCCCTCCACCGCTGGTCGAACGGATAAAGAAGCTGTTGCAGGCTCAGGTGTCACTGCAAGAAGTCAAATATTTGGGCGCCCCGCAATGCGGACCGCTCGACGAGCGGCAGCGACGATTGATTCAGCATCTATTGGTGCCTTTGGAGCAGCAATGGTTTGGTCGCCAAGTCGACGAGAGCATCATGCCACGTGTCAAACAACTGCGGACAGTCATCGTGCCACGATTGCTCAAAGCAGACACAACGCCCGCTGAGAAGCAGGCCCTGTGGTCACAGCTGGCAGACATCTATATGGCCCAGCAGATCTCTTCGCATCCGGCCGACTATCTAGATCAACCGACCGATACACGCATGCTAGAGACGGTTGAGAGCATTCAGGAGGATTTGACCGACAGCGCGCAAAAGCAGCGGCCACTGCATGCGATCTTGGAGATCGGTCCGGCTATAGAAGTAGAGCCGCAGCGTCCGACGCGCGAGGGAGCCGATCCGCTGATGGCGGACCTTTCTAATAGCTTGAAAGGCATGCTCACCCAATTGGCTAGTGAGGCTCGAGCGTGGCCCGCATAACTTTAATCCACAAATAACATCGGCTCGATGCGCTTGCGAGGAGGGTTCTGGCCTGAGCAAGATCCTCGCCAACACATCGAGCCGATAGCATTATTTGGTTCTGCAGTGCGGCACTGCGGTTAGCTGTAAAGCTGCACTCAGTTCACGCCGCACGATCCCCTGCCCTGGTAACGCTGTGGCTACCGCACTGGGCTCGGGGAGGTTCCAACTAAAGATACCTGGTTAGGCTTAGCGACCTTCGCCGATAGCCGCACCGATGCCAGCACCAATCTGTCCACCGGCTTGACCGCCAATGGCTTGTCCAACGGCTCCACCGACGTTACCGCCGACGTTACCACCAACGTTACCATTAAAGCCGCCTTGATAATTGCCGGGGTAGTTCCCGTTTGGAACCGAGTTACCGCGAATTGCGGAATTGATCCCGGCACCGATTTGGCCGCCAGCTTGTCCGCCGATAGCTTGCCCAACAGCCCCACCAACACTGTTGTTAGGATTGCCGTAGTAGGCGCCCGAGTTGTTGTAGTAGGTACCCGAGTTAACACCATTGGACGTATTGTAGTTGTTCCAGTAGGTACGATAGTTATTCTGATACTCGTCGTTCCAGAATTGATCGTTCCAGTGCTGGTCAGCTTGGTAAGTGTTTCCGTTCATCAAGTAGCGACGGCCGGAATCATCAAAATAGTACGGGCCACGATAGCTGCCTTGAACCGTGCCGCGATACCCGGAGGCCTGATTGTGCGAATGCACTACACCAGCCTGCGAGCCCTGTTGCGTGGTGTGGTAGGGGATCCATTGCTCATTTTTCCAATAAGACCAATATCCGGTCTTGGGCTCACCCTGCCAGTACCAGCGATACCCATTGTGATCGCGATAACGCCAGCTTTCGCCCGATTGAGCGCTTCCGTCCGCTTGAACGTTGGCCTGTAGTTGGCCATTGGCTGCACCGCCTTGAGCATTCACACCGGCACCCACTTGAGCGTTGCCCTGAGCGTTGGTGTTGCCTTGAGCATTCACATTGCCTTGAACGTTGGCATTCGCTTGGCCGGCAGCTTGATTTGCTGCACGCTCAGCCTGGTTGACTGCGCGATCGGCTTGATTGGCCGCGCGATCAGCAGTTGCCCTAGCGGCATCTGTGGTCTTATCCAGTTGTTGGTTGGCTCGGTCGACCGTATTGTCGACAGCGCCTTGCGCGTTGTCGCGAGCTTTTTGTGTGGCCGACTGCGCTCTGTCCACTGTGTTATTGGTTGCAGCTTGTGCACCATCGACCGCATTCTGTGTGGCGGATTGAGTTCGGTCCACAGCGTTGTTTGTCGCAGCTTGAGCATTGTTGGCTGCGCCAGCGACGTTTTCGCCAACGGCGGCGGCGCCTTGCGATACTTGACCGCCGACATCACCCAACAGATTGTCCTGAGCCGAAACACTACTCAGCGATGCCAGTGAACTGACTGCAAGCACCGCGATCAATTGAATCGTCTTACGCATAATCCTAAGTCTCCTCCAAGATGTTTTTGAATTGTGCCGAGCACTTTCTAGAGTGAAAGCTAAAGCTCAGCACACGCATCGGTGAGGTTTAGGCATATCCCGTGCCAGTCGGCATAAGACAGCACGTTTTTCTGATTACGCCGATAGCATGTTCAATATTCGTACGCGCTGCTTACTCAGGCGGCACTCGGAGGCTACTAATTGATACACCTGCCGGCGATCTGGTTAGATTCAATCCGCCTTTGTTCATTGATTGTCCAGTCAGTAAGAAATTGTGTCACATGTCCTCTCTAATCGCGCCTGCTAGGTAATTTGCAGTTGTCAAGCAGTTTCGCGGAGTTTATGCCGATTGGCGGAGTTTTACCGGGCTAGTTGTCAGCAGGTGCGAGCCTGCTGGACCCTCATGCGCCGGGTCGCCGTGCTGGAGACTATCAGACGCTGCCGCAGCGTCACTAGGCGTGCCAGCTGGCTTGGCCGAAAAGACCTTGCCCAAAGGACTGGCCAGCAGCGCCGGCAGCAAGACTAATTCCGACACAACGCCTGCAAGTAGGATGAACAGCATCAGCCAACCGAAGCGCTGCGTGGGAGTGAATGTGCTAAAGGCAAATACCGATAACCCTAAGCCGCTGATCAGAGCCGCTTGAAGCGTCGGCACAGCGCAGTGCCCGTAGGTCAGCTCGATCGCTCGATTGCGGTCCGGCGTGCGGCTGAGTTCATCGCGATAGCGGGCTAGAAAGTGGATCGTGTCGTCGACGGCGACCCCCAGGGCAATGCTAGCGGTCATCATCGAACCAATCTCGATAGGGATGTCTAGCCATCCCATACCGCCGAAGATTAGCACGATGGGGATCGCATTGGGAAGCATGGCCACCGAGCCGGCGAGTATGCTTCGCGAGACCAGCATCATGATCGGGGTAATCGTCAAAAACGACCATAAGGTACTCTCGACCAAACTATTGAGCAAAGCTCTTTGTGCTTGGTAAACGATTGGCACAACGCCGGTGAAAATAGCGTCCAGCTGCTGAGTGGGCTTGGACGGCGGCAGAAGCCGGCGGACAGGGGCCGGCCTAGTGGCGGCCAGCTTAGGGAGTGCAATGTGGGTGGCTGCGGCTTGCTGCTTGGCCATGCGCTCGGCCCGCGAGGCACCGAGCCGAGCATCGATAGTATCGGGGATGGTGGCTTGAACAACGGCCAGATCCACATCGCGAAAATCTCCCAGCGCAATGACGGCATCCAATTCGCCTAAGGCTTCCAGATCGCTGAGAGTCGTAATGCGTGGGTCGGCCCGCAACACCTTTACATCGCACCGCACCTCTTCCAACAGCCGCTGCAGGATGTGTTCAAAGGCTTGGTGCGAATCGTTTTCTACTTGATTCGGATCGGCATAGCTCCACAGCAAAACGCGTTTGCCTACTGGCGAGTCATGCGGACCCAGACTGGCAAGCTCAGCTAGCACATCGGCCCGCGAATGATAAGCCTCAAGCAGTGGCTGTGTAATCTGCTCGAGGTGTTTGACAAACTGGCCATAGTCGACATCTCGGAATGCGGCCACTCGCAAACTGATGCGCCACAGTTCGCTGCCGTCCACAGGGTCCACCCGCAAGAAGCCAGCGGCGGATAATTCATCTTTGCTGCGGCTGAGGCGCGCATCGATGGCTTTGCGCTGAATGAAGCTGTAGTTCCCAGAGTTGGCCGCAGGCAGACGAGGGGTAAAGGTAGCGGCAGACAAACTACGGCCCACCAGGTCCTCGCCTTCGGGACCAAATCGACGATCGATCATGGCCTGCATGCGGGTTACGGTTTCTAGCCGCTGAATGAAACTAAGCGCCGACCAGCTGGGACTGCCTTCTGCGGCCGCGATGACTTCGCGTTGCGTATGCTGCGGGAAGCGTACCACAATTTCTAGCGGTACCAGCTTGCCCAGATTGGCTTCCAGCCAGCGGTAGTCCTGTAAGATCCGGGCGCGCGAGTCAAACAGCTTCAGTAGGTCAATGCTCGATTCGCTGTACCGCACACCCCAACCCACGGCCGCGGTAACCAGTACGCAGCCACAGCCGACCAGTCGATAGTGTTTTACAATCCGCCGCGCAACGCCGGCCCACAGGTCGTACTCCTTTTCCGACTGGGTCGGATTCGCGGCAGCTAGGCGCGTTGACTGTGCTAGCCAGCGTTTGCCGACGCGCGACAAATGCAGGGCGGCGGGCAGAAAGAAATAGACGATGCCGACTAGGCTCATCACCCCCGCGGCTGAAAATATACCGAACTTGCGGATGGGCACGAGCTCGCTGGCAGACAGTGACAACAGCCCCACCGCGGTGGTAACAGAGCACAGCAATGCCGGCTTCCACGCATGCTTGACCGCGCGCTCGGCCGATGCGTACAGACCGCCTGTCTCCACGGCTTCGCGGTAATAATTCACCAAATGCACCGCGCCGGATATGGCCAGCACGTACACCAAGGATGGCATGGACATCAGAATCGCGTCCAGGTTGTGGCCGGAGATACCCACGATCGCTAGCGAAGTCGCGGCGCTCAACACACCGCAGAAGAACACAATTAGGGTCAACGGAATACTGCGCAGTGACCACCAGGCGAGCCCCAGACCCAGCAGACCTGATAGGCCAGCCAAGCGTACCAGCGTGCGCTCTCCCTCTTCATCAATGGCGCTGTTGTCGACCGGCGGGCCGCCCAGGTGTGCCTCAGCCAGTGGAATGTCCGCTTGTACGATTAAACGCCGCAGCAGTCCAGGCGGTAAGTTCGGTCGAAATATGCGATGCTGTCCGCTGCCCATCAATTGCTTCAGCTCGCCCAAGGCCTCCGCATGGAGAGTCACGACTAGGCATGTTTGCGATCCATCCGGGCCGATCATGCTTCCCTGCAGTCGGTTGACTGCCACGTCGCGTGGTAGACTCAGCGGTGCATTCGTCAACCGATCGAGCAGGTCGCGGCCGGTCACGACGGATTTAAAGTACTTTCTTCTAGCCGCGTCGTCCTCAGGGCTGAGTACCAGCGCAACATCCTCTGCAGAGGCCGCACTGCCCGGCGGCAGAGCGTTGTCGGTCGTCGGCGGGACCAGCAACTGAGCCAAGCGGGCCAGGCGCGGGTCATCGACGGTAGCCGGCGTTGCTTCCCCGGTCGCATCATCTGTGTGGGGCTGCGAGTCGCCCAGTCGGCAACCTTCCCAACTGATGATAATGAATTGGTCCGAGGCGAAGTTCGCACGAAACCAAGCTAGGTGCTCTGTCTCCTGGAATGACTTGGGCAGCCAGTCCTCGACGCGATTGACGTTGCTCTGTACGGCTTTGGCAGCGAAGTAAAAGACGGCCGGCAGCAAGCACAATGTAGCTGCGACGACAGCCACACTCCACTTTTGGTAAAACGTCTTGGGGCCGTGTTGGGGCGGACGGTTAGCGGTCAATTGCGGATTCCAGTGCGATAGCGTCGAAGGTTAGGTCGCGAGTCGATCAATCAGTGCAGCACAAAAACTGCATCCCCAGAGCTCACAGACGCAACCCTATTCCCAGCACAAATAGAGAGTGGTTCGTCGCGGTTGGAAAGCCTGCGGGCGGTCCACTGCCGCGCGTAGGGGCAGCTCCAGCAGTTGCGTTCCAGCAAGTCGATCGAGTGGCCTGCGGAGCCTGCCAACCGGTCGACTGAGGTCGCTGGCAGTTGGCTTCGACTGCGGTATCTGAAAAGGCATGGTCCGCCTGGGCAGCCAAACCTTCTATGGAAAGTTGTGCACCAGCGGTGTCGTGCTGATCGAGCAAGAGCAATTGGGCAGACGCGTTGGCAACGCAAATTACGCATAGCACATGGATGGGCCATCGAGCTATGCAGCGGAAGCCGAACATAATTGCCCCTCGGAATAGACTCTGCTGAGCGGTCAGCAAAGATGGAACCGACCTATAAAAAGAAGTCGATCGGCCCATTTGTCGCAGACGACTTGCGACTTGTTGGGCCGCGCTTTTAGATTCGACATTTGTCGATGGCGGCCATCAAGATAATTGCCTGGTCGGCGGTTGCTCTGCGGTCGAGAGGTCCGGTTGCTGCGGGTGGTAGCGATTGCGCCGGATGAGCAAATTTTAGGGTTTGATGATCGCAGCGGCCGATTTGTCGAAACTTGAACCAGTAGCTTGGGCCAAGGCCTGCACGCTGGCGATACAGGTTCCCACGATGAGCGCAATCAAGACCGCATACTCGACGGTAGTGGGGCCATCTTCGCTGATCAGCAATCTGAGCGTCTTGTGCCAAATATTCACCACGTTAAAAACTCCCACTACGAACACTGAATTCACCCGCTGGACCGAGCCGTTGAACAAACCTAGGATGTTTTTGAGGCTCAGGCGTTACGTTAGTAGTGCCAAGCAGTAAAATTACCAGCTACTCCTTACTCCATATCTGGTTCAACCGTTAGAATCGAACTAATCTGGAGATTCGCTCCGGATATTGCCGCTAGTGGCCGATGGGCTTGGGAGGCGGGGCGGACCACGGCGCGTGTCTGCTGACAGGCGGATTAGATGCCACGTTGTCCTTTTAATTGCAATTTTAAAACCTATGTTCGGTCCGATTCTAGTTCGTGAGTGGAGGGTGGCTCCGCGGCGATTGCGTTTCTATATTCAGCGCGTGGTCTTCGTACTGGTGCTATTCAGTCTGGTAGGCACCGCCTGGGCGTTGATGGCAGGAGTCCAGCACGTCCGCAATCTAGGTGACTTGGCAAGGTTCGGTGGGTTGGTTTTTCAGCTCGTCGTACCGCTGGAACTAATCGTAGTTTTATTTCTGTCGGCAGTCGCGGCAGCCAGCAACGTGTCGCAGGAGAAGGATCGGCGGACACTAATTCTGATGCTGCTCACCCGGCTGTCCAGCACGGAGATCGTAATTGGCAAGTTGATGGCTACCTTGATTGGTGTGGCCAACCTGGTACTGTCAGCCCTGCCACTGCTCCTGCTGATTGCAGTCATGGGAGGGGTGAGCGTGGTGCAGGTGTTTTCCGCCACAGCGATCATCGCAGTCACCGCGGCTTGGACGGGCGGCTTGGCAAATATGATTGCCTTTTGGCGCGAGAAGACATTTCAAACGCTGGCCATCACCCTGCTTGCCATCGTGGGGTGGTTGGTGTTTTGTGAGGCCATTGCCGCCGGTGCGCTGCGCGGCGTCGATCCCAATTGGGCAGAGTTGCTCAGTCCGTTGCGGGCGCTGTGGGGCGTATCCCAGCCGATTCCCTCGCGGACGTGGAGTTTCCTCCCCGGCGGGATCGCTGCCGGCTACTCGGCGCTGGGCCTACTGGTCACAATAGGTTTTTCCGCGGTTGCAATTTGGCGGCTGCGAGCCTGGAATCCCTCGCAACAGGTCCGACCGCAGGCTCCAGAAC
>CAKQWG010000011.1 GCA_934278005.1 uncultured Pirellulaceae bacterium | reverse complement strand
AGATGAAGTAGATGAAGTAGATGAAGCAGATGGACCACTCGACGAGCAGTCACTGGCAATAGCAGCCGAGCAGACTCAGCCGCGGCGACTAGAGGGTCCGCTTGTGGGTGAATTCCCCGATGATCCCCAACCAGACTCTTCCGACGAGTGGTCTTGGCGATCGACCAATGCCCTCTCCGCAGAGAATCGAGCACTGCTCTCCGAGTCGGCCGGCGAGGTTCAAACGGACGAGGAATCCGCGTTCCATTCTTTTTCCAATGCGGACGATACACGACACAAACGCTCTCGGCAACAAACCTCCAACTGGCGTTCGCCCGCTTGGTCGATGCTACAAGTCGCCCTGGGCGGCCTAGCGGCCATTCCCGTGTCCCTGCTGCTGATGTGGCACCTGTTGGGCACCGATATTGGTGATGCGGCTCCCTGGGTCGCGCAGTACGCGCCCTGGATCGTCCCACAAAAATTCCATGCGTATGCGCCCCGGGCAGTGGTACCAGCCAACCAGACACCAGCCGGCTCGTTGCCCGCGCCGGCCGCGGCAGAAACTACCCTAGCGGGCCCTGACCAGGCGGCCCCGGCTGACACTGCCGATGAAATCCCAACCGTCCAGCCGCGGGCATTAAGCGATATCGACCTCGCGGTCGATACGCCGGGCGCAGCCAATGACCCAATGCCCAATCAGGCTCAAACCATCGATACGCTCTCAGCCGCTGATACGTTGATGAAGTCGGGACGATCGGACGACGATCAACAGCCCGGCCGCAGCAATGCCGCGGAGCCCGGCGACGGTCCGACCAGCTCTGACAACTTAGAAAATAGCGACGGATTATCCCGGGAGTCTTTGACGTCCACCCTCGAGGGACTTGACGGACTGGATCGCGGCGGACTCGGCGGACTCGACGGCACGCAGCTCGATGGCCCGCAGCTCGATGGCCGGGAGCTCGAAGACTCCAATTCCAACGGCTCAGTCACTGCCGACAAGCAATCAAACCCAGCGGACCTCGAGGAGCCATCCCTCGCAGCTGGATCGCCAGCAGACGAAAATCGGGCAGAAAATGCGGCAGAAAGCTCCGGCCTGCAATCAACGGGCGACTTGGATTCGACGGCTCTAGAAAAATGCTTCGCGTCCATCCGTCAAACCAATTCGATGCTGGAGGAATGGTCGCAGGCCGTAGCCGCTAAGCAACACGATCAACCGCTTGCGCAAAGCACCTACGCAGCCCTAGCTGGGCTAGCACTGGCGATCGACGCGATTCCCTCGCGAGAGTTGGTGCAGCAAGCCGTGCGTGGGCAGCTTAGACCAGTCCGCCGACTGGTTCAGCAAAAGCCAGAGATTCGCAGTTTGATCGACCAAGGCGCACGCTTCTGGATCCGCAATCAGTTGCAGACAACGAGCGCGGAAAAGGATGAGGCGGACGCTTCAAACACTAATATGGCTAGCAGCAGTGGTCGCTACGGACTGGCTCTGACCGCAGTCATTGACTCGATCACTCCCAGCAGCGACGGTCAGTGGTCGACAGTCACCGCCTCGTCAACGACACAGTCGGGCGAAGCGGCCAAACTGCCGGTCGATGTGCGGATTGGACAAGACGTTATCGACTCGCTGCCAGAGGGCAAGCTGAGCATAGGCCAGAAACTATTTTTGCTGGGCACGGTCGATTCGCCAGGAGAAGATGCTGCAGATGACTCCCAACAACCTCGCTTGACCGCAAATTACTTGGCTCCGCTATAGCCAAACGTCAGCAGCGATGGGCACTGTTCAGCTTGACTTGATTTCCATCAGCACGGTTTCCATCAGCACGGTTCAGTCTCACTCAGCGCGGCTTTCGGCCGCTTCCTGCAGTTCAGCTGCAGTTTGGGGCTAAAGCCGAGGACGACGATTGCAGATGCACTTGTACTTAAAGGTAGTCTGGTATGAGCCGTGAAAAAGCCACTGGCCGCAGCAAGTCGCCGACGAAGCTAACGGAGGAGCCCAAGCCCGACGTTGCTGGTCTGCCCGATACGATCGACATGGAGCATTCGACGCTCGGCGAAGCCTCGCGAGCGCTGCAGCGCTTAGTTCAGTACTCGACGTCGCTACCGGAGCGCACGCTGCGCAGCGCCAGCGCACTGGCCGGGGGACTGGTCCGCGAATCAACCAACTGGCTGGTGCCGCTTGCCTTCCGCAATTCGAAATCCTATTCGATCTTTGTGCGGCAAACGCTAGATTTTGTAGTCAACGATATCGGGGGAGTTAAACGCGGGCTGGCCACCGGAAAAGAAGAACAAGTGGACATGGCCCGCAAGACCGTGGGCAACCTGCTGGATATGACCGCGCTGGCTACGTTTCACCTCTCTCCGCTCACCGTCTTGGCGATTTTCAGCGACGTGGCTTATGGCTCCAAAGTCTATCTGCAGCAGCTCAGCTCGCGACTCAAGGAGCATGGAATCATCGACCAGCAGACCACGATCGACGGTGCGGCCGATTTGATCGATGCGCTCGAAAGAGCCTCCGGTAGCGCGGCCGGAATGTTCGATCAGCCTCCGATCTCGATCGACGGGCTGCGCAAGACAATTCAAGAGACCCAGGCCGCCGTACAGGATGTCGATCCCACCAAAATACTCCCCTTTGCAGAGATTGATCAAATGTGGCGGCAGATGGAATTGGCGGCCAAGGAGCAAAAGGCGTCGCTGTGGGATGTCTCGGCTACTATGTCCGTAGTAGCGCTGAATAACATCACGGCGGTCGGACAAGGTACGGTCGTCGGCCTAGAGATTGCCGGCAACATGTTCCACCAACATATTATCCAACACTACTGGTCTGGTCTGCGAGCTATCGAGCGCGAAGGCTTGCTGCCGACGCTCTCCAAAGCGAGCGAACCGTACCTAGAGGCGGTGTGGTCCAATTTCGCGCTGGACCGCAAGACCTGGACCGAACAACTGCTCGGTGGAGAACTGCTCAAGTGGGGCTGGAGCCAACTCAGCTGGCCCAAACTCTCCCGCGGTGGCTAATACTACCTGCCCTTTCAGACTCCGCTTAATCATTTGCCGAACTTGATAAGGGCCTGCTCGGCTCGAAAACTTGGATAAGCTACGCGGCCTAAAAATCTGTTGAGTAGCCTAGGGGACCACATTGCCGCTGATCTGCGTCGCGGCGGTGCCGCCGTCAGGCAGTGTGGTGTGAATGGTGATCGTCTCGCGGAATGCACCGGCCGCGTCCCCCAGGAACTCGATAGGGATCAAATGCACCTTGGCTACTTTGCCTAAGGCTGGGCTGAACGTAAAACGTGGATCGGCACACTCAACCTTGGTCACTTCGAATTCCTCGTTGCTCTTGATAGCGATGCGCGAGCGCACCGTCTGGCCAGCTTTAACCGTGCCCAGTTCTACCGATGCGGGGACTACCAGCGGCGGCAGCACGTTGCCGCGAACGGGAATGGTAACCAAGTTGTTCTCACTGTCGTTGGTCACCAAGACGATCTGGTCGGAGAAGGCTCCGGTCGGGGCTGAGGCTTTCAAACGCACTTGCATATGATATTCGATTGGGCCAGCCCGATTCTCAATGCGGTTGAGTTTGACCCCTAGATGTTGATTGGCGCTGCGAACATCGGCGATCTGCCAAGCTTTATTTTTACCCGTGTACCTAACTTTCACCGTTGTCACTTTTTCGGTAGCTTGATCGAGTTCACCGAACTGGATCTCGCCAGGATCGGTAACGATGTCCGATAAGATGTCTCCCTTGACCATCAGTTGCATTTCACCGTGGTACGGAGCGGTGAAGACCACGGTGACCACGGCCGATTTGGGACCGACAAACGAACGCGTGTTGAATTCGCAGACAATGGCCCCTTTCTCATATGTTTTGAGATTGGCATTTTTAATCGTCGGGATCGTGCAACCGCAGCTCGAACGCACCTGGGCGATATGTAACGTCTCCTGATACTTGTTGGTCAGGACGAATTCGTGCTCCGCCTTGGCCCCCCGCGGCACATTGCCAAAGTCGTGGGAAACCTCTTCGAACATCGGCCTGACCCAATCTTGTCCCTCAGTAGCAGAAGTCCATGAGAGCCAAAGCAGGGGCAGAGCCAGCCATGCTAGCGGAGAGCGAAAAACCATCGGGTGGGATCCTTTGTCATGGAACGGGTGACTCAAGCTGGGCGGTCAGCGGAACTGCCTTTCGACAGCGCTGTCAAACATTCTTCGGTTGTGTTTTAACTAGCGGAACTGGAGCTGCTCGCGCTCAGTCGGCCTGAGCTGACACATCGGTTGGGGTTCGAATTTCCCCCTAGAATTTTCAATCTAGCAGGCTGGGCCATTTGGGAAAAGATGATTGTCTGATTTTGTTGCTCGTCCATCGTCGTGGATCACTCTGCGATTCTGGTTCGTATTTCATGCAGAAAGCCTCTGATCCCACAGAGCGATCAGCCGCAATTTCTTAGGCATAACTTTTGCAGGCCCTAAATACAACGGATCTGGCAATGGAATTGTCTTTGCAGCTAGCCCCCGCTTCGCGACATTAAAACTACAACTACGTCCTCAGGAGTTTGCTATGGGAATAAGCGCCCTCGACTGGAATGGCTTACAAATACTAGCAATAGCGGCAGTGCTCGGAGCAATTCTGGGCATTGAGCGGGAGATAGCTGGCAAGCCGGCGGGCATTCGCACGCACATGTTTGTCAGTGTCGGGTCTGCGCTGATGATGATCTTGGGGCAGGAGATCATCGACCACTTCCAGCAACAGGAATCTCAGGCGTCGCTGCGGGCTGACCCTATTCGCGTGCTGCAAGCGATTGTGGTCGGCATTAGTTTCCTAGGCGCAGGGACGATCGTGCACGATTCAAAAGCGGGCGTAGCCGGACTGACCACCGCAGCCACGATCTATCTGACCGCGGGTATTGGCGTGGCGGTGGCCGTGCAGCGCGTGACGCTGGCCACGCTGCTCACACTGGCAGCCGTATTCATCCTGGTGTTGGTGGGCTGGATCGAACGCAGCGTGGAGCGCTGGCGTTTGAATAACAAATCATCCACAGCCGCGTAAATCTTGCGCTGGGCGCGAGGCTCAAGCACAGTGTTATCTGGCTTCGCTGGCGGTCATTTGATAGATCGCATAGTGGCTATCGCTATCGGGATAGAGAAATTCCTTAATCTCGAACGTGCCTCGGACCGCGATGGGGCGCGTAGAGAACTCTGCTGTCTTGCCTGGTTCCATGCGGACCATGATGCAGTCGTAGAGTGCGGCTCCAGGTCCGAAACAGCATTCCATATTGTCGCGGACCAGTACAAATTCTTCGATGCCACTTTGTTTGAAAACGCTGGCCGGAAGCATATAGCCGCGGATACGCACCGTCTTTTTATTGAGTTCTTCGATATCTTTGGTCAACATGCTGCGTGTGAACTTACCGTCTTTTTCGATGTCGAATTTGATATCGTCAAACGTCAGTTCCCCTTTGGCTTTGGCCGTGTCGCGGCTCGGTCGCTCCTCGACAACCACCTTGGGCCGCGTGTTGGGCCGCTGCCGCGCAGTGTCAGCCTGCGACTGAGCCCAGGCCGTGCCCAGGCACAGCCAACTTGCACAAAACAAACTAACATAGACGGGCAAGATTTTCGGGGCTTTTGTGAGGGGGGCTAAATGAGCCAGCATGTCTGCCTCTCCTTATTGATGGGGCGATGCGTTGCGAGCAGACCCCTACCTTAACAGCATGCGTATCTAGCACGTTTGCTTACTTAAGGATGTCCGCGTGCAACTGATAAAATACGCCGGTCAGTCCGTCGACGGGCTTGAGGTGGGGATTAACGTGGAAGGTACCAGCCAAGCGCTGCTTCCTGTAGCTTTTTTGCGCACGCTGATCTCCACTGAGGCTGACTTCGATCATATGGGTCAACGGTGGTTGGCCGCCAAAGCAACACGTACCTAAGTCGGGTACCAACACAAAACGCTTGGCCAGCATCGAGTCCATGGAAGTCGGATGGATGTAGCCCTTGATGAAAATCGGTTGCCCGTCTAATGCCAACACGTCGCCGGGGGGAACGTCGGGTTCGCCCAATTTGCTTGTCAGCGATGCAAAGTCGACGCGTGTATATCCCTCGGGGACTTCGGTCATATAGACGTAGGTGTGATACGTCGGCGCTAGGATGCAAGTCAATCCACATAGCGTTAGACCAGCCAACGCCAGCGGCTTGCCGAGCAGTTCATTGGGGAACTTACGAAAGCCACGCAAAGCGATCAGGCCCAAGATAAAGCCCAGCACGGGCAGCGCTACCAGCAGCAAGATCGGAAAGGCACTTAGCCCTAAAACGCCCAGAACCAGCGATGCGATAGCCGCGCGCGATACCGACTGATAAACCTCGACACCAGTACTGGAGAGCGCGCTGGCAGAGGCCGCACTAGTGGGAGCTTCTGAAGCCTTCAAGCCAGACGTACTTGCCCGAGCATTTTGGTCAGGCCGTGCATCGGGTGACGCGCCGGCCGAGGCAGCAGGCGACGATTCGATACGGGGTGAAGTGGAGTAAGTGCTGTTTGTGTCCATGGCTATTTTCGGTTGTGGATCGCCGGAGCGAGAAGGGTGCGCCGCAGCCAGGGTGCCAGCCAAGCTGGCGTGCCTGGTCCGCTAATGGCCAGCCACATGGCCAACCAAACACTGACAGACGCCATACTCACTACGCTGGCCGCCAAGGGACGGTTCGCCGCAAGTGGCGGCACTACCGCTGCCACTAAGGGAGTAACGGGAGCTATCGCCACAGGTGACACAGCAGCGGCAGCCAACATGCGGCCCGGTACCTGGGCAGGCACATATGAACTGTCAGTTGCGCCGGCACTGGACTTGGGAACCGGAAAGAACGACGTGGCTCGCTTAAAGGCCGCGGGGTCGATCTCTTTGAGCTCTGCCAACTCTTGCTCAGCCGCAGGCAGTGGACAAGCGCGTAGATAGTTGATCACCGGTACGCGGACCCAGCTGGATTTTTCATCTGCCGATTTGAAGAGCTGGCTCAGCTTTTCGATCTGAGTCCAATCCTCCCAACGCGCCAAGTCGGGAATCACCAGATCGGCTAACTCGGCTCGGTCGAGGATCAACCGCATCGACTCCAGCACTCGCTCCTTGTCGATAATCCCTCCCTCGGTCCCGTGGAACCGCAAAGCCATGATGGCCGCATAGGTATCGGCGTACTGGCTCTTTTTATTCTTCAAAAACAACTCGTCGATCAGTGGCAAGCCATCGGCACCGCGGAGGGTCAGATAACAGGCGATCATTGCGTCTAAGCCGCCACGCTGATTCTCGTCTTCGCTACGCAGCAATTTTTCGAGCAATTGTGCGTCCTCTGGTTGATTGCAAACACCCAACATGACCAAGTACATGCGTTTGCGATCCGCCGACAGGCTGGTGTCCTGGATCCACTCGAGCAGCTTGGCGTGATCCAACTGGCTCTTTAGGCTTTTGATGTCGGCATAAGGGGTTTTAGCAAACTCGTCGTACGCGTCGCGCGCTAGGAGTGGCTCGCTGTGCTCCAGATAGGGCAGAAAAAACGCGATCCGCTCCAGTTTATCCTTGGGCAGTTGCGTCAAGGACTTGATGTATTCGATGGCCACCTCGTTGACCGGCAGCGGCGAGGACCATAACAACTCGGGAGGATCCACGCCCATCAGCAGAAATTGCTGCTCGGGCTTAGCTTTTCCAAAGTAGTTCACGCGAATTTTCTGGTGCGGTTCAATCAGCCCCTGACCGTGGAGCACGGAGACGATCTCAAATTCCGCGTCAGCGTCCGTCTCAGAGCCCGGTACGATGCGCGCGATGGCGGCTGCGTCCATGGCACTCATTTCCTCGGACAGCGTCTGCGAAACGGCCGAACAGAAGGGGCAGGCCAATGCAGGATTGGCCGCTACTGCCAACCATCCCAGGGCGGCGACGCAGGCCAAACCCCAACTCGCCCATAATTTCTGTTTGTGCAGCACAGTTTCGTTCCTCCCAAAATGTCACATAAGTCACTTAAGCCCTAGGGCCTGCCTCTAGTGTAGGAGAGTCGGCGCGGGTTGGGCCAGTGTGCGGCACAAAAAAGGGCGTTTACTTGAGTCTTTTCCTGGTTTTCCTTCACTTTGGACGGCTGACAAGTTGTCTTCAGCCGCACGAGCCCTACAGCCCTCACAAAATGCGGCTCGACTGGTCGGTCGCAATTTTCTCGTCAGTCGCAATTATGTTGCGTCATTGTCGCCCGACCGCTCCGTCGGCCGGAAATGTGCGTGGGAATGTGCGTGCGAACCGGCGGAGCGGTTCGGCGACTATCTCACGCGGGTGTGCGTCATAGTCGCCAGACCGCTCCGTCGGCCGGAAGAAGGTGCAGCCTCCATCGGAGCGGTTCGACCACTCCAAAGGCTGTATTTATTGACCATCTGCGGCAGCGCTGCGGGCTGCTTCTTTCCGCCGCCGCCCAAATGTGACTTGACAGAACCTGGCCCAGCCCATACCTTGCGGGGCTCTTGAGACGTGTAGTTTCATATAGTCAAGTTCATTATTATCTTAGGGGAATTGGAACAATGGCCGTTCCAAAGCGCAAACACTCCAATTCACGCAGCGGCAAACGCCGCTCGCACCATCACGTCAAAGCGAAACAGACCGGCTTTTGCCCGAAGTGCAGCACGACGGTCCCAACCCACTCGGTTTGCCCTAAGTGCGGTTATTACATGGGACGCGTCGTGGTTGACATGGGTCAAAACAGCTAGACCTGCATCCGTTTCTAAATTTACGGGCTGGTCGTCTTATCAGCCATTTTGGCGCCGGCTGTGGTTACCGCAAGCTGGTTCGCGGCCGGTAGGATATTCCCGAGAGCAGGCTTCGACAAAGCACTAGTCGACAAAGCACTAGTTGAACAATTCATCATCGGGCGCCTAATCTTGGGCGCGCCACTGGGACGAGGCTAGATGAGCATAGGGCTTCTATTTCCTGGGCAGGGTGCCCAGACGGTCGGCATGGGAGCCGAATTAACCCAGCGCAGCCCGGTGGCTCGCGAACTCTTCGAGCGAGCCAGCCACACACTTGGCTTCGACTTGCTCGAGCTCTGCGCCGAAGGTCCGGCTGAACAACTCAACCGGACCGAATTCAGTCAACCCGCTCTATTTGTTCACGCGCTGGCCGCGCTGCGGCAATTGGAAGAGGAGCGTCCGGATTTGTGGAACCATGTGGCGGCCGTAGCCGGGCTGAGCCTTGGTGAATATACAGCCGTCGCTGCGGCCGGCGGAATCGATTTTGAAGCGGGCCTACGCCTGGTCCAGATCCGTGGCCTAGCCATGCAAGCCGCTGCCGATGCTGTCTCCAGCGGTATGAGCAGCATTCTGGGGATGGAACAAGAGCAGCTTGCTGCGGTGTGCGAGCAGGCGACAAGTAGCTTCGACCAAGCCAGGGGCGGCGCGGAACTGGTGCGTGTGGCCAACCTACTGTGCCCCGGAAATATCGCTATCTCGGGGCATACGCAGGCCCTACAGAAAGCAGAGGACCTGAGCCTCGAGGCGGGAGCCTTCAAGGTCGTTCGACTTCAAGTCGCCGGAGCCTTCCACACGCCAGTGATGCAGCCCGCCGTGGAAAAACTGTCCTCAGCCTTAGCAGCAGTTGAGTTCCAGACGACGCGAGTACCGATTTACTCCAATGTCGACGCTGCCCCACACACCCAGCCGGCCGACTTCAGGCGCTTATTGGCGCAACAGGTAGTTGAGCCTGTCCGCTGGCAAGCTTCACTGGAGCGAATGATCTCCGATGGCTGCGAGCGGTTTATCGAAATCGGCGCGGGACGCGTCCTGGCCGGAACCCTCAAACGCATCAACCGCAAGATAGCCTGCGAAAACGTCGGCGAATAAAACACTAAATACTGAATTCACTTTTACTTGAAATGAGGCATCCATGAGCGAATCCGCAGCCAAGGGACTGGAACCTAGTGGGCTGGCCCAACTGGGTCTGTCCACCGATTTAAGCGGACAAGTCGCCTTAATTACCGGCGCATCGCAGGGGCTCGGCAAAGCCTGCGCTATTCGCCTGGCCCAGTGTGGCGCTACCGTGCTATGCGTGGCCCGCAGCGCGGAAAAACTGGCTCAAGTGGTAGCCGAAATCGAAACCGCCGGCGGCAAGGCGGTAGCCATGGCCTGCGATGTGGGCTCACGCGAGAGCGTCTCCCAATTGTTCGCCACAGTTGAAGAAAAGTACGGCAAGCTGGACATCCTGGTCAACAACGCTGGCGTCACACGCGACACGCTCTTGCCCCGCATGACCGATGAGCAGTGGGACGAGGTCATCCAAACCAACTTGACCAGCTGCTTCCTATGCTGCCGCGAAGCTTCTAAGATCATGATGTCCGCCCGCTATGGCCGGATTATCAATATGTCCAGCGTCTCAGGCCTGATCGGCAATCCAGGCCAGACCAACTACTCCGCTTCTAAAGCGGGCATGATTGGACTGACTCGCAGCCTGGCACGTGAATTGGGCAAACGCAAGATTACTATTAACGCGGTCGCCCCCGGTTTTATCGAAAGCGATATGACCAAGGCGCTCGGCGATGAAGTACTTAAGGAAGTCAAGAAGCGCATCCCGGCCAATCGCTTGGGACAAGCCGACGACGTGGCCGCTGCAGTGGTCTTTCTGGCCAGCGCCGGGGCGAGCTACATTACGGGGCAAGTCATCACTGTCGACGGCGGCATGACGGCCTAAGACAGGCTAAAACGACGAAAACGGCCGCAGAGGACAATTCTAGCTACCTCACTTGACCGAGTTTGCTAGAATCTTCTATCCTTTGGGGCTTACCTGGGTCGCGGAGTTACAGACCGGCGATAGAATTCGGCACTGGAACTCCAAGACTCGAAGCAGTCTCGGGTATTGAAACAAACAATTGAAATTGTGAATTCGCTTGGGTTTGTCCAAGGTGAATTGGTAACTTACAGTTTTGGGAGCGTAGTAAATGGCATCCGTTGAGGAACGAGTGGTCGATATAGTTGCAGAGCAACTGGGCGTTGAAAAGGACAAGATTACTCGCGAAACCCACTTCGTAAACGATCTTGGTGCCGATTCGCTCGACACAGTAGAACTCGTGATGGAGTTGGAAGAAGAGTTCGACATTAGCATTCCCGAAGATTCGGCTGAGAAAATCCAGCGCGTCGGAGAAGCTATCGATTACATCGAAAAGGCGCAACAGGCTTAGCTGCCCTCGCGGCAGGTTTGTTCGTTCGCATCACACCCCAGCAAGCATGCTCTCGCGGTGAATTGAACAAGGTGCTCTGCATCTTGTTGGCGATTCCGCGCAGGCAATCCGGCTGGGGTGATTTACTATAGTGTCAATGCACTCCCCGAGTCGAATCGCAAGAGCATGAAACGTCGCGTTGTTGTAACTGGTATGGGTCTGGTCACCTCCCTGGGAAAAGAACTGGACGAAGTTTGGAGCGCTATTCTAGCCGCACAAAGTGGAATTCACTCACTGAGCCTAATCGATCCGGCTCCTTTTAAAGTCAAGTTGGCAGGAGACATCCCCGACTTTACTCCAGGCAGGTTCTGCGATCCCAAGGATCTCAAACGACTTGATCGCTTTACACTGTTCGCTATGTATGCTGGGGGTAAAGCCATCGAGGACTCTGGACTGGACTTCACTCAGGAAGATGCCTATCGCTGCGGAGTGATCTTGGGTTCGGGCATCGGTGGCTTGGCGGAAATTGAAACGCAGGTAGAGCGACTGCTCTCCAAGGGACCCGATCGCGTTAGCCCACTGACGATTCCCAAGCTGATGCTCAATGCGGCCGGCGGCAACTTATCGATCCGCTACGGACTACGCGGTCCAAACTTCACGGTAGCGACGGCCTGCGCCAGTGCCACCAACGCGATGGGCGATGCGCTCAAAACCATCCAATACGATGACGCAGACATCGTAATCACCGGTGGCACCGAAGCGGCTATCACGGCCATGGGCCTGAGTGCCTTTCAGAACATGAAGGCTCTTTCAGACCGCAATGACGAACCGCATCGCGCCAGCCGTCCGTTTGACATTAACCGCGATGGATTCGTGCTGAGCGAGGGGGCCGGGATTCTAGTCTTTGAAGAGCTCGAACATGCGCTCAAACGCGGTGCGCGAATCTATGGTGAAGTGCTCGGTTATGGAGCCAGCGGCGATGCAGGCCACATCACCCAGCCCGATCCGCTCGGCTCAGGCGCTGCACGAGCTATGGAAAATGCTCTGCGCGACGCGCGGCTTGAACCCACCAGCGTCGACTATATTAACGCACACGGCACCAGCACGCCGCTCGGAGATAAAGCCGAGACCCAGGCGATGAAAGGCGTATTTGGCAAGCACGCCTATGAGCTATCTGTATCCAGCACTAAAGGCTGCCTTGGTCACCTGCTGGGCGCGAGCGGCGGAGTCGAAATGATTCTGACTCTGCTGGCAGTCGGCTCCGACACGGTTCCACCCACAGCCAATCTGGAAGATGCGGATCCCGCCTGCGACCTTGACTACACACCGCTTAAGCCAGTCGCCCGCGAGCTGACCACCGCGATGAACAATAGTTTCGGCTTCGGTGGACACAACGCCAGCATCCTGTGCGGCAAGGTCCGCTAGGCCAAGCGTCTGCAAGCCACCGCATTCGCGTTGGGGTTGCCCAGTGTGGCCCAGTGTGGCCCGACGCTCCGCGTCGGTACCCCTCCCTCGGCCGTCTGCGTTATCGGGAGTCGCCCTCTGGGCAACATTCCACAGGCCCGCGGTTAGTCGCGGGCCTCGTCATTTAACACCCCACGCTAGCGCGTTGGGCTGGCCGGGAGTTGTCTGCCGACCACGCGGCAGTGCAGTTGCCCGTCGGCCAAGACGGTGATGACCTCGTCTCCCTCCTGAACCTGCTCGGCCGACGTGAGCGGCTGCTGCGATCCGTTCAAGTGGCTCAGGCTGTAGCCTCGGGCGAGCACCTGCAGCGGTGACAGTGCTTGGCAAGCTCGCGTAACGCTAGCCAATCGCTGCCGTTGCTGCCGCACTATGTTCCAAATGGCTGTGCGTCCGCGAAGGTCGAGTTCATCAATGAACTGCCGACGCTGCTGGTGGATCTGGTGCGGTCGGGCGAGCACGCTGCGCGTTGCGTAGGTCTCCAATCGCTGACGGATCCCTTTGAGCCTCCCCTGCACCGCCCCGCCGGCTCGCCGCTGCAACTGGCCCAGCGTCCCACGCAACTCGCTCTCACTGGGCAAGGCTAATTGTGCGGCGTGGGTGGGAGTCAGCGCGCGGGCGTCGGCGGCCAAGTCGCTGAGCGTGACATCGATCTCGTGACCGACCGCTGAGACGGTCGGTATGGCACAGGCCGCCAGGGCGCGAATAACGGGCTCTTCATTGAAGCACCACAGATCTTCGATGCTGCCGCCCCCCCGGCCGACGATCAACACGTCCAAGGGCGGCTGCATAAGCTGCGCCAGCTCGATGCCACGCACGATCTCCGCCGCAGCCCCCTCCCCCTGCACGCGCGCCGGAAAGAGGATTAGCTCAAAGCTCGGCCAACGCGACTTGGCGGCTTCTAAAAAGTCGTGCAGAGCCGCCCCGCTGGGACTGGTCACAAAACCCAAGCGTCGCGGAAAACGTGGCAGCGGACGCTTGCTCTCGGGAGCGAACAATCCCTCCTGAGCGAGCCTCTGGTGCAACTGCTGCAAGGCCAATTGCAACGGGCCTAGCCCCTGAGGTTGCACGCGATTGACGATCAGTTGGTAGCTGCCGCGCGGCGCGTAAACCTCGACCGCACCCTGGCAAATGACGGACATGCCATCCTTCAGCTTAAAGGGCAGACGCGCGGCCGCAGACCGCCACATCACACCCCGCACCTGGCTATGTTCGTCTTTGAGAGTGAAATACAGGTGCCCGCTGCTGGGGCGACTGAGGTCTGAGATCTCTCCCTCGAGCCATACCTTGGGAACAGCTTGCTCGAGCGTCTGCTTGACCAACCAATTGAGTTGGCTGACGGTCAGCGGCGCTTCGGCGCAGTGTCCGCGTGGGACGCCGGCGGCCTCTTCGTCTAAAGGGGACATGGGTTTGGCTTTGCGCAAGAATTCGTACTGGTGGGTTTATTATGGCAGCCTGCGCTGCGAGAGACTGGACGTACACGGCCGCTCTGGGGTTGGCGATAGACGACTTCCGACTGTCGGACATCGCACCTCCGCTCGGCCCAATCCTCGGCCAACTGAGTAAGCTGCTGTAGTTGACTCTCTACCCACAGGCGGTAATGCTCGATATCGGCCTTGTCGATATCCGGTGGCATTTGCAACCGCGGCCCCAAGATGGCTCGGCAGCGGCTGAAGGGCCTGGGGAACGCGAATTTGTCCCAAGAACTGCGGTTGCGCCAGGGACGGTCATAGCCCACAGCGATGGGCACGATCGGAATCTGTAAACGGCTGGACAGATACACGCAGCCCTGCGCCATCACGCGCCGCGGACCACGCGGGCCGTCCGGAGTAATTGCTAAACTCATGCCCCTGCCGCGCTCGATGAGCTTGCGCAGCGCGGCCGTACCGCCACGATTGGAGGAACCACGGACGACCTGAAAGCCCGCAAAGTGCCCCACATGGGACAGCACCTCGGCATCCTGGTGCTGGCTGAGCAGCATCGACAAGCGACAGTGCGGACGCAGAAAAAGTGGCAGCGGAATGGTCTCGTGCCATAGGATGTAAATCGCCGGCCCGCTAAATGTTGCATCGGCCGGGTCCACCGTCGGGTCGTAGCGCGCGGCGCGATACGATAGCGTCGACATCCACGCATTAAGCGACTTGATGACCACCATGCCCACCAACCGCCACAGCGCTGTGGGAGGCTGGCGCCGGCGGAAAAACTGGCGGATCGGCTTGGGGACTTTAGGCATATCGCAATAGCGCTAGTCTTGACGAAAACTTGATAGGTTATCGCAAGCTAGAAGCTTACGCCACGTGGGGCCACTGGCCGCTAAAGACTTCGGTCGCCCCGCCTGTCATCAATACGCGATTGCTGGCTTCATCCCAGCGCAGTTGCAAGTCACCGCCGCGCAAGTGGATCAGCACTTGGCGCTGCGTGAGCCCGCACAGCACGCCAGCCACACACACCGCACTGGCTCCCGTACCACAGGCCCAGGTCTCCCCGGAACCGCGCTCCCACGTCCGCTGGCGCAGCTCGGTCTGGGACAGGACCTCCACGAATTCAACATTGGTACGTTTGGGAAACCGCGGATCGCTTTCGATCTTTGGCCCCAGCCCTAAGACCAGTTCATCGGTAGCCTGCGGCACAAAAATAACGCAGTGGGGATTGCCCATCGATACCGCGGTAACCGCCAGCGTCACGCCGGCGAAGTGCGTTTGAAAGTTGACGACAGGCTGGCTGTCAAGTGTGGTCGGCACATCGTTCGGCTGCAATTTGGGCTCGCCCATGTCGACTGTGACTCGGCTGACCGCGCCATTTTCCAGCTCCAGAGCCACTTGCAAAACGCCGCTAGCGGTCTCAATGGCCAACTGCTCAGTCCGCGCTAGCCCATGATCGTAAACGTATTTAGCCACACAACGGATCCCATTGCCACACATCTCCGCTTCGCTCCCATCGGCGTTGAACATCCGCATACGAGCGTCGGCGATGTGCGATGGTTCAATCAGGATTAGCCCGTCCCCGCCCACCCCGAAGCGTCGGTCGGAAATTTTAACAGCTAATTCAGCCGGCGGTCCCGGCAGTTGTTCGGCGAAACAATTGACATAGATGTAGTCATTGCCTGCTCCGTGCATCTTGGTGAAGTTGAGCATGGGAAAACTTAGCTAGGCTACCTTTAATAATGTTACTGGGTCGCGGTTTGGCCACTGTTTATAGCTTACCTGCGGGCGAACGACAGGTGACCTGTTAGCCGCTGATGTCAAGCTGGCTGGGCGATTCACCCGGCAGCACCGCAGCGGGCACATGGGCTTGATTTGTGGCCGCGTCGATCGCCTGGTCCGCTTCCGGATCAGCCATCTCAAGTTCGTCGACGATTGCCGGCCGAGCGTCGCTGGGCAAGCCATCCCCCTGCCCTTGCGCGTCGCGGTCGGGGCTGGCCGAATTGGCCTGCTCCACGGAGGATTGTTTCGACGTGGCCAATGCCGTACCCCGAGCGGCTTCGGAACTGCTATCTTTGGCAGTCGCCTGGGACACGACGCTGGCGGCCTGCGCGGCCGAGCTGGAAGGCGGAATAAGCATCGACAGACTCCTGGATGGCAACGGCTCTGTTCCCGATTCGATGCCCTAGTATCCCATCATTGCGCAAGCTCAGGCAACACCAATCCGGCGCGCGCTGCGCAGTTGCTCCGAACTTAGCCAGAAACGACTTAGCCAGAAAAAGCTAAGCCACAAACCAGAAGGCGGCCTGACACGCCGGGTCGGTGGCCGCGGCTGCCTGCGACCATTGGCCCGCTTGCACCAGCAGGCCGAGCGGAGCGGTTAGAGTTGGTGGCGGTCGCGGAAGCTGACTTGAACCGCAGCCGAAGTGTCGACGGGCAGCGATGCAAGGCCTCCCGCTGAACTGCCGCCCGCTGAACTGCGACTCAGCGCCACGAGCTCATTGCGGACCTCCCAGTAATCCAGCACGGCGACGCGGACATCGACGGGCAGGCGATTGGTCGCCTGGTTGTCATAAAACACATTGCTGCTGCTGAAAATGACTTGGGCCAGATAATCGCTGGGAATCTTGGGATCGACCACATCCAGCGTAGCTCCTAAGCGGTGCCAGAACGTAGGCAGGGCTTGGCTAGCGATGCGTGAACTGTTCGCAGCGGCCAGCGACCGCAGCGCACGCTCTTGGTTTACATAGCGTGTAGCTGCAGTCGCTGCGCCGCGATCTCCCTCCCGGTGAGTTGTCATCCAGAGGCGGCTTTCGCCCAAAGTTTCAGTGCGCGAGGCGTGCGGTCCAGTGCCGACGGCGCGCATGTGGACTTGTAACATATCGGCGCGCCACCCCCGAGGAACTTCGGCCAAAATTGCCAACTCGCGAACTCCCTCCAAAACGGGCAGCGGCCCGGGTCGAAATTTGAAAAACACGCCATAGCCGCGCCGGATAGTGCCGCTGGAAGTTAAGATCTGCATCGGCGGATTGCGTTCAAAGGTCTCCTGCTGAGTGGAGCTGTCGTGGAAATCACCCGACGCCCTGCCACGCCCGATCGGTTCATAGGCCGCCGAGACATCGAAGTTGAAATTGCGATCTTTTTTCTGGCTCCGCTGCACGCTGACCGTCCCGGCGACTTCGCTATAAACTTCGCTCTTGGGCCAGAAATCGAGCACGCGCAGCGTTTGATGCGGACTGTCGATCTCTACCACATACTCGTGTATCGACCCACGGAAATCTGAGGATTGAAACGTCGACACGGGAATTCGCAGCCGCACCAACTCGCCGCCCATGGTGGGTTGCGGGACCACGGCCGGATTGATCGGCTCGGCAATCACAATCGCCGGTGCATCGAAAGCCAGAGCGCCGGGCTGAGCCGCTAAACCGCTGCTCGTAAAGACCGGTGTGGCAGTCAACAAACAACTAAACATAGCTATGAGTTGCATAGTGGATTTCATCGCAGATCCCCCAGGGAAAACGCGGGCTGCGTCCAGAGCGGTCCGGGCAGAGGCTGGGAATAAGTTCCCGACCACGGCCGACGCATCTCTCAGCACTGCCAACGCAAAAGTTCACCAGTCAAGGTGCTCTTACCTTCCCTGCTGCGACTCACCATCCATTTAGACAGAAGCTTTCAAAGGCTTATCCCTTTGACTGCATCCCAAGGTGTTTGTGGTGAGTAGTGCGACGTCCTGTGTCGCGATCAGCTATTGCTTGAGCTAAGGGCATCATACGCTTGCCCTCTGCAGAGTCAAATTTTTTTCAGTATCAAAACGTTTTTCACAACGTTTTTCACGGGCGAACCGCGAGCACGGCCCCCGCAATTCTCGCTCGCCACCACCCGCAGCCTCCCTCTCCTTCTCTGCTCGCTCCCCCACAGGTCAAGACGGGCAGCGAATATGTCGCGCGTATCAACGAAAAAGACACCGAAGGGAGCGGGAAAAGTCCCTTCGGTGTCTGTGCGCAAGGCTAGGTGTGTGGCCGTACCACCTAGGCTTGCGCCGCGGGAAAATTGTGTGGCGGTCGCCTCTAGCGGCGTTAGCTATCGGCTGCTTCGCAATGGATTGTAGCCTGCCTCCGGCTGCCGCTGCAGGTCGCGGCTGTCCGCTCGACTCAATCCCGAAGCGGTCACTACCGCCGGCAATGGTTGCTGGCCGTTCGGCGGTCCGACGGGCGCGATATTACCTTGGCGACTCGATCGCTGCTCATCCAAGCCAGTGCGTGGCAGCTGGCTCAGGCGAGTCTGCATCTGGCGCTGATTTGGCAGCTCTTGATCGCTTAGCGATATGCGAACCGACTCATGGCTTGCTTGGGGATCGTAGCTCTGGCGATAGGCTCGCTGCGATGGACGGAGCTGAACGGATTGAGCGGGCACGCGACGCAAGGCTCGCACTGAATCATCGCGAAACGGATCGTGCTCGCTGTCCGGGCGGGGAACCATTTCCACTGGCATGCGTTGGGGCAGCGGCTGCACCTGCGGAATCTCCTGGAGAGTCTCGACAGGCTGCGGGCGCGGCTTAAAGGCCGGCGGTTGAAAGGAGGATGGATCGCTGTGAACCGACGGAACCGCAGGCTGCGAACCCACGTGAGACTCCGAGTGCCATTGTGCCTCAGAATGCCCTGGGCCCCCGGCCCGCTCGACACCACAACTGGCCGCAGCCATTTCGCAACCACAACTGGCTTGGGTGACCTCACAACCGCAGCTCGGGCCCGCACAGCAGTGGCCCAGCAGACTAGCTTGAAAAGTCCCCCGCAGCGAAGGCAACTGTGGAAGACAACCCTGCGGCAAACGCGGTTGGCGGCGCATCAAGGCGGAATCGATCCTATCGAGCAGGCCGCGGTCATCGCTTTGGCAGTGCCCGCTGCACACGTGCTCGCGATCGCATTTTTCACACGCCAGCACTGATGGAGTAACAACACCACTCCAAACCATGCTTGCCACACAGACGGCAAAAAGATGACGTACTTTCATAAATTAAACTCCGCTGCCTCGATAGGCGGTTGCACTGATAGGGATTACTTAATTGATCGAACCATTGCACCCATAATTTCCACTACTTTCGGAGCATGCAGAACAATCAGCCAGAACCGCCCAGCTTGACAGCACAACAAGCCTAGCAGCCTACATTAACAAGCTCTGGCAGTGTTGCTATAATCCGGCCTTCGGTTGCGGCGGCGTAGCAAAGCTAGAATCGGGCGCTAGAGCAACCCACCCAAGAGCAACTCTCCAGACACTTCCTCGCGCTAAGAATCTTTAATCCCATGGCACAGCAAGCGCTTTTGCAAGATCCCTTCCAAGCTCGTGACACGTTCCTCGGCCCAAGCGGCGAGATCGGTTTCTACAGCCTGAAAAAGCTCGAGGCACTCGGTCTAGGAAAAATCTCGCGGCTCCCGTTCTCGATTCGGATTTTGTTGGAAGCCGTGCTGCGGAATTGCGATGGCTACGTGGTCCGCGAGGAGGACGTGCGGGCCTTGGCCAAGTGGGATGCAGCGGCGCCGGCGCCGGTGGAAGTCCCCTTCATGCCCGCACGAGTGGTCTTGCAGGACTTCACGGGAGTGCCCTGCATCGTCGATTTGGCCGCCATGCGCGATGGCATGCAGGCCCTCGGGGGCGATCCCAAGAAAATCAATCCACTGATCCCCGTCGACTTGGTTATTGACCACTCGGTGCAAGTCGACTTGTTCGGCACGCTCGACGCGTTGTCACGCAACGTCGAGATCGAGTTCGAGCGCAACAAGGAGCGCTACGAGTTCCTTCGCTGGGGACAGCAGGCCTTCGATAACTTCCGCGTCGTGCCTCCCAATACGGGCATCGTGCATCAAGTCAACTTAGAGTACTTGGCTCAGTGCGTCTTCGTGCGTGAAGACCATCTGGGCCCGGTGGCTCTGCCCGACACGCTGGTGGGGACCGACAGCCACACCACCATGATCAACGGCTTAGGCGTCCTGGGCTGGGGCGTGGGAGGCATTGAGGCCGAAGCTGGCATGCTGGGACAACCGCTCTACATGTTGATGCCTGAAGTCGTCGGTTTCGAAATCATTGGAAAGCTGCCAGCCGGAGCCACGGCTACCGATCTGGTGCTGAGCGTGACCGAGATCCTACGCAAAGCGGGCGTGGTTGGTAAATTCGTCGAGTTCTTTGGGGCGGGCATTTCAAACATGTCGCTGGCCGATCGAGCCACGATTGCCAATATGGCTCCCGAGTATGGGGCGACCATGGGCTTCTTTCCCGTCGACGCCGAAACGCTCAATTACCTGTCGCGCACCGGTCGCTCGGCCGAGCAAGTGGCGTTGGTGGAAGCCTATATGAAGGCCCAAGGTCTGTTCCGCGAGGACGATTCGCCTGCCTTGGAATATTCGCAGACTCTTCAGTTCGATCTGGGTTCCGTCGTGCCATCGATGGCTGGCCCCAAGCGTCCGCAAGATCGAGTGCCGCTGACGGACATGAAGCAAGCCTTTGCTGAGAGCCTGACCGCTCCCGTCTCCAGTCGCGGATTTGGCTTGCCACCTGAGGCCCTGGATAACACGGCCCTCGTGCAAAACAACGGCCATTCGATCCCCATCGGCCATGGTTCAGTTGTCATCGCGGCCATTACCAGTTGCACCAATACCTCCAACCCCTCGGTGATGGTCGGGGCCGGCCTGCTGGCTAAGAAAGCGGTCGAACAGGGATTGACGGTCAAGCCGTATGTGAAAACTTCGTTGGCTCCAGGATCGCGAGTAGTTACCGATTATTTCGACCGCGCCGAGCTATCGGAGCCGCTAGCCAAACTGGGCTTCCACACCGTCGGCTACGGCTGCACGACCTGCATTGGCAATAGCGGGCCCCTGCCCGAGCCGGTAGCCACGGCTATCGCCAGTGGTGATCTTGTGGCCGCTGCTGTGCTGAGCGGCAACCGCAATTTCGAAGGCCGCGTCAACCCGCTGACCCGCGCCAACTACTTGGCTAGCCCACCGCTGGTCGTGGCCTATGCCATCGCGGGCAACGTCAATATCGACTTTGAGGTAGACCCTCTGGGCACCAATCAGCAGGGCCAACCTGTCTACCTACGCGACATTTGGCCCACCTCCGAAGAGATCGATGCTACCATTGAAGCCTGCGTATTGCCGGAAATGTTCGAAGAGCAATATGCCGGAGCCTTCACTTCAAACGAAAAATGGAATGCGATAGAGATCACTCCCGGCGATCGTTACGCCTGGGACGAATCGAGTACTTATATCCAGCGGCCTCCCTTCCTGGAGGGAATTACCGCCCAGGTCGTCCCGCCGACAGCCATCAACGGCGCGCGTTGTCTAGCTGTGCTGGGTGATTCGGTCACTACCGACCACATCTCACCGGCCGGCGCCATCGCTCAAAAAAGTCCAGCGGGCGAATTCCTGTTGGCTCACGGCGTCGGCGTCCGCGAATTCAACAGCTATGGCTCTCGACGTGGCAATGATCGCGTCATGGTGCGCGGCACATTTGCCAATATTCGCATCCACAATCAGATGGTTCCCGGAGTCGAAGGGGGCTACACCCAGCACATCCCCAGCGGCGAACAGTTGCCGATCTACGACGCGGCCATGCGCTATATCGACAGCCACACACCGCTGGTAATTCTGGCCGGTGAAGAATACGGCACCGGCAGTAGCCGCGACTGGGCAGCCAAAGGTACGCTGCTGCTAGGCGTCCGCGCGGTGATCGCTTCGAGCTACGAACGCATCCACCGCAGCAATTTAGTCGGCATGGGCATCCTGCCGCTGCAGTTCTCTCCTGGCGAAAGTTGGAGGTCACTAGGGCTGACGGGCTTTGAGACTTTTGACATCGGCATTGATGCGCAGGAATTGCAGCCTCGCAGCACTCTCCGCGTGAGGGCAACGGATGAAGCCGGAAAAATTACCGAGTTCACCGTTGCCGTGCGGATCGACACCCCGGTGGAGCTGGACTACTACAACAACGGCGGGATCTTGCCCACCGTACTGCGCAAGCTAGCTCAAGCGTAGGTTAAGCCACCTGGGTTCGGCGGCGACGCGCGAGCAGTAGCAAACTCGCGCCGCTCAGAGCTAGCGCACCGCTGGGTTCGGGGACCGAGGCGGGTATGACAAAGCTGCGTACAAAATGGATGTCGCCGTTAGCCACGTTCATATCAATATGCTTATTGGCACTGGCTGGCACCCCATACAGGTCCCCCGGACCAGTACTTGAATATTGCCAAAACGACCAGTCGTCGATGTTCCCCGTGGGCGGGCCGCTGGAGTCGCTCAGCGGATCGCCATACATGCCATTCAAGTTATAGTTGGCGATCCATAAGTCGCGACTGGCCAACGTGCTGTTGACATACGCAGTAGCGTAATTGGTATTCATATACAGCAGCGGCTCAACTCCGGTACGCGTCTGCACGTGATCCATAAAGGTGTTGGTCCACGACGACAGCTGGCTTCGCGAGAGCACCCCACCGCCGCTCTCTAGGTCTAGCACGGGGCGCAGCCAACCAGGGGTCATGTAAGCCCCGGCCAACTTGATAAAATAATCCGCTTCAGCCCGCGCGTGAGCGGCGATGGCCGCGGCCGAGGAACTGCCGGTGAGCATGCCCGGAGCGGTCGGCTTGGCATAGTGATACGCGCCCGCGTAGATCGTCTTACCCGCCGCGGCCATATTGGAAATGGTGTTCATGTTTTGAATGAACCGCACATCGACTTCATCCTGGCCTCGCGACGCGCGCACAAAAGCGAAGCGCGCTCCGGCGGCGTAGGTCTTATTCCAGTCCATCGCGCCCTGCCAGGAAGAAACGTCCACGCCGCGAGCGCGTTGAGCCCACGCCGCCGGCTGCTCCATCAGCACTCCGGCAGTAAGCAAACCGGCCAGACACAGCCACCAACGTCGCAGCGGTGACGCTGACCGATGATTTCGTCGAATCAAAAGCATGCTGTAATCTTCTCTGGGAACGAGGCTGAAAGACTGCTAGCCTAATTCACTGGGTCTGGTCAAGCAACAGCGCCCCAGCATAGCCCACCACTTGCGATTTGTCCCCTGAGACTTCGCCGCTGGTGGCATAACCGACTTCGATGATCTTCAGCGTGTGCCCCATCTGTCTGAGCGTCTCCATTACCAAAGCGGCAGGCACCAACCCGCACATGCTAATCTCATGCTTGCGACATACGTCGATCAAGTGCTGCGGATCGCCGGTGCCCAGTGCATCCAAGGCCAAGCGATCGAGTCGCCGATTTTCCCGATCCGCTGCGTAGTGATTCATGTCGCTGGAGATCACCAACAGCGGTGGCTGTTCCAATGTCTGAAGGAATTCAGCCAATTGCTTGGCAGCCGCGGCGATATCCTCCCAACTGCCACCCTGGATGGCCAGCCCAACCACTTTTGAATTGGGAGCCAGGCGCTCGAGCAGCGGCAACTGAACTTCAATCCCGTGCTCCTGCTGATGCGCGCTAGCATCCAACTGAAGTGGATCGACTCGCTCGACCAGCTGTTGGGCCAGTTCCTGATCAGACTCAAACGAGACGGTGCGGGAAAGCTGCCAAGTCGCGAAGGGACTGACACTCCAGTTGACTCCGGTTGCCGTGTGTTTGGGCGAGACAATCAGTAGCGTTCGGCCATCGAGCTGCGCGATGCTGCGCCACGCCTGGCTGGCTACCGCTCCACTGTATTTCAAGCCAGCGTGCGGGACCATGGCCGCCAGAGCAGCGTATTGCTTAGGCTGTTGCTCGCCCAGCAAGCGGCTGACCAGTGCGCGGCGGGCGGCATCCTCGGCAGGATAAAACTTTCCAGCCACAGCGGGCGGCCGCACTCCATGCGTGACCACCGGCGGCGGGGCAACGACGCTGATAACTCGAGGAAGAGTCGACAGGACACGCACCGAATGCACCGCCGCATCGCGACCACCGATCGGCAGATTGTGTCGCAACAGCCCGAGCAGTTCGGCCGGGCTCTTGTGCGGATCGAAGGCAAAGCCGCAGTGCCGTGAGTCGGAGATGACTAACGCCCGCTCGGACGAATCGACTCCCTCCAGGTCAGCCCGGCTACCATAACCGTGCATGGCCGGCTCAAACCCGATGGTCAAACCGATATTTAGCCGACCGTTAAAGTGCTGCTCGTAGAATCGCTGCGCTGCCTGCTGGCACATTTGGTACAGCGTCGACTGCAGCGGCACTCCTGGACGAAACGAAACTTGCACAGCGCTTCCTTGGTGAGGCGGCTCCTCGGACTGATCCGCCTGCCAATCGAGCGAGAGCACGATAGCGCTAACCGTGGTATCGGGCAAGTGCGTGATTACATAGGACGGGGTGCCACCGGTAACCATCGCCACAATGTTCTCTCCGGCCACCTGAGCGTAGCCGGCCAATTGCTCTGGACTCAGCGGTAGCACGCCCCCGGCGAGCACATTCGCAGGTAGCTGATCAGCCATAGCGGTCGACAGCGTCTGGCCTTCAAACACCATTAGACTGGCCGCGTCGCTCTCCCAAGCGGTTGCGGGCAGGCCGGCTTTAGTACACACGGCTTGTAAAAAGCGTTCCGCATCCCAACCGCGCTCAGTAGCTACCGAGGGGAGCAGCAGGCCATTTTTGTCCCCGTGCTGGATCAGCACTCCGTGTTGGCCAATCTGGATTTCGGCCGCGCGCTGCCGTCCGGCCGCCTCGATCCGTTTGAATGGCCCCAGCAAGGTCACGTCCAAAGATAAATAGGGCAGCTCACTCGCAGCTATTGGTGTGAAGCGCTGATCCTCTGTGGCCGTGCGCTGAGCCGCGGAATTGATAGCGGCACCCAGCGGGATTGGCTTACCTATCACACCACAGCAGCCACGCAGCGTATCGCCCCGCTTGAGCGTCACAAAGGCACCCATGACGATCGTCTGTGCAAAGCTGCCCAGAACCTCCTCGGGCCATTTCTGCGGCTGACGCGTAACGGTCTGCACGACTCCAGCCACGCCGAGCTTCAAAATCAGATCGCGTTGATCGGCAGTCAGACTGCCCAGCTTGAGCGGACGCTGGGACGCCACAGGCTTGACCTGGGGCGTGGATGTAGCCGGATTGGTATTGGTGCTGGTCACAGTAATCTCCTCGAGTGCGATGAAGGCGGTCGCAGGCAAACTGTCTGCATACTGTTCGATACGCAGCGGCTGGCGACGCTCACCCCAGTCCCCTGCGCGTGCAGCGAAACGTCCTGGAATCGACGTTTTGCACATAGGGCAGCGGCCACTGCCATCGGCCGTGTCGCTGTGTATTGTATAACTTCCTAGGCGATAGCCCTCGCGCTCGATCAGCAAATGCCCACATTGATGGCAGAAAGTACTTTGCCGCTTCACATCGCGCAGATTGCCGACATAGACATACCGCAGACCTTCACTGCGCGCGATGTCGTAGGCCATCACTAACGTCTGTGGATCGGTTGCACCGCGGTCGGTCATGCGGAAATCAGGATGAAATGCACTGAAGTGTATGGGGATTTGGTCCCCCACAGTCTGCAAAATCCAGTTGCACATTTTGCGCAGTTCGTCCGGATTATCATTGGCACCAGGGATGATCAGGTTCGTCAATTCAAACCACACATCGGTCTCATGCTTGAGAAAGGCGATGGTCTCCAGAACGGGCTGCAGATGCGAGTAAGTAACGCTGCGGTAGAATTCTTCGGTAAAGGCTTTGAGGTCGACATTGACAGCATCCATCTCGGAAAAAAACGGCTGGCGAGCCATCGCGGTGATATATCCCGCAGTCACAGCCACTGTCTTAATCCCCACAGCCCGACATGCCTTAGCCGTGTCGATCGCATACTCGGCCCACACCACAGGGTCGTTATAAGTAAACGCCACGCTGGTGCAGTTGTTCGCTAACGCGGCACGCACGATCGTATCGGGCTCGGCCCGGGCACTCAGGCGCGCAACCTCTCGCGATTTAGAGATGTCCCAGTTCTGGCAGAACTTGCAACCCAGATTGCAACCCGCCGTGCCAAAGCTCAGCACGGAAGTGCCGGGGTAAAAATGATTCAGCGGTTTCTTTTCAATCGGGTCGATGCAGAAACCGGTGCTTTTGCCATAGGTGGAGAGAACCATCTGGCCGTCGCGATTTTCGCGGACAAAGCAGAAACCTCTATCGCCAGCTTTGAGGCTACAGTGCCGCGGACAGAGCTGACAATCGATGCGGCCGACGCTACTGCTGCTGGCTTTCCACCAACCCACCGGCAGTCCGCCGTCGGCATAGCGGACTGAGGTGCTCTCCCCTGCTTGTGACATAGAGCGACCATTTGCGATGAATTCTATGGCAGCCGCAGCAGCCCAGCTCTGGCCGGCCGCATCGGCTCTGACTGCCTAAACTTAGTTTAGCCACCTGCGACCTAAAACGGCCGAATTCGCATCACTTGAGTTCGTACGAGCCGTCTAGAAACGATCCACGATCCCCCTGGGCGTCCCAGGTCAAGCGATGCGCAGCGGGGTCTTGGGTCACCACCAACTTGAGCGTCTCTCCGCCTACTACTTTGCCCGTTCCTTCGAAAACGCCAGCCTCTTTTTCCGTGAGGTTCACTTCAGTTACCTCAACTCCCTGATCGACTAAGCTCTGCTTGACATGTTCGCTGAGTTTCTCCTTGGGCCACTTGCCAGGATTATCGCCACAGCCCGCTATGCTCACCACGGCCAGGGCCAGACATACCCCCAGTAGTGGTAGGCGGCCGGGGCGGGCGCTGCCCAGTCGGCATTTGGGATCAAAAGGCCGTAGATTGATAGAAAGCATGTTCGGTTTCCTGTGCAAACTAGATTTTTCTGCGAAAATAAGATCTATGTCCAAACCATCATCCGGGCGCAAAAACGCTCCAGCCACAGTTTATCACTTAGATCCTCGCCATGCAGGCATGACGTTGGCCGCAGCCTTGAAGGATTTGGTGCCCGACACATCCTGGTCGACGGCCAAGAGCTGGATCGCTCGCCGACAGGTCCAGGTCAACGGCAACCTGTGCCTGGACGAAGCCCGGCGCGTCACTCAGAAGGACGTCGTCAAGCTGTGGAAACAACCCCTGGCCCGCCCCGTCGACACGCGCGATCTACGCATTGCTCACATCGATGAACACCTGATCATCGTCGAGAAACCGGCCGGGGTGACTAGCGTGCGCCACTTCGCGGAGCGAAAAATCTCTACGCGGCGGCGCCAGCTACAACCCACGCTCGAGGAACTACTGCCGCCGGCCCTGGCTAAGCTCCAACAAGTGCGTTGGCCACCGCTTCCGCCGCTGGGCATGAACAAGGGGAAGAAGCGTGGCGGCTCGCGCGTGCAACAACCTCGCGCAATTCACAACGCAAAAAAACTTCCGCCCGAGTTGCAAGTCATTCCGGTCCACCGACTCGACCGCGACACCAGCGGCCTGATGCTCTTCGCCCGCACGCGTTTAGCTGAGCAGAAGCTGACGGCGATGTTTCGGCGTCGCACCATAAGCCGGGAATACTTTGCGATCTGCTTGGGACACATCGACCCTCAAACCATCGAGACTCGACTGGTCCGCGATCGAGGCGATGGAATTCGCGGCAGCTTGCCGTCCGGCGACAAACAACTGACCAGCCTCAGCGGCGCAAACCAGCATGGCGAGAACCAGGAAACTGCCACGTATAATGCAAGCGGCGCTGAAATAGAGGCCGGCACACACGCCGAAGCAGACGCCGAAGTAGACAGCGACAGCGAGGCCGGCGAAGGACTCCCCTCACAGCGCGCCGTAACGCACGTCTTGTCCGCCGAGCACTTCACGGCCGGAGCCAACGCCCAGGCCTATTCCCTGGTTCGCTTGCGGCTCGAGACCGGACGAACGCATCAAATCCGCATCCACTTGGCCGAGCTCGGGCACATGCTGTGTGGCGACAAAATTTATTTCCGCAATGCGCAGGGCGTCTCGACCATCGATCCCAGCGGCGCGCCGCGGCACGCCTTGCATTCGGACCACCTGTCGTTCACCCATCCCTTCACCGGCGTGCAGATGAACTTCAGCATGCCCCTGCCCAGCGACTTGGCCAAGTGGCTCAAGCAACTGCGCAGCTAGCCGACCGGTGCGATGGCCCATTTCCTGCTCCCGTACACTGTTGATTGCGCATGCCCATGTCATCTACCAGCCGACGCATGATTGCCGCGGCCAAGGAACTGCGCCAGGCGGCCGATGCGCTCGATTTCAGTTCACATATAGCTTGGACCTACAATCCACTCGATTACGCCTGGGCCGCTCATGAGCTGTACTTGCGCAGATTCGCGCATAGTCCGTGCCGCGTGCTGTTTACGGGGATGAATCCCGGTCCCTGGGGCATGACTCAGACGGGCATCCCCTTCGGCGAAATTGCAGTTGTCAGAGACTGGCTTCAGATCGATGCCAAGGTTGTCAAACCGGCCCGGGAGCATCCACGACGTCCTATCCAGGGACTTGCCTGCCCGCGCAGCGAGGTCTCCGGACGGCGTCTATGGGGACTGTTTGCCGAACGCTTTGGGTCTCCCGAGGCATTCATGAGTGAGCACTTTGTGGCCAATTACTGCCCGCTGGTGTTCATGGAAGAATCGGCTCGAAATATTACGCCCGACAAGCTACCCGCCGCGCTGCGCCAGCAGCTTGAAGCGATCTGCGACCGGCATTTGACTCAGGTCATCTCGATCATGCAGCCCGAGTGGATTATCGGCGTAGGCGCCTTTGCCGAAAAATGCGCCCAGCGCGTGCTCGCCGCCAGTGGATTGCCGAACGTCCAGGTGGGACGCATCCTGCACCCAAGCCCTGCTTCGCCAGCGGCCAATAAGGACTGGAGCGGAGTGGCTCAGTCGCAATTGGAACAGCTGGGCGTTTGGTAGTAGCGGCGGTAACGCTTAGAATTAAAGGCGACACCTGCAACTCAAGACAGCGGCGACTCAAGACACCGGCGACTCAAGACACCGGCGACTCAAGACAGCGGCGACTCAACTCCTCCATGCAGCGGGAAGCCCGCTTCGCTTTCCTCAAGTCAACTAGCCTCTACGAAACACTGCTCCACCTATGCATCGCGTTGTACTAGCTATGAGTGGCGGCGTCGATAGTTCGGCTGCCGCACATTTACTGCTCGAACAGGGTTTCGATGTGGTCGGCGTGTTCATGCGCCATGGCGAAGAATCGGTGGCCGCCTGCCGGACCGACGATGGCTCACCCAATCCACTGCTGCCAATTCTGCAAGGCCGAACCGATCACAAACAGGGTTGCTGCAGCGCGTCCGACGCCCTGGACGCGCGGAGAGTCGCCGACAAGCTAGGCATTCCATTCTTTGCCCTCGATCTGCAAGCGGACTTTTCGCGCATCGTCGACTACTTCGTCGACGAGTACACGCAAGGCCGCACTCCCAACCCGTGCGTTCAGTGCAATAATTGGATCAAATTTGGTAGGCTGTTCGACTACGCCGACAGCGTCGATGCCGAATATGTAGCCACAGGGCATTATGCGCAAATCGTTCAGCGCGACGGCCAAGCCGCCTTGCTGCGCGGTGTCGATCCCGGCAAGGACCAATCCTATGCTCTGGCGGGCATCGATCGCAGTGTACTCTCGCGGATGTTGCTACCGGTTGGCAAATACCTCAAACCCGACATCCGCCTGCTCGCCGGACAAGCTGGTTTGCGCGTAGCTGACAAACGCGATAGCCAAGAGATTTGTTTTGTTACCAGCGGTCATCATGGCGAATTCGTTCGGCGGCGTTCGGGAACAAGCACCGCAGGGAACTTTGTGTTGGCCAGTGGTCAGGTGGTCGGCGCGCACGCGGGCATCGAGGCTTTCACCATCGGTCAGCGCAAGGGACTGGGCATCGCCCTCGGCCAGCCGCACTTCGTGCTCCGCATCGACCCCAAAACGTTTGACGTCGTGCTCGGACCTAAACAGGCTCTGGAACGCCCCAGCTTAGCAGCCACCGACGCTAATTGGCTCATCCCGCCTCCGACGTTGCCGTTCGATGGTCTAGCGCAGATCCGCTACAACAGCCATGCTGTGCCAGCTCGCATCACGCCGCACGACAGCCGGAATTTTTCGGTTGAATTTACCGAGCCTGCTAGCGGCGTCGCCCCTGGGCAATTGTGCGTCGTCTACGATCACGATCGCGTGCTGGGCGGAGGGTGGATCGAGTGATCTGAAATCCCAAATCTCAAATCCCAGGTCCAGCCTGTAGCAACCAACTGCCTACAATAGAGTTTGCCCACACACTCCAGCTCGTCTCCCACATTGGAAGAAAGCGGTCGGTCCTACGCATATGGCACGTAAAAGCAGTCTCGGTGGAGTGATCCACACGTACCAAAAATACGATCCGGCGAAGTTCCCTAGTCCAACCTCTCCGCCGCCGGATCTCGTCTCTCCGGCCTTTGAGCATGCATTGATGTATGGCCAGTACCGCGAGCTGACCGAAGAGGAATTGGCGCGGGCCATCGAGCTGGATCCCAGCCAGCTTGCCAATCTGGGGCCGAGCATCGATTTCTTGCGGGCCCTGCTCGAGGAGCGCAAACGCAAGATCCTGGAGAAGTACGAGACGCACGCCGTCGTCAAAAAGGCAGACAAAGCCTTCGACAAATCAGCCCAGCGTGCCGACCCGCCCAAACAACTGCGAGGAATCTACAAACGCGCTGTCGACGAACACCAGATCTATTTATTTGAACGCCTGTACTACCGAGTTGGCGATGACACCGATCGCTTTGCGGGCCAATTGGTTCAAGTTATCGAACATTTGTCGAATAAGTATCAGATCGATGAACTCGCTTCGAAGTACGCCTTCACCGGTAACGAGTCGATGACTGTGCCGCAAGCTCTCGCCATCAAGGAGGAGCTGGAGGACATCGACGATTTGCTCAAACAGCTCGACGAGGCCGCTAAGACGGCGCAGATCGGCGTGATCGACATGGAGCAACTGGGCCAATACGCATCGACCGAAGACATGGCCGGCCTGGAAGAACTGCGCAACCAGATCGAGAACCTCGTGCGCGATCTGGCCGAGCGGCAAGGGCTCGACCGAGATAAAGCTAGCGGCGGCTTTCGCCTCACACCCCAAGCTTACAAACTGTTTCAAGGGAAATTACTCGAGAGGATCTTCTCCCACCTCCAGCCTGGCCGCACTGGCAAACATAGCGGACGCATCGTTGGCGAGGGTAGCGTCGAACTGCCGCAGACCAAGCAGTACGAATTCGGCGACAGCCTAGCTAACATGGATACCACACAAACGGTAATCAATGCCATGCTGCGCGACCCTGGCGCACAACCCGTGCGGATCCGCTCGGACGATATCGAAGTTCACCGCACGCGGAATTCTCCCAAATGCGGTACCGTGGTCATCATGGACATGAGCGGCTCCATGCGCTACGACGGTCAGTACATCAATGTCAAACGCATGGCGTTGGCACTACAGGGCTTGATCACCAGCGAGTATCCGGGGGACTTCTTGCGGTTTATCGAAATGTATACGTTTGCCAAGTTGGTTCGCGCGGGCGAGATTGTGGAACTGATGCCCAAGCCGGTGACCATCCACGAGCCCTGGGTTCGCCTGCGGGCCGACATGAGTCGCGACGACATTAGCGAGCAGCAGATCCACCCCCACTTCACTAACATTCAGCACGCTCTGCGACTGGCCCGACAGAACTTGGCGACCGTGGACACCGCCAACAAGCAGATCATCTTGATTACCGACGGACTGCCCACGGCCCACTTTGAAGAGTCGATGTTGTACATGCTCTATCCGCCAGATGTCAAAACGGAACAAGCAACCATGCGCGAAGGGGCTCTGTGCCAGCGCGAAGGCATCGTCATCAACATGTTCTTGGTCCCCAGTTGGTCGCAGTCCGAAGAGGATATTCGCTTTGCCTATCGCTTGGCAGAAGACACCCGCGGCCGCGTCTTTTTTACTGCCGGCAAAGACCTCGATCGCTGCGTAGTATGGGACTACATCGATCGCAAACGCGAGATCCTAGGGTGAGCCATGCCAGCTCAGCGGCCGTGCTTCAGCACTGCACGAGCATTGCACGAGCACTGCTTCAGCACTGC
>CAKQWG010000010.1 GCA_934278005.1 uncultured Pirellulaceae bacterium | reverse complement strand
CCAGCGGCACATGAGACCAGCGGCACATGAGACCAGCGGCACAGTCGATCACTCGCCAAGCATCCTCAATGGGTTTACTGAGAACACATGCCCGACACACAACAGAATGTACAGGATCTCGCCAAGTTACGGGCGAACATCGAATTGGCCGTGTTGGGCAAATCCGACGTGGTCAAGCTCGTCGTCACCGCGCTGCTGGCCGGCGAGCATGTACTGCTAGAAGATGTGCCGGGCGTGGGTAAGACGCTGATCGCCAAGGCGGTCGCCAAGAGCCTGGATGGTCGCTTCTCGCGTTTGCAATTCACGCCCGACCTGCTACCCAGCGATATTACCGGGAGCAGCATTTACAATTCAAGCAGTGGGCAGTTTTCTTTCAACCCGGGCCCGATCTTTGCCAATGTAGTGCTCGCCGACGAAGTCAATCGTGCGCCGCCACGCACGCAGAGCGCACTGCTCGAGGGTATGGGCGAGGGACAAGTCAGCGTCGATGGTGAAACTCACCGACTGCCCACACCGCTGCTGGTGATCGCTACGCAGAATCCGTTTGAATTCGAAGGCACGTACCTGCTACCCGAGAGCCAGCTCGATCGATTCTTGCTCCGTGTCTCGGTGGGTTATCCACAGCGCGAACATGAACGCAGCTTGCTCAAGTCGCACCGCTTGGGAGAACCGATTGACCAACTGCAGCCCGTGCTTTCCTCCGCGCGCGTCATGGAGCTGCAGCAATTGGCTCGACAAGTTCAGTTCGAGGATTCGCTGGTCGAGTATTTGCTCGATATCGTGCATGCGACGCGCAACAGCGATGCTCTGCAGGTTGGGGTCAGTACGCGCGGTGCGCTGGCGTTTTACCACGCGGCACAAGCTTATGCCATGGTGGACAACCGCCAGCATGTCATTCCCGACGACATTAAACGCTTGGCGATACCCGTCCTAGCTCATCGCGTGGTTTCGCGCGGCATGCTGCCCGGAGCTGAGCGAGCTGCTGCCGAAGAAGTCATTCGACGCCTGTTAAGCAACATCGCGGTACCGGTCTAGCACCGGCGGAGCCATTGATGCAGAGCATTCAGACCACCAGCCAAGCGGCTCCCAGAAGCGTATTCAAGCGGCTCTGGCAACGCTGGAGAAACAGGCGTGCCCGCAATCGCGCGCGAGCGTTGTCGCGGGTCCGCTTTCGCTTGACGCGCGAGGGCGTGCATTTCATCGGTGTACTGCTGTTCATTTTCCTGGGGGCCCTGCTGCGCGACATCAATCTGCTGATACTTCTGGCCGGGGCCATGATGGGCCTGATGCTCCTGCAGTGGCGCTTCAATACCCGTTCATTGATCGGGCTGACCGCTCGGCGATTTTTACCACGCAACGCTTTTGTGGGAGGCGAAACCAGCGTCGAGGTGCGTGTGGTCAACCCCAAGCGTTGGCTGGGAGCCTGGCTGGTGCTCATCGAGGACCCGCTGCATAAGCTCTTACCCAATGCAGAGAGACTGAGCGAAAAAGGCACCGCGGTGATCGACGAAGTCGCTCCCAGTGGAGCTAAATCCGCTAGCTATCATTTGACATTCCACCAGCGTGGGCGCTATCGCATCGGGCCGACCACTTTATCGACTCGTTTCCCTTTGACCCTTGGCCGCGGTTCGCGAACTCTGGACAACCAAGTGCAGTTTACGGTTTTCCCCAGGCTCGGCCAACTATCGGACGACGTGCGGAGCTTGTTCCAGCAGGAGCAGCAGGGCAGTGCGCGCGCCGCGCGAACGGTGGGCTTGCAAGAGGGAGATTTTTACGGACTGCGGCCATGGTCGACCGGTGATTCCAAACGCTGGATCCATTGGCGCACCACCGCCCGGCTTGGCGAACTTTCTGTGCGGCAATTTGAACGCCGCGAGCGTCAGCGAGTGTGCGTGCTGCTCGACTTGCATGGACAGCCCCAGCGCAAAAGCGACTCGGGCGAACACGTCGAACTGGCAATTTCGTTCTTGGCCAGTCTAGCCAATGACACAGTCCGCCGTGGCTCGGAAGGCTTGGCCGTTGGCGTAGCCGCCAATAATAACTTTGTCCTGCCCAATGTACAGGGCTGCGTGTTGGCCGAAGATTTGCTGCGGCGATTGGCTGTTGTCGAAGCCAGTAGCCGACCCGACCTAATTGCCGCCCTGCAGGGACTTACGCCTCCCTTGCTGAGCAATCCGTACCTGTTGGTCATCAGCACCCGGAGCGATCAGTCCGCTTGGCTGCGGAAGCACACCAGTGGGCAGATGGCCAGTCGCTTGATGACCCGGCTACACATCCGATGGCTGGATGTTTCGCAAGGTGAACTGGAGCCCTACTTCACATGAGCACTACCGTTTTGAAGGATTTGCGCTGCTCGTTGACGCTGCACTTCGCCGTCATCGCTTGGTTGACAGCTATGCTGGTCGCGACGGGCAGCGGCTCCTATTTTCTACCGGCGTTTATCTTTTGCGTATCGACGGCCGCCTACATTTTTGTCGATCGCTTAGAGTGGTTTGAGCTGGGTCGCGTGGGTAGTTACGTAGGTATGCTGGCAGCCACGGTCTTCTCGGTCGGGAGCTACTTTTACAGTGCCTTTTTCGTGCCTTCAGAGAGCGGGCAATTGACGGCTATCGCGGGACTACTGGTCTACCCTGAAGCAGTGTTGTTTTTGCAGCGCAAAAGCCTGCGAGTGTATGAGCAGATCGCAGTGTTTTTGCTCCTAGAGATGATTGTGGCAGCACTGGTCAATGACAATCTTTGGTTCGGCATTTTGCTGGCGCCCATCATGCTGATGTGGGTCTCGTCGCTATTCCTGTTCTCGCGATACGCCACCCTCGTTCAAATGAATCCCAATTTGGATGAGCCAACACCGATGCTTGCCGAGATCCTGTACCGGCTGTTTGTCAAATCGGTGATCGGAGAAAAACAGAACCCACAGGTGGTAACTACGCGCGCCGGGCTAGAGGGCGGTCCTTCAGGACAAAATCTGCGGAGGGTCCTGCAATCCATTCCTCTGGGCATTGGAGCCATGGTCTTTGCAGGATTTTTCTTCTACCTGCTCCCACGAACAGGCGCCGTCCAGTTCGAACCAGCGCTGGGACCGGCTGCTAGGACGGGACTGCCCCGCACGTTAAATGTTGGACACGTCGGAAGACTGTTATCAGACCCCACGCCGGTCATGCGTGTCAGCTTAAGCCATTTCAATACAAAGAAAAATTATGCGCTTCGCGAGTCCCCTTACATCCGAGCTCGCGTCATGGACACCTACGGAAACACGTCGCGAGCATCTCGCTTTTATGGGGCCGAGTGGATCTTCGGAGGCGTCCCCTCGTACCATCCGTTAACCGGAACCCAGCCGCGCGAGGAGCTGCTGTATCTGCACCGCGATCGCGTGCGAGTCGAATTCGACATTCGCAATCAATTTGCCGCTACTCTGTACAGCCTGCCGCCCGCCTTTGCCACCGGGCGTGCGACACCAGTGCCGCTGCGCTACGACAGGCTCAATATGGTGCTTGACGAGGTGGAGGCCATGCGTTTGCCGCGCAGCAAGTCGATGGTCTACGAAATTGGCACGAGGACTTTTGCCAACGGCGTGCAGTTGCCGATCGTGCCGGCCCTTATCTCGGGCTCGGCGTATGAGAACCATACGCTCTACAACATGAGCCATGACTTTTCCGAATTTAAAACGTGCGAGCGCTATCGCCGGCAGATTATCGACCGGGCTGCGATCGATGTGGAGCAACCTTACGAACTGGCTAAATTTATCGAACGCCACTTTACCGACGGCGACTTCACCTACACGCTTGATCTACCGCCCCCGGTGGATGAGAGCATCGACCCCATCGAAGATTTCTTGGTCAATGGGCGGAAGGGGCACTGTCAATACTTCGCGTCGGCGATGGTCATGATCTTGCGTCAGAGCCATATACCATCGCGAATCGTGGTGGGCTACAAACCGCATGAATACAATGCACTGGGAGACTATTACTTGGTCAAACAGAGCGATGCGCACGCTTGGGTAGAATGTTTATTCTCTCAGGAACAATTGCTGGGCACCGAACTAGAGGGGTGGGCCACTCCGGCGGCAAGCTACTGGGTGCGGTTTGACCCAACACCGGCCCGCGCCGATGCAGCGCCGCCAACGCAGCAAGGCCAGGCCATGGACTATGCAGAAAAGCTGTGGAAGGATTACGTCGTCGAGGGGCAGAAGCTAGACAACGAAGATTCGCTTTACGCACCGGTGTCGGCTAACAGCGAGAATGCTTACGCGTCCATGGTGGAGCAGTTTAAGAAAACGCAAAAGCAGATTGCCACAAGTCAATTATGGGCGGGAATCGGCCGCATCGGCTTTGCCTGGCAAGTGGCCATTCTGATCACCGCCGTCGGGGTGCTGGGAATCCTGCTGTGGCAGGCAGCGATGATGTTACAACGCTTCGCCCCACGACTTGCCGGACGCTTGGGACTGCGACCTCAGGCGGCCCGTGTTCAGCAGGCATTCTATGCGCGCTGTCTGGAGCTTTTGGAACGCCGCGGCCTGCAACGCATGCGGCATGAAACTCCTCGCGAGTTCACGCAGCGCGCCAGTTCGACCCTGCAGCAGGAACTGACTCAAAACGGCTCAGCACCGCTCGATCAGGCCTTAGCCAGATTAACTGCCCTGTACTATCGCACGCGATTTAGTGATCGACAAACCTTGTCGCCGGACGAACAACAAGATGTCGATCAAGCCCTGTCGGAATTGACCAATTATCCGGCGAGAACTTAGACGCCTGCCGCTAAGAACTTACGCATTCATCGCGGCCTGTCACCGTAGCTCAAACGTAGCCATCACTGGGTGATGGTCACTCAAGTCGAATTCGTCTACGGCGTAAGTCAGTCGCTGCGTCCAGTGCTCAAACGCGTCCCGCTTGCCGCGCACACCTGCATCTTCGAAAATTTCAACCTTCGTGAAGCACCAGTCCTGGCCCGGTCCGTCGACCACCAAACTCTGACTAACGAATATGCGATCGAATTGCTTCTGCAAAAACGCATGGGTCGGTTGCGCGGGGTGCGGCAGATAAGCCAGCAGATCGACCATCTGGGCACCTTTATCGGAATCTGTGATAACCGCCATCTCGCCGCGGTCGCTAGACTGCAGCCCGGGCGCGGAAACGGGGTGTTCGGTATTGAAATCGCCCAGCAAAATCACATCCTGGCCAGCCTGCAACTCGGGTGTCAGCCAGTGCACCGCCAGGGCAGCCTGCCGGGTGCGGAGCGACTCCGCATCGGCGGTGGCACGCAAATGAATAGTCATGACGGTCAGCGGACTGTCGACGTGATCCCAGCGAAATTCACCCACCAGGTGCTTCGACAAACTGAAAAACTGCTGACTGTCGAACATTCGCTTGGATTGTTCGTAGCGGCGATAGTTGACCAGCCCGTGACGTAACAGCAACCCCACGTCCTGTTCGGTGTAGCGATCGTTGCCTGGGATGAATGCCCAACGATAGGACAGACCATGCTTGGCTTTCAACTGCTCGGCAATTTCTTTCAGCGTGTGCTCATTTTCGATCTCCTGCAGAGCGATGATCTCGGGCCGATACTTAGCTAAGACGGCAGCTACGCCGTCGCGCTTGGCATGCCAATATGCTTGCGACGGGGCGGACTGTTCTACGGCCAACGAACTATGGTTGTCGGCGGAGTTGTCATCGAACATCCACTCGACGTTCCAAGTCATAACTCGCAGTCGCTCTGGGGCCGAATCATAACTCTGGCCGGTAGCCTGCTGATTGTCGGCTGCCATGGCAAAGAGCAATATCGCCAGTTGACTTGCTACACGCATCAACCTGAGGGCAGCGCGCAGTCGGGACTTGAGCGGGAAACATCGTCGCACCATCTGTGTAAGGCTCCGCCGGAATAACTTTTACCAACACGTGTGCTGCATTACTCATCCACCGGATACGGCCTTCGTACACTCGGTGCGGTATGCCGAGGGAGTGGCCACGATGCGGTGAAAATGCAGTTTAACCTCGCGATCAACCACTCGCCGCACGCCTTCTACCAAGCATTGCGGTTCATTGCTATCTTGCCCCTGCTGTACGATCTCTTCAATTCGCGTGCCGGGGGCCACGCAAAAGGTCGACTGGTGTATCGTTTGATTCCCTGCATCCAGTTCCGGGACGATAAAGTGGCACGTCGCACCATAGGCCAACATGCGTGCCGCGAAAGCTTCATGATAGGGCCGAAAGCCCGGAAAACTAGGGAGCAGGCCATGGTGCAAATTGATGATGCGACCGCCAGCAAACTTCCAGCAGGTGTCCGGCGGCAGGACGCGCATGTAACGCGCCAGCACGACGTAGTCGATTTGGTACTGATCGAGCAATTCCACCAGTTGCTCATCATCCGCCGAACCGTCATCTCGGCCAATATTGAACCATGGCACAGCAAATTCGGCTGCCAGACTTTCGCACTTTGCCCGATTGCCAATCATCACAGTGGCATCGGCGCGAATCACGCCGTCGGCTATGGCTTGCAACACAGCGCGTGGACTGCTTTGCTGAAAAGTAGTGCAGATCGCCAACCTGGCGCGGCTCTGCGGGGCCGGCGGGGTCCACACGCGTATTGACAGCCTAGTGCTGACACCAATGTGCTGCATCGCAGTACGAATCGACTCCCACCGCGCCGCATCGATCGTTACTCGGCACATCATGGCGAACACTGCAGCTTCGTCATGATCGTACATCTGGATCTCTGCGATGCTGGCTCCCTGCTTGGTCAATTCATGGATGATGGGATCAGCCAACCCCACGCTATCGGGACCTACTGCAGTGACAATAATTTCCATCGTTGCTATATCACCTTTTCATGTGCATCGTGAAGGAGCGGTGCAGGGGAGTTGCAGCAGAGTTTGCCGGTGACTCCGCTAGGGAACTGCATGGTGATAAAGTCTACTTGCTGGAATCGACTTAGGTCAGGTATTGAGCTAAATTGGGTGGTGCGAAGCTACCGGCTGCCGGGTTTATAGCGATTGTGGCGACGCCTCACCGCGCACCGCGGCGATTAGAGTTAATATGTGTGGTGGGCCAGCGGCTAGCGCGCTGGGTGCGTACGTCAAGTGACCGCGCGAACCAGCCAGCGCGTGCCAAATTTAAAAAACTGAACTAAACACGACATTTAAACACGACATTGCAGTGAAGAAAATATGAGTGGTCTAACACAACCCGCAAGACTACCCATGCTCAGGGAAAACTTGCCTGAGGGGGAGAGCCTGTGCAACTATTGCAACGCCAAGTGCTGTCGCTATTTTGCGCTGCCCATCGACACTCCCGATTGCGCAAAAGACCTCGATTACATGCGTTGGTTTTTGCTGCACGGCCAAGCAAGCGTGTTTGTGGAGGACGACAGTTGGTACTTGCTGGTACACACCGTCTGTAAGCATCTTCAAAGCGATTATCGCTGCGGAATATACATGACGCGGCCGGAGATCTGCCGCGAGTACTCGACTGACAATTGTGAGTATGACGAGGACAGCACCTACGACAAGTACTTTGAGACTCCGGAACAGGTTGCCGAGTACGTTGAGGCTACGTACGGGCAAGCCGACTTTGGCTGCGTGCGTTCGCCCGAGCCTCCTCTGCTGCCGATCCTGGCAATGTAGCTACTGCAAGAATCTCCTGAGGTGTGTTAAGCTATCGCGTTCGCTTGGCGGACGCTCGCGCGTACTGCTTTACACCCGTTAACCTCCACTATCGATCGACCTCTTCGTGACCCAGCGCATAGAACCTAGAACACTTAAAGGCTTCCGCGACTTTTTGCCTGAAACGATGATCCCGCGAGAGGCATTGATGGAGACTGCGCGGCGAGTCTACCGCCGCTATGGCTTCAGCCCCATCGATACGCCAGCCCTGGAACTGCTCGAAATCCTTATCGGCAAAGGGAGCGAGGAGACCGATCGGCAGCTGTATCGCTTTGAGGACCACGGCGGGCGGCAGGTAGGTTTGCGATTCGATTTGACCGTCCCGTTGGCGCGATTCGCCGCCCAGCACATCGGCAAACTGGGAACGCCGTTCAAACGCTACCATATCGCCCCAGTTTGGCGAGGCGAAAACCCGCAAGCGGGGCGATTCCGCGAATTCGTCCAGTGCGATTTCGATACCATTGGCACCGAATCTGTGGTCGCCGATATTGAAACCGGACTGGTCATCCATGAACTGTTGCTCGAATTGGGCATCGCCGACTTCAGGCTCAGTATCAACAATCGCCAAGTCCTGAGCGGACTGCTGGACAAACTTCAGTTGAGCGATAAAGCCATCCCGCTGCTGCGTTCGCTGGATAAGCTCGACAAAGATGGTCGCGACCGAGTGGCAGCGGAGATGGTGCAAGTAGCCGGCGTAACCAGCCAGCAGGCCGATCAAGTTCTGCGCCTGGCCGAGATCTCCGGTACGACCGATCAAATTTTGTCTCAGCTCGATCATTTGCTCGAGGGCAATGCGCTGGGCCAGGGTGGTGTGGGGCGCTTGCGTGAAATCACGCAGGCATTGCAGGCCGCCGGCGTCTCGTCCGAACGCTACTGCTTGAATGTGGCTATCGCGCGCGGACTGGACTACTACACCGGGGTCGTCTTTGAAACCACGCTGAACCAACTGCCCAGCATTGGCAGCATCTGTTCGGGCGGTCGCTACGATAACCTGGCCGACTTGTATACCAAGCAGCACCTGCCAGGGATTGGCGCGTCGCTGGGGCTCGATCGCCTGCTGGCCGCTATGGAAAAGCTGGACATGCTGCAACCCGTTCGCACTCCAGCACCAGTGCTCGTGGCTTATTTCGATCGCGAGCGTCTGCATGATTACTTGCGCTTAGCCCAGCAGGTGCGTGCTCAAGGCATTGGCGTAGAACTCTACCCCGAGCCAAAAAAACTCGCCGCCCAGTTGAAATATGCCGATGCGCGAGGCTTCCGTGTCGCGCTCATCGCTGGCTCTCAAGAGCTCGATGCCGGCACTTGTCAAGTCAAGGATTTGGTGCGGAAAACCAGCCAAGAGGTAAGCTGCCAAGACGACGGCCGTGAACTCGCCGGCGCCATTCAGGCGATCCTGGCTTAACAACCTGCCAGCTTCTTTTCTAACAGTTTCACGGAATCGGGATCGCCTCAGCCTGAGCAAATGCGTAGAATGCGGCGGCGAGAGCATTCGGGTAGAAAATAACGTTCGTGCGGCTGACCTCGGCAGCGCGGACGGTTCCACTAACGAAGGAGTGTGGTTGATGGTAACCCTAGGGTATAGCAAGGACGATCGGAACAAGCTCTGCGCGCGGGGCTGTAACGGCCGCTGCCACAAACAGCACCACTTAGGGCCTGCCGGAAAACATGCCACCCGCCATACGCTGTTTGCCGCAGCCCTCGTGCTATGTGCACTGGCGGGCTCCGTGAGGGCTCAGGCCGGTGGCGAGCGGCCAGTGTCCCAGCCCTCTCAAGGCGGCTCGGCGGTTGAACAGCTGACCGCGATGCTGCAGGCCATCGAACCCTATCGGCCACACGGCGAGATCCGCCAGACAGTCAAGGTCTTCGGCTCGACGAGCATGGATGGCCTGGCCCACGGCTGGATCAAGGGCTTTGAAGACTTTCACCCCCAAGCCAAAGTCGAAGTCACTGCGGCGGATTACGACGCAGCTACCAAGCAGCTCATTACAAACCCCTCCTCAATTGCGATGTACGCTCGTCCGGTTACCGCTCAGGAACTGGCAGACATGCAGAAAGCGGGTTTGAAGCGACCGATGGCGTTTGAGGTTGCTCGCGAGGCGCTGACCGTCTTCGTCAATAGCGCCAATCCGGTCCAATCGATTTCTGGCGAACAGCTGGGTGAGGTTTTTACCAGCAGCAATCCTCCGAGTGAACTGACCTGGAGTGCGGTCGGCGCAGGCGGCCAGTGGGCTAGCAAGCCGCTGCATGTCATCGCGCGGACCGAGGAGAGCGGGACACAGTTGTTCTTAAGTCAGTTCGTCTTTCGTCAGGCCACGATGCGTCCGGCTACCTCTGCGCACCCTTCCAATGCGGAAGTCCTGCAGGCGGTCAGCGCTGATCCGCTGAGCATCGCGATCTGCGGTTACCGCAGCAGCGGTCGTGCGGTGAAGCCACTTTCGCTAGCCCTGGGCGGGTCGATCATCGCCTGCGATGATCTGTCGGTGCTCAGTGGACGCTATCCCCTGATGCGTCCACTGACGCTCGTGGTGGACTTGGGACAGTCTGACGATCAAGCCAAGGCCAGCCAAGAGTTTGTGCGCTATGCCTTAAGTCAAGCTGGACAGACCCAGGCCATCTTGGTTGGATTTTTCCCTGTCGACCTGCCCCTGCTCCGCGCAGGGCTCGAACACCTCAGCCCGCAAGTGTCCCGCTGAGTTCACGCAACTCGAAACTATCGTCGTCATGACTACCGAAAACAGGATGTATCGCCATGTCTCGTCTGACCAGTCTCAGTGCTCTGACCCTCATCGGGTGCCTACTTACAACCCCTAGCCTACTTGCCCAGACGCGCTGGGATAGTGGCACAACGGAGCGCAATCGCCTGCTCTCTGCCGAGCAATCTCCGCTGTGGCAAGGGAGCGATTGGCTGGGCAATCAGTCTCAGCAATCCCGTCGCTGGCTGCTAGGAGTTTCCGGGCAAAATCGAGAAACCGGCGTATTGGTCAACGCGGTTACCAGCAATTCTGCCGCTTCCAAGTCGCGTATCGAAGTAGGCGACTTGATCGTCAACGTGGGAGGATTTCAAGTCGGCATGGTGGCCGGTCGCGTGTACGATTTGGCCGAGGAGATCAATCGCCGCGCCGACGCCAGTGGACGCGTGACGCTCGTCATCCAAGACCACCGCAGTGGGCAGCTAGCCGCTGTTCCGGTGCAGCTCGACAGCCCTAGCACGCGGCTGGTAGGGACGGTCAACTACACGGGAAGTTATCCGCTGCCGGCCGACGCAATTGTCAACGTACAGATTGAAAACTTGACACGGCCGTACTACACGGTCAATCGCGGAACGACTCAGTTTCGCCCGGGCAGCGGAAACAGCTTTCCATTCGAGATCGCCTACGATGGGGCATACATCAATGCCCAGGATACCTACCAAGCCCGGGCCACGATTACCTCCGGCGGACGGACCATTGCGGACACCGTCCAGCCGCAGCGCGTGCTAACCAATGGGGCTAGCAATCAAGTCCAATTGACTGTAGCAGCGCTGGCCGGAGCCGGGACCGGCAATGTGACGAGCGCTGGCTACGCGGACTACGGCAGCATCGATGCGCGGCTGACGTCCATGTATCGCAAGTTCCTCAATCGCGATCCGACGTTTATCGAACTGGCCGCGTTGCGAACCACGCCTGGCATTGAGAGCCGAATCGACTCCATGCCGCTGGATATTATGGCCGGCCAGGAGTATTTCGATGCGGCGGGCAATAATAACAGCGAATGGCTGTACCGAGTGTTCACACAAGTGGTCAAGCGCCCACCGTCCACGACAGAGCTGCAGCAGTGGATGCAACGCTATAGCGAGCTGCGCAATTCGCGGACCGACCTGCTCAAGCAACTCTATTCGGTCGTTAGTCGATAGAATTGCATGTTAGTGTGAGTGCTGTGGGGGCTAGCTTTCCCGAGACAACTGCACCAGACTATTAGGCTGGTAATTTTTGCAGGATGGTTAGGGAAAACGGCATGACTGACAGTAATGGAAGCCCAGCCCTTTCGGCTGATGCGATCGACAAGCTTCAGGCGGCTCGCGAGAAGATCCTCGCCGAGCTGAGTAAAGTTATTGTGGGTCAACAAGACGTTATCGACCAGCTGCTGATCAGCATTTTTAGTCGCGGCCATTGTCTATTAGAGGGCGTGCCGGGGCTGGCCAAGACACTGCTGATCAGCACGCTAGCCCAAACCATGAGTCTGTCCTTTAGCCGCATCCAGTTCACTCCAGACTTGATGCCGGCTGACATTACCGGCACAGAGGTGATCGAAGAGCAGCCTGGCGGCGGATTGCAGCGGCGATTCATGGAAGGACCACTCTTTGCCAACGTCATTTTGGCCGATGAGATCAACCGCACACCTCCTAAAACGCAAGCCGCGTTGTTGGAAGCGATGCAGGAGCGACAGGTCACCGTGGGGCGGGTGCGACACCCACTTAGCGACCCCTTCTTTGTTCTAGCCACACAAAATCCAATTGAGCAAGAGGGGACCTATCCGCTGCCTGAAGCGCAGCAGGACCGCTTCATGTTCAAGGTCTTGGTCGACTATCCAAATTTTGACGAGGAACTAGAGGTCGCGCGGCGGACCACATCGCGGCAGCAAAGTCAGATCGCGCCGGTGCTCAGCGGCACCGACATCCTGGAGCTGCAAGATCTGGTGCGCAGCGTTCCAATCGCCGACCATATCATTCGCTATGCCTTGGCCCTAGTCCGGCAAACTCGCGTTGGCGGCGCAGGCGTTCCCGAATTTGTAAACGATCAAATTGGTTGGGGGGCGGGCCCCCGCGCAGTACAATTCTTAGTACTGGGAGGCAAGACCAGGGCGCTGCTGCACGGTCGCTCGCACGTGACCGTGGAAGATATTCAAGCCCTGTGCCGCCCCGTGCTGCGGCATCGGATGGTCGTTACCTTCGCGGCGGAAAGCGATGGCATCACGACCGATGACGTGGTCGATCGGTTGATCAAGGAAACTCCTACTGCTGAGGATGAACTGACGCGCGATGCCCGCTTCCAAAAGATTTTTGCCTCCTGAAGCGGTCAAACGGGTTCAGCGACTTGAACTTCTGGCCCGTCACATCGTCGAAGGTTTTCTCTCAGGTGCTCACCGCAGCCCGTATTTTGGGCAATCGGTAGAGTTCGTGCAGCATCGCCAGTATGCGCCCGGGGATGACGTCCGGCATGTGGATTGGAAAGTTTGGGCACGCCAGGACCGACTGGTAATTAAGCAGTACGAAGAAGATACCAACCTGCGCTGCAGCCTGCTGATCGACAGTTCTGCCAGTATGAGCTACGGGCGTGGCGAGATGACCAAGTTTCACTACGCTTCCATCCTAGCGGCCTGCATATCGATGCTGGTGCTCAAGCAGCAGGACGCCGTCGGTAGCGTAATGTTCGACAACAAAATACGAGCACGGGTGCCACTGCGGACCAGCCAGCGGCACTTGAAGGACATATTATTATCGCTCGAGAACACCACCCCGGCTGATAAGACCAATCTAGATTCGGTCTTTCGCGATGTGGTGCAAACATTTCCTAAACGCGGCTTGATGATCTTAATCAGCGACTTGCTAGGGGCTGAGGAGAGTTCGCTGCGCGGCATCGATACACTGCGCCGCGCGGGCCACGACGTCATGGTGCTGCACATTCTGGATGACGACGAACTAGATTTCCCGTTCGCGGATCCCACTCGCTTTGAGGGCCTTGAAAGCGACGATCACCTGACCTGCAATCCAAGAGCGCTGCGGGAAGGCTACTTGCAGGCGCTGGAACGTTTTCTCGATCGTGTGCGACGCTCCTGCGCTGCCTCCAAGAGCGACTATCTGCTGATCCGCACCAGCGACGCGCCCGACGCCGTGCTGTCCAAGATCCTCAGCGATCGTCTTCGAACGGTACGGAGATAATTGAACCACATGCAATTTCTCTTTCAACCGTTGACATGGGGCTTTCTGCTGGTCGGCGTGCCCATCTTGATCCACTTGATCAACATGTTGCGGCACCGCAAGCAGAAGTGGGCCGCCATGGACTTCTTGCTCGAGAGCTACCGTCGCAACCGGCGATGGGTGCTGCTCAAGCAGTGGTTGCTGCTGGCCGCGCGCATGTTGGCCATGCTGCTGCTGGTGGCAATGTTGGCCAAATGGGTCAGCAGTTCAACTTGGCTGGGCGTGCTCGGTGGTCAAGCCACGCATCACTACGTGTTACTCGATGACAGCTACTCCATGGCGGCCGTCGATGCCAACGATTCAGCCTACGCCAGTGCGCTTGGCGCGATCAATGCATTGGTCCGCTCGATTGCCGCTCAATCGGGCCAGCATCAGTTGACGCTGCTGCGCATGAGCCGCGCGACGCTGGCGACTCGTGCAGAGGACGACCAAGCCCGCATCGACGCTGCCGCCGATCTGCTGGCCCAGACCGTGCCACAAGATCCGGCCAAGGTGCTCGACCGAATCTCGGCAACCGAACCTTCCGCACTTCAATTGTCCGCTGAGGATGCGCTGGAACTAATCACTCCGCTTATCACTTCGAACAATGCCGAACAGGCGCACGTCTATCTATTGACCGATCTGCGGCGCAATGAGTTCGGTGAGCCGGAGATCCTGCGCAACAAATTGCGCGCACTCGTCGACGATTCTGCTGAGTTGCATGTGATCGACTGCGGCAGTGAATCCGCCACGAATTTATCTTTGGTAACCGTCGAGCCCGAGCAAGAGGTTTGGGCGGCTGGGGTACCGTTGATGGTTCGCTTTCAAATCCGCAACCACTCCAATCAGATCGCCCGCAACGTAGTCGCCAAAGTGCGTTCGATCAGCTACGCGACTGGAGCCATCGAGCCGCGTTTGGACAGCCCGTACTCCGGCGAAACGCTCGATCTGCCGCCGGTATTGATTGAACAAATTGAACCGGGCGAGACCGTTACGCGTCAGGTACAGGTTATCTTCGGTGCGGCTGGACAACACGTCGTGGAAATTATATTGCCGGACGATAGCCTGGCAACCGACAACAGACGCTGGTCGGTAATCGGAATCCGCGCTTCGCAGCGTGTGCTATTGGTAGATGGTGAGACCAGTCGTTCCAACGCGTTTTACTTTCAAACGGTGCTTGCCCCCGACGCTCGTCTGCGGACAGGCATGACTTCAGAGTACGTCGACTCTTCTACACTGCGTGACATGCCGCCAGAGAGTCTCGTGGGCTACGATGTCGTGGCCTTGCTCGATGTACCGCGGCTGGATGCAGCAGCGGTGAGCAAATTAGAAGATTTCTGCCGCAGCGGTGGTGGAATTTTGGTTGTCTGTGGACGAAACACCAATCTGCAGTTTGTGAATCAGGAGCTATATCGTGACGGCGAAGGCTTCTTTCCGGTGCAACTGCAACAGATCGTTGAGAATACAGCCAGTGCCGACGCCCAGGGTCCGCCCCAGGTCGCGGCCGGTGAGCATCCGATCCTCGAGCCGCTGAGGCAGTTGAGCGCAAGCCCGTTTGCGATGTTGCAAGTGCGACAGCAGTGGCTCGCGACGCCGGAGAGTCTGCAGCGCACCGGACTTGAAGTGGTCGCCACCGGTCCGAACGATTCACCACTGATACTGGATTTAGGACTGGGCTCGGGGCGTGTAGTTACCGTGTTGACCGGACTGACCAACGACTGGAGCAACTGGGCGCAGGATCCAACTTTTGTCGTGACCGCTCTGCGAACGCTGGGTTACTTGGGCAGTTTTCGCCGGGAGCCGACCAGTGTACCTATCGGAACTCCACTTGAGATGATCGTCAGCGATTCTCCCGTGCTGCCCGAGGCTGAGATACTAATGCCGGCCAACCGCGCAGTCGGGCCGCGATTAAAGCTCTTGCGTCAAGTTGCCATGGATGCACAGGACAGTTCGATTGCCCGCTTGGAAGTGACCATTGACTTGGCCAACATGGATCGCGACCTGATCGATGGCTTGCTTCGCCCGGGCATTTACGAAATGTGGATGACCAACAGTCAGGGAGACAGGCTGTTGCACAATTCGGCTCACAATGTGTCGGCGGCTGAGGGGAATCTCGATCGAGTGACGCATGTCGAACTTGAGCAGAAGCTCTCTGGAATTCCGCTCGACATTCGCACGGCCGCGGCTGTCAGCGGTGGTGGACTCAACTCCCCCGAAACGTCCCACAGCACATTGCTGATGGCCTGCTTGGCTGGGCTGCTGCTGATCGAACAATTGCTGGCCTATTCGGCCAGCTACCATGCCCCGCGCAGCGCAGGAGCGTCGGCATGAATGCACTGAATTACCGGCTGCTGGCTGAAACACGTATTATCTACCAATGGCTCCGAATAGAGCAGCTCGATCAATGGTGGCACTGGCTAGCTCTCGCGGCGGCGACTGCGTTCTGCGCAACCTTTGTGGTCGTTTGGTACCGACGCGATGCGGTCGAACACCATCGAGCAGTGGGCTGGGCATTGACCCTGCTGCGACTGGCCGCATTGACCGGTTTGCTGCTCTACTTTTTCCAGCTCGATAAGCGGACTGAGCAGCGCGTGGTGCGCGATTCGCGCGTCGCCGTGCTTGTCGACACCTCGCTGAGCATGTCGCTGCCGGGTACGCCGTCTGCCATCGGCCTCAGCCATAGCGGCACGCGAACCGACGAAGTCGTGGAACTGCTTTCGCAAACCGATTTCTTGCCTGCGTTGTCGCAGCAGCATCAATTGTCGATCTATCGCTTTGATCAGCTGCCGCGGCCAGCTGTGGTGGGTGCTCTGGAAAAACGCGGCGCGGCTGATGCCAAGCCCGATCGAGATGCGTCGGAGGTCGACCAAGCGCAGTTGAATCGTGGGCGACTGTGGATGCTGGTCGCCGGCGGCATTGGACTGTTGAGCCTGTTATGCCTAACAGTCGCTCTGGGCGCTCAGCTATGGGGGCTGCGCAAGTGGCGTACTGGGAGTTGGCTTTTATTCTTTGGTTCGGCTTTAGCATTGGTGGCCTTAGCCCTATCAGCCTTGGCGATCGTTCCCAATTCTCGCTACCCGCTGGCAGCCCTCTTGGGAGCGGACCTGCCGCCGCTTATCGGCGGAGTCACCGAAGCGAGTCAGGAACAGTCGCCGGAGTTGGTTTCACTCCCTAAGAATTGGTCTGACGCCCTGCAGCCCACCGGCAGCGCCACCCATTTGGGCGACGCTCTAAAAGCGGTCCTGGATCGCGAGACGGGCAGTCCGCTGGCCGGCGTGATCGTACTGACCGATGGCAGAAACAACGCTGGGGTCGATCCTCGTCAAGTTATTCCCACCGCGCAGAATATGCGAGTGCCGCTGTTCATCGTGGGGCTCGGATCGGAGCACAGTCCCCCAAACTTGCAGATGCTCGAAGTCGACTTACCCAAGCGTCTTTATCCGGGGGATCGTTTTACATTGTCGACGCTGATCGGCTCTAGCGGCTTTACCGGAGAGCGGGTGACTATTCAAATCACTTCCGGTCCCAAGGACGCCAGCCTGGAGAGCCTGGGCATTGAAGCCGAACAGCAGGTGGAAATCCCCGCGGATGGTTCCCTGGCCTCGGCTACGTTTGAACTGGAGCCAAAACCGGTGGGGCAGTGGCAGTACGCCGCCCGCGTGCTGCCACAGTCAAGCGAAAGCGATGTCCGCGATAATGTGCAGGTGGCTAATGTAGAGGTCATCGAACGCAAAAACCGCGTGTTGATCCTGGCCGGCGGCCCGACTCGCGAGTACCAATTTGTTCGCAATTTATTGTATCGCGATCGCGATGTGGAATCGCATGTACTACTGCAAAGTGGGAGCACGCGTAGTTCCCAAGAGGCGCAAGAGTTATTGACCGAGTTCCCCAGCGACCGCACAGAGCTATCCAAGTACGATGCGGTACTTGCCTTCGATGCAGACTGGAATGCCATTCCAGAGCGGAGTGTCGAAGCGCTGGAAAAGTGGGTGGCAGAACAAGCCGGCGGGTTTTTAATGGTGGCCGGATCGGTCGAGATGCCTAAGTGGATCGCCCGCTCTGCTTCCGGCACGCGCGCCTCTACGCTGCGCGCTTTGGCGCCGGTGGTGCTCGACCAGCGCGGCAGCAGCTTGCTCGCGGCCGGCCGCGTCGAATCCAGCTCCGCTTGGCCGCTGACCATCACCCCAGATGGTCAGCAAACCGACTTCATGTGGCTGAGCGACGATGCGCAGTCGAGCGGCGAACTGTGGAACGAATTCGCTGGCGTCTACAGTTTTTATTCGGCCTATGAACTGAAGCCCGGCGCCAAGGCGTTAGCTCTGTTCTCTGATCCCACTGCGGCTGTCGACGGACAGCAACCAATTTATTTGGCCAGCCAGTTCTACGGTGCGGGCAGAACCGTGTTCCTAGGCGGCGGTGAACTGTGGCGTCTGCGCGTGCTGGGCGATCAGTACTTTGACCGCTTTTACACCAAACTCGTCCGCTGGATATCTCAAGGCCGCTTGCTGATGGATTCCGATCGCGGCGTACTACTGGTCGATCGTGAACAAGCCACCTTGGGAGAGCAGGTGGTCGTGCGCGCAGTACTGAAGGATCAGCGTTATGAGCCGTTGATTCAAAGCGAGGTGGTCGCCCGACTGATCGATGCGCAGGGCCGCAATTTGCCACTTGTGCTGCGGCCCTTGGCCGACGGTTCGCAGCCCGGCGTGTACACCGGACAGTTTCCCGTGCAGGTTCCCGGCCAGTACGCGATACAATTGCAGTTGGGGGGACTGGCCTCTGATGAAGTTCTAACAGCCTCCATCGACGCCAAGATTCCCGCGCGTGAGATGCAACAAAGCCAACGCAACGATGCATTGCTGCGGCAGCTGGCCGTCGATACTGGTGGGAATTACTGGACGGGCGTGGCCGCCGCCATGCAGCCTACACCGGGTCAGCCCGCAGCTGCTTCGATGCCGGTCAGCAGCTCCGCCGGGCAGCTAGCTCTTGGCCAGCAGGCGACCCCGGCCGGCCCTACAGACCTAGTTGCACGAATCGCTCCACAAGACCAAGTGGCCTACCTGCCCGGCGCGACCGACCATGTATTTCAGCTGCGCTGGCTGGGTTGGTTGATGGCTTGGATCGCCGGCGCATTGTCGCTGGAATGGCTTATACGCCGACTCCATCGCCTGGCCTAGGGCCTGCTTTTAAATAGTTTTTAGAGAGGAGCAGGTGTCGCGGTTGCCGAATTGAAATCGCTTAGAATGGATCGAACAACGCAAGCTAGAAGCTTACGGAATCTTACGCAGTCACAGAATTCACAATTTTCTAATTGCCCATGCAACAGACCTCCGATGACCTCCGCCTATCCAGCGCAATCCTAAGCCGATTGGACGAACTGCGCCGGTTGCTGCGGCGCTACGTGACGGTCCAAGGGACGCTGTTGATCGTCCTGTGGCTGCTGTTGGCATTTTGGTTGGGAGGGCTGGTCGACTACCTGCCCGTCACAGTGGGTTCGAGCGAATCGCCGCGGGCGCTGCGTATCGCGTGGCTGGTGGTGATGGCTGCCGGCAGTCTGTGGATTGCTTGGCGATGGATCGTGACTCGTCTGCGCGGGCGTCCAGCCAATAGCTCGTTGGCTCTGCTGCTTGAGCGACACTATCCGGAGCTCAACAGCGAACTGATCACCGCCGTTGAACTCAGTGATCGGACTCAAGGTGATCGGACTCAAGGTGGCAGGCAAAACAGCGACAGCCAGCTTAGCCCTCTGACAAATCCGGCTGCGCATCGAGCTATGCTCGAGCGAGTGCATCGCTCGGCTACAGAACGCATTGCCATGGTTCGCCCGCGCGAGCTGTTCAATTGGCGTCCGCTGTGGGTAACCGGCGGCGCAACGCTGCTGGCGCTTGTGCTGACGGTGATTGCGGCGCTGAGCGTGCCTGCCTGGATGGAATTGTGGTCGAAACGCCTGTTCGCCCTGTCAGATCAACCCTGGCCTCGCCAGGCAACGCTTCGCGTCGACGGGCTGCAACTGCAGGTGCCTGCTTTCTCGACACAAATCGCGGCCGAACGCGTTTGGCTGCCCTTTGTCGACGGCGTGGCCCGTGTACCACAAGGGGCTTCTCCCATGCTTCAAGTCTCGGCCGCCGCGGATGCTTCACAAGTGCCAGAGATATGCACGCTATATTACCGCACAAACGACGGTTCGCGCGGACGAGCAAACCTGCGCCGCGTGGGCGGTCCTCGCGATGCTTGGCAGCCCTTTACTATCGACGGTCCACCTCTGGACGGCCTTACTCAAAACATTCATTTAGACGTGGTCGGACTCGATGCACGCCTGCGCGATTTGACGATTGAAGTCGTCGACCCGGCAGTCATCGCAGGTATGCAATTGGTCTGTCAGTACCCATCCTATTTGCTCGACTCGCTAAGCGTCCGAGCTCAGCGGGAAACGCTCGAGTACCGCAGCGGGATCTTCATTCCAGAGGGGACAGAGGTCACCTTGAGCGGTACCGCGAGTGGGCCGCTAAGCCGAGTGGACTACATTATCCAAAACCCGACAGCTCCAGGTGAACCAGCTCTGGCAGCGGAGTCGGCCGGACAGGTTCACAGCCTACAGTGTAGCGGTGCTACATTCGAAATCCCACTGGGCAGAGTCGCGCACAGTCAAATGGTCGAAGTTCGCTTGATCGACCAGCACGGTTTGTCATCCGCACAAATACCGCGCTATTCGATCGCTGTTCGCGAAGATACGATCCCCGAAGTCACCTCACAGCTCGAAGGCATCGGTCTGGGCATTACGCCTCAGGCCATGCTGCCGATCGTTGGCAGCGTGGTGGACGACCATGGCGTGCATGAGGTCAGCGCTGAGTTGATCGTGAACGAAGGTCAGACGCTGGACCTGCCGCTTGCATTAGACGAGGATCAACTGCAGGCGACAATCGATTTGGATCAGCTTCAGCAACAGGGCAAACTTCAGTTGCAGCCGGGAGCCACCTTGGGCTTAGTCGTCGCGGCCCGCGACTTCTATGACCTGGGGCCACAACCACACGTGGGGCGCGGCCAGCCGCTGCAGCTGTCCGTGGTCACTCCGGATCAATTGCTTGTAATGCTGGACCGTCAAGAACTGGAGCTGCGTCAGCGACTCGAGCAGATCATCTCCGAGCTAGTACAACTGCGCGAAGTTTTGCAGACGCTCAAAAATGATCTTCCCCAAGCGGCTGCACAGCTCGAGATCCAGCCGGCCAACGCGCTTTCGAAGAGCCACCGCTTTGTCGCTGTACAACAAGTCGCTGTACAACAAGAAGCGACTCGCGAGACGCGCGCCGAACAGACTCAGAGATTGGCTGGTCTATGGGCCCAGCAGAGCGTCTTACAGGCAGACAAGTCGCAACAGGAGCTCTCGAGCGTGGCTGCACGAGTGGACAATTTGCGTCTACAGTTGGTCAATAACCGCGTCGACAGCTATGATCGACAAGAGCGACTACTTTCAAAGGTCGGACTGCCACTGCGCGAGCTGCTGACTAGTGAATATCGAACGCTACAGCGAAGCTTGGCCGATCTACAGTCCGCCACGATCGCCGGCGGTGGCGCTCAGCCCACCGCGCAGGCTACTGCCAGCCTGTCGAATGCCGCACTGGATGCGGTGCTGCTGAAGTTGGATGAGATTAAATCTAACATGCAAGACATCGAGGACTTCAACGAGATCGTTGACCTAGTACGGGGCCTACTGGACGATCAAGAAAAACTTTTATCCGAGACCGAACAAGAACAACGCAAGCGCATTTTGGATCTACTGAAGTAAGGTGAATCGTGCCGAATTTAAAAGCAGGATGGATCGCAGCAAGTCTTGTGCTGAGCGTAAGCCTGGTCAGTGATTGGACCGCGCGGGCTCATGCACAAGCTGACGCGCAGACACCAGCACCAGCACCAGCACCAGCACCAGCACCAGCACCAGCACCAGCACCAGCACCAGCACCAGCACCAGCAACAGCAACAGCAACAGCAACAGCAACAGCTACAGCGCCACCCATCGTGTCCGGCCAGAAGAGCGTGGCTGAGCGCTTTAGCCGCTTGGAAATGCTGCTCCTGCGTTCGGCCGATCTAGAAGCAGCCGACAATCCGACGCGAGCCGCCCTGCTGCAACAGGCCGTCCAACTCAGCAAACAGGCTGAGTTGACCGATCTATTAGCCGATGCTGCTGCGCGGTTGGAACAGGGGCAGTACAGTGAGGCAATTGAAAAGCAGAAGTCCAGTCGCGAGAGTCTCAAGCGGTTGCTAGAGCTGCTGCAAAGTGAAAACCGTGAACAGCGCATTCGTGAACAGCGCGATGAAGTTCGCCGCTGGATCGAAGAGACCGATCGACTGCTCAGACTGCAAAGCTCGCTGCGCGGACGCACCGAGGGAGGACAATCCATCGAGCGTGCCGCCCAGGACCAGGAAAAGCTAACTCGTAAAGCCAGCGAGATTGCTGGCGAACTACAATCCGGCCAGACAGATCAGCCGGCGGAGTCCCCCGACGGAGAATCCTCGTCAGAGCAGCCATCGCGCGACGAGAATGCCCAGCCCGATACGCCCGCCGAGACAAAAGAGCCGAGTGACGCCAATCCCAGTGACGCCAAGCCGAGTGACGCCAAGCCGAGTGACGCCAAACCCAGCGACTCTGAGCCCAATGACTCTGAGCCGAGCGACTCTGAGCCGAGCGACTCTGAGCCGAGTGACTCCAAGCCGAGCGACTCCAAGCCGAGTGACTCCAAGCCGAGCGACTCCAAGCCGAGTGACTCAAAGCCGAGCGACTCCAAGCCGAGTGACACTGAGCCGAGTGACGCTGAGCCGGCAGAGCCTGCCCAGCCGCAGTCTCCCACAGAGCGTGCCAAACAGAAGATTGAGCAAGCTCAGCAGAAGATGAGAGAGGCAGAGCAGGACCTGCAACAAGCGGAGCGTGAAGGCGCCGTAGAAAAGCAGCGCCAGGCTGAAGAGCGACTGCGTGAAGCGATTGAAGAGTTGGAAGAGATCCTGCGGCAACTGCGCGAGGAGGAGGTGGAGCGTTCGCTGGCGTCGCTCGAGACTCGCCTGCGCCGCATGCTGGACATGCAGAATCGCGTACTTGAGGAAACCACACGTTTGCAAGAAATTGCCGGCGATGAGGCGGCCCGCCAAATTCAGATCACCGCTAGTAAGCTGTCGCTAGACCAGCTCAAGATATTGGCTGAGGGAGAGCGCGCGCTGCTACTGCTGCGCGACGAAGGGTCGAGTGCCGCTTTCCCCGAAGCGATCGAGCAGCTCAATGTGGACATTCAGTCAGTAGCCGATCGACTGCAGGGGGCAGATGTTGGACCACTGACGGTTGTCATCGAAACAGAGATCGTCAGCTCACTGGAAGAAATGGTTGAGGCGTTGGTGCAAGTCCAAAAGGAAAATCGAGAGAAACAGCAGCGACAGCAGCAACAGCCTGGACAGCCACCCGGGGAACCGGGCGACCAGCCACTAGTCGACAAACTTGCCGAGCTACGTCTGATTCGCACTTTGCAGTTGCGGGTCAATAAACGCACTACTACGCTGTCCGATATGCTAGACGATCCGGCGGATCCGACGGGCCAGGTCACCGCGGAAGACCTGATCGAACAACTTCAGGGCCTAGCCGAGCGGCAGCTGAGCATTCAGCGAGTTACGCGCGACATCGTGGTCGGCAAAGGTGAATAGTCAGTGCAACCCACAGCGAGAAAACTCGGTTTCCTGGTGGTCGGCCACGGTACGCGCAACATCGCAGGCCAGCAACAGTTCCAGCAGGTTTTTGCGCAGTTCGCTCAGCGCATAACACCTGAGCTGGCAGAGCTTGCCTTCCTGGAGTTAGCCCAGCCTGACATCGCGACAGCCGTTGAGCGACTGGCCGAGGCCGGGGCAACGCATTTGATAACAGTACCCGTGTTCTTATTCTCTGCCGGCCATGCTCTGCAGGACATTCCTCGGGCAGTGGCCAGGGCAGCTGTGCAACATGACTTGCGATGCGCTGGACAGTCTGCGCCCCTGGAACTTTCGGATCCAGTGGTTGAATTGTCCGCGCTCCGTTTCCGGCAGGCTGTGTGCCATTCGGCTGCCCCGGCCACCTGTCTCCAAAGCTGCGAAAAGCGGTTCTGCCCTCAGGTCGCTCTAGCAATGATTGGGCGAGGCAGCAGCTCGGCTGAGGCTACGGAACAGATGAGGCAATTTGCCCGCCTGCGCAGCAGTATTACCCCAGTTGCGGAAATGCTCAGCGGCTTCGTCTTTGCTCAGATGCCAAATGTCGAACAAAGTTTGCAACAATTGGCAGCCAGTTCTTGTAGGATCATCGTCGTGCAGCCCCATCTGTTGTTCGAAGGGGAATTAGTGGAACAGCTCAGAGAGCAAGTTGCCGAGTATGCCCAGCGAAATCCGCACCAGCGGTGGTTGGTCACACAAACCCTTGGCACCGATATTGCTCTAGCCGAAACATTGGCTGGACTGGCGCAAGAGGTGGCCGATTGTGGGGAATCTAGGTAACATTTCAGTAGCCTAGGCAACATTCCTGTTGCCGCAGAGTTTATCATTTCCTAACATCCTCATTGCGAAGTGACCTGCCAACGGGATTTGATCTCCCGTGTGCCTCATCCTGCACTCACGTATACCTCATGGACTTCGGATATTAGCTCATGCTTAGAAAAACAGTTGCCATTTCCTGCTTAGGGCTGCTAACGCTCCTCGCCGTCACGGCCGGACCGGTAGCGGCTCAGCAAGCCGAGCGCGAAAATCCTCGCGTGCAAGACATGACTCAGGGGCGTGCCCTAGATCGTACCATCATCAGGACGATCGCCGAGTATATGCACAGTCAACACTTGTCGAAGCATCCCCTCGATGACGAAATCTCTTCGCGAGCTTTCGACCAATTGCTCAAGTCGCTTGATTCGATGAAGGTCTACTTCCTGCAAAGTGACATCGATGCGTTTCAGGCTAACCGCAATCGGCTAGATGACTTCGCCAAAGCTGGCGACATGGGTTTTGCAATTGAAGTTTTCAAAGTGTTTCTCAAGCGTGTCGATGAACGCATCGCTATGGCGCATGAACTGATCGATCAAGAACACGATTTCACGATCAATGAAGATTTGATCATCGATCGCGACGCCATCGACTATCCCCGCGATGAAGCGGAAGCCCGCGATCGCATGCGCAAACAGATCAAATACCGCCTGCTGGTTTACGAGAGTGACCGTATCCGCGCTGAAAAGGATAAGCAGGCTGGCAAGGAGCGCAACTCGGCGGTCAACATGCTAGTGGGCGATCCTAACGAAGATCCCAAAGAGCGGCTGCACCGCAGCTTTCGCACTCAACTCAAACGCTGGCACCAAACCGACGCCGACGAATTGCTCGAACTGTATATTACGTCAATCACCAGCAGCTTCGATCCACACACATCGTACATGTCTTACGACACGTTAGAGAATTTCCGTATCGTAATGAGTCTCAACCTCGATGGCATCGGTGCTCAGCTGATGAGCGAGGATGGCTATACGAAACTAACCAGCATCGTCCCTGGAGGAGCCGCTGATAAAGACGGGCGGCTCAAGCCGGGTGACCGCATCGTGGCCGTTGGCCAGGGCGAGTCTGGAGAGATGCACGACGTGGTCGATATGAAACTAGACGATGTCGTTGGGATGATTCGCGGCACTGCCGGTACTGTCGTCCGTTTGGGCGTCATGCCCGTCGGTGGAGGTGAACTAACGAACATCCAAATCACACGCGCCAAAATCACGTTGGACGACAGTGCGGCTCGTAGCCAAGTCGTCGAACACGGTCAAAAGGCTGACGGCACGCCATTCAAATTTGGTTATATCGATCTGCCTAGCTTCTACATGGATATGGAGGCGGCTCGCGATAGCTCTAAAGGTTTCCGCAGTACTACTCGCGACGTGGCTAAGATTCTCAGCGATTTTCGCTCACAGAAAGTCGACGTGGTCGTACTCGACCTGAGTCGTAATGGTGGCGGTAGTCTGACAGAAGCCATCAATCTGACCGGTCTATTTATCGATCGCGGCCCTGTCGTTCAGGTCAAGGATTCACGCGATCAAATTCAGGTCTACGATGATGAGAACAGCGGCTTGGCCTGGAGTGGACCACTAGTGGTGATGACCAGCAAAGAAAGCGCTAGTGCCAGCGAGATTCTGGCCGGTGCTATTCAAGACTATCGTCGAGGACTGATCGTTGGTGACCCAGCCACTCATGGCAAGGGTACCGTCCAAAGCCTGATCGACCTCGGTCAACAATTGCTCGGCAGCCCCGGCGAAATGGGTGCTTTGAAAATTACTATTCAGCAATTTTACCTGCCCGATGGCATGAGTACCCAACGCCAAGGCGTCATGTCGGATATCGTCCTGCCCGCCTTGACAGCCAGCTTCGACAACGCCGAGGCCGACCTGGAGTACGCACTGCCTAACGACAAAATCAAAGCGGCGCGACACAGTGACTATAAAATGGTCGATTCCGCGCTGTTGTCCACACTCCGGACCAATAGCTCTAAGCGTGTCAGCGAATCTGCCGGATTCGACAGGTTGCTACGACGCATCGAGACCTTTAAAGCACAGAAGGACGAGAAGGTCGTCTCACTCAACTCAGAAGTGTTCCTCAAACGCCGCGAAGACTTAGATGCGCAGCGCGAGGAGGAAGATAAAATGTTGGAAGATCAACTGCCGAAGAAAGAAGTGTTTAAACTCGACTACTACAATACGGAGGTCCTCAACGTGGCCCGCGATTATGTAGAAGAGTTGTCGAAATTGAATTTGGCACAGGCTGGCTAATCGATCGAGTTAGTCGATCGGATCTTCCAGCGCACGCTCGATGATCGCCAGCAACACGTTGGGATCATAGGGCTTGCACAAGAAATATCTACCGCCCGAGGCGCGGGTCCGTCGTACGGCCCCCGCCTCTGTCAGACTGCTCAAAACGACTACCGGCATTCCAGCATAGGCCGCGTTGGAATCGATCTCTTCACAGAGTTCGAATCCACATCCATCAGGTAACTGGACATCTAAGATGGCTAGCTGCAGGCCGCTCTCGCATAACCGCTGGCGAGCCTCTTCGATCGATGTCGCGGTAACGACTTCAAAACCGACGGAATGTAAATGTTGCTGCACCAGTTTTAATTGCAGCGGGTCGTCTTCCAACACCAGTACTCGCCCTCGTCTACGGACCGCTGAGTGCTGCTGCAAGCTGGTTTGTGGCGACTGATCGCTTGCGATTGTCTCAAATGTGCATGCAGAGACGTCGAACGTGGTAGCGGGCGTATCCATATTGGTCCTCGACATTGGTCAGTAATAGACTGCATCGAGTTTTCCGAGGCCGCCACTCCTGGATATCACAGTGTGTTGCTGAAATACTGATCCGTAGAGAAAGTAGAATCGCTATAAGCCGTTTGATCCGTCACCTGCGCAGCTTGCGAATTACCAATGGATGGCGGTCTTCCTCTCCCTACACACTCTCGCATTTCTCATGCACTTGGACAGCCTTTGAGTCCCATCGCCCAGACGCAGCACGCATACTGTTCCGGCGAAACACATGGCAGCGAAAGTGTGCTACTGGGTCATGCGGGCACCGAGCGGTACAAGCTCATTGAATCGATCGACGGGCTGACGAGCTGTCCAGGCCATACCTCGCAGCAGAATGATGCGGAATAAAGGATCGTCAAACGTCCAGTTGTAGTGCCCGGGGATGCTGACGAAGACCCGGCCGGCCCCTCGCTCATACGTCCATAGCTGTGGGCGCGGCTCGCCCTCCTCGTGGCTAGTTCCCAACAGTGTCACTTGCTGTGGGTCACCCGCTAACTTCCAATAGCTCTCGTCGTACAGTTCCAATCTGTCGAAGTTACGGACAATGGGGTGTTCGGTGGAATGGATCTGCAGATCGAGTGGACCATGGCGGTAGCCAGCACGACCACCTTGCGACGCCAAGCCGATCCGCCGTGAAAAATCGGCTACTCGTTCGTCACCATTGACCGCCCAGTGCACATACACGGCTCCACCCCCACGAGCAAAGAATTTGTCCATTTTGGATTGTCGTTCGTCGTTCCAAGTTCCTTTCTGGAAGAATACCAGCAGGTCAGCCGCAGCGCATTGTTCGTCACTAGGAAAATCCCAGGCCGCGTTCACTTCCACCGCCGGCGCGGCAGACATCAACTGGCCCCACTGAGCCAACCAAGCCGGGTAGTCGTGCTCGCCAGGCCCATGGTCTTTGGCACCGGCCACCAACACAATCTTCATCGGCTGCAGTGGCACGGGCAGCGGTTGAGACCCTTGCAATTTAGCCGCCACCTCGCTGGCTGTGCGCAGCGGTGGCGCAGACAGCGGAGAGTCGAGCGGCATCTGAGGCGGAGCGGTCAGTAAATAAGTCATCAAGTCGCGTCGCTGCTCGGCACTCAATTGTTCGAGCGTCCCAGTAGGCATGACCGACAGCTCCACGGGTTTGATGCGCTCTATCTGATCGTTGTCCAGTACGCGTTCCTCTCCAAGTTGGTTTCCAATAACTGTCGCCCCATCTTTGCTACGCAATACGCCGGTGAGCACGCTTCCGTCGCGCAGCAATACCACGTGCCCTACATAGTCCGGATTGATTGAAAAACTGGGATGCTCAATGTCGCGCAGTACCGACGCATAGTCGCGAAAGCGCAGATTGCCCAGGTCGGGGCCTAGCTTAGCCCCGGCTCCCTGCAAGGCATGGCACTTAAAACAACCAGCCGCCTGACTATGGAAAACCCGCCTGCCTTTGCCCCAGTTGCCGCCTTCGATTTCGGCAATCCGCGCAGTATCCGGCGCCGTGACCTCATTTACTCCAGTTCTCGCGGCGTTTAGCCAGGGCAGTCCAAAACGATGGACGGGTATGGCCCGCGGCCGAGGGTCCTCGTTGGTCGACAGGCTAAGGGCAACCGACGGGGTCTCACCGGCAGCAAGTCGAACGCGTATGCTAAGCGGCAGCCAAGGGTCGTCAGCCGCGTTGACGGTCAGACGGTGGCCACGCTGCGCATTGGGTGAATCCACTTGGACGATGTCTTTTGCTTCGCCCAAAATCTCCACCTGACTAGCTCCATCAACCTGGACGTATACCTCTTCATCGGGCCATTGGTAATCGATCTGAGCGCCCATTTGCACGGCCGGTCGTAAAATGTCCTGGACATTGAGCTTTGTGGAAATGTGGAGCTCGCCACCACCTTTCGCTACGGCGGCGAAAAAATTTTCATGCGTGCTGCTGCCATGCAACCATCGGACCGAGACACGCCAGTTTGCATGGGGCAGCCAACAGCCCAGGCTTGCTTCTGACGCATCATCGGGAACCCACTGCGCCGTCACGCCTCGCAGATCATAGTCCACATCTAGCCGTGGCAGTTGCTCCAGCGCAACCGGATGATATGCCTCAGCCGACGGAACTTCCGCATGGGCGGCAAGCGTCAAAGGAAGAGTCACGGCGTAGTGCACATCCTCCTGCATGGGTTCGGTGTTTAGAATGAGCGTGCGCCGGTCGCTACTGACACCTATCGCATGCACACCGAGCACGTAACGCGGCTGCACGCCTTGGCGCTGCACGACCGCATAGGGCGGCGACAAGTTTTCCAGAGCATCTCCTGCGCGGACATTGGTTCCGTAGTCAATGCGCACGCCAGGCAGTGCATCCTTGAGCTGCGCAGGGTCGATGGGGCGATCCAGTGCAACCCGCACCTCCCGTTGGTTTTCCGCCCACGTAGCAACCACCGATGGTTGCGGCGGAGCGTCGTACGAGATGCGAAACAGTTTGCCGACGCCAGTCGGGCCGGTTCCCCAGTCCGGCGGGCCACTGTGACAGGCGACGATGATGTCGCCGTTGGGAGCTAAGCAGGCATCGACGGTGAGCATCTGCAACCGAGCCAACAATTGAGTCGTCGCCACATAGCCCGCCGGCGTCTTGGCAAGCTGAGTACGATACAGTTTCCCACGCGACTGGCCACACACGATCGCATTCCCACGCCACGACTCAGGACCAAAGATGGGTTGCCCCGCCGCTGCGTCATTAAAGAACATGCCACAGGTGGATTGATGTTGAGGCGCATAATCAAACACCGACGGCTCATCGATCACCTCCGGATTGTGACGCGGATGACACGGCGGAAAGCCGTAGTGCCGATCGCGGACAATGTGCAACAATTCGTCCAGCGGATTCCCATTGGGCAACCATGGCACCCCCTCTTGATCCGTGCAAAACAGATCGCCATCGGTATTGAAAGCCATGGCGACGGGAAATCGTACTCCGGTACAAACAGTCTCGCGCGACTGCAAATCAGGTGCGATGCGCTGCACCGTACCGCGCTCACTCGACAAATCATAATGCGCTTGACCCTGATCATCGATTTGGTAGGCGTCGGCAAAATCAGCGGTTCCCAGGCCGAAGTAGATAGCCCCGGTGGAGTCCATGGCGATCCCTACAGCGTCTACGTTTTGGGGAATCTCCTTCCAACCCTGCGCCACCACAACTTCCTCGTCCGCCACATCATCGTCGTCCCGATCGACAAACATCGACACTTTGCCTTTGCTCGGCACAAAGGCAGCGTTTCCACGCGGATCCTCTTCGCCCGTTAGCAGCAGTCCGAGCGGCCCCCGCACGCTGCCGGCATTCTTCCAGAAAACGCTCGCCTGGTCCTCGAGCCCATCGCCGTCGGTGTCGGATAACAAATGGATGTCGCCGTTATAACCTAGCGTTACCAGGCGCCCGTCATGGCGATAGCGGACATTGTTCACATTGGTCAATTCCAGCGGCAGCTCGCGGACGGTAAAGCCGGGCATCAACATCTGCACGAGCGGGGCATCTTCAATGCGCACCAAAGGCACTCCTGGATCAGACGCATGCAAGCTGTCGCGCAGGGCTTCAGCCACAGCCGCGTGTTTGGATTGCAAGTAGCCCAGCACTTGCTTGCGCTCCTCAGGGCTCAGTACGCGATTCCAGGCCACGACCTCGGCTATGTCCCCATTCAGAAAGCCCCGCATCTGACGCTGCCCGGCCGCATTGTTCAATAAGCGCGCACCGATCGCCCAGTCATGCAGAGCGATGGGACCTGGCTGCTTGGGACGCACCGCTGCCGGCAGGTCATCCACTGAGACTTCGACCTGCTCACGATCCGGATCAATCACGCACTGCATCACGTGCAGTGTTCCAAACGAGAGGCCTGGACCGGAAAACAGGTTACGAGCGCCGCCAAAACCTGCGCCTTCTACATTGATGGACTCCAGTTGGCGAGTAGCCGCGGGGCCGAGATCCAAATTAAGTCCACTTTGATAATCGTGCTCGCCGGCAGCACTGGTCGCAAAGAGGCTGGCAAAGCCACCCAGATTTTCATGTGGTGCAGCGACGATAAAAAGCGTCAGTGCATCGGTGGCTGCGTCTGCCGTCCCAGCCGGACTGGTGCACAGCAGATAGTCGTCGCGACCGTCAAAGCGAACCAGTGGACTGCCTGAGATCACTACTCTGTGCGGTTGACTCTCATTGGCCGGCTGCAAAAACTCGCGCCCCGCCGCCGAGCGATCGAGCCAGCGGGCCACCGTTTCTTTAGCCGGTGTAACCGGATCTGGCTGTTGACCGGGTGCCGTATTAGGCCCACTGGTAACTTGGCTCTCGGTCTGGCTTTCAGCCTCACTATTCGCTAGCGGCCCTGTTAGATGCGCAGCGTCGAGATGCAGAATCATGCCCGAACGCGGTAGCTCACCAGCCCAGCCTTTGCGTATTCCCGCAGCAGATATGCCCGCAGCAGATATGCCCGCAGCAGATATGCCCGCAGCAGATATGCCCGCAGCACAAACCATCCACCAGCGCAACCAAGTAGCCATTAGACACCACCTTTTTCAGTCGATTACAAGCACCAACTGAACATATTAGCAGACGTGGCTGCAGGCTGCCTGAGAATCTACTGTACGAACCGCTCCGCGGCCCTTGCTCAATCTTCACTCCACTTCCAGCACCAGCTTCTTTCATTCTTAGCTTCGCCCTGGTTGCCTCTAAAACGGGCGCGATCTGCTTGTTGCGTTTGACCGAATTGAATCCACAGCTCCTCACCAAGTGGGTCAGCCACAAAGACAGGCGCACTGTGCAGATCTCACCTGCTACATTTACTTAGTAAGCACAACGCGTTTACCAGTCCTGGCGCTTTCGTAGATGGCCAAGATTAACTCTACGCTGCGCATGCCTTCCGCGCCATCGATACTCGGTGCGCGATCTTGTTCGATGGCTTGCAGGAAGTCGCGAAACAGTAGAGTGTGTGCGTGGTGTCCAATAGCTGCAGGGTCGCCGGCACCGCCACCTGTTTTAGTGCGTCCTTGCATCTCTGCGCGCAGCTCGGCGTCTTGAGGTTGGGCCTGGGCAAACTCCCATTTGATGATGTCTTCCTCTTCCAAAATAGCCGTCCCCTGCGATCCGCTCAGCTCGATGCGTTTTAGCGAACCGGGGAAGCCGGCGGTGGTAGCCACGATGGTTCCAAGCGCGCCATTGGCGAACTTCAGCGTGGCCGTAGCAACATCTTCCACTTCGATTCTCTCGTGAGCCAAAGTGGCGGTATGTGCCATAACCTCGTCGACCGGGCCCATCAACCACAGCAGCAGGTCGACACTGTGAATGGCTTGATTCATCAGCGCCCCACCGCCATCCATCTCCCACGTACCCCGCCAAGCGCCGCTATCGTAATACTCCTGAGTTCGGAACCATTTGACGTAGGCGTCGCCAAGGGCTAGTTTACCGAACCGCCCCTGTTCGACCGCCCGCTTCATCAACTGGCTGGATTGGTGAAATCGCGAGGGGAAGATAGTCGCCAGCTTGACTCCGGCTTGTGCGCAGGCGTCGATCATGGCTTGGCAACGCTCACGGGTCACGTCCAGTGGCTTTTCGACAATCACATGCTTGCCGGCTCTGGCAGCTGCAATCGTCGGTTCGCTGTGCGCGCCGCTGGGAGTGCAGATCGTCACCACGTGCAAGTCCTTGCGAGCAAGCATTTGATCCAGATCGGTATAGACGTCACCACCGAACTGGGCTGCCAATGCTTCAGCCTTGGGAGCAGTGCGATTGTAGCAGGCGACTAAGCGTGCGTTATCCAAGTCTGCGATAGCACGCGCATGGAAGTTGGCGATCATGCCGCAACCAATAATTCCAAAGCCAGTAGTCATGGTGTTCTCCTTAGTATGAAATGAATTGTGCAGTTCCTGGTAGGAACTTGTGTAGCACTAACTTGTGTAGCACTAACTTGTGTAGCACTAACTTGTGTAGCACTAACTTGTGTAGCACTAACTTGTGTAGCACTAA
>CAKQWG010000009.1 GCA_934278005.1 uncultured Pirellulaceae bacterium | reverse complement strand
TAATAACTTGCGGACCGCTAGTGCAGCTCGCCTCTCTCTCTAAGCTTCAGCGCTTTCCAGACATTGTAATCCTTCGTAGTCTAGCAGTTGGCGTAAAACGTCATGTCCGCTTGACGTTGGCGGCAACCAGTTGATTCCAGCGAACCGCCGCGGCGGCGCTGTGGCACTAGCCGACATTCAGCCAAGAGTCGATGTTGTTAATACTCCATGGCTCACGCTGTTCGCGCTGCAGCATCGCGTTGGCCTGATCGTCGTCAGGAAATATTTCGCGCCTAGGATCCCAGCGAAGCTTGCGTCCTAGCTGCATGGCGATGTTGCCAATGTGTGAGATGGAGATCGTGCGATGGCCGATCTCGGCTGGAGCATATGTTTCTGTGCCGTGCTTGATGCAGTGAGTGAAGTCGGCGTGCTCACCACCAACTAGTCCGTCGCCGCCAGAGGCACGCGGGCAAACAACCGCTGGCCGATGTAGCCGTTTAGACTCGGGGACTTCCACCGTCAGAATGTTCGGATGGCTGGCCGATAGGGGTGCCCGCCAACCTCGGAACATGACCCAGCCCTCGCTGCCTTCGAACTTGATTCCCGGCGTGCCTTCGCTCCAGGCGTGCATCGTCAATCCATTCTCATAGCGATAGTGCAGCTCGAATTCTCCAGCCGTATTCCAGATCGCATCTCGCGGTGGGAACTTGCCAACTCCCTCAACTTCGACCGGCCCTGACTCCTGGTGACCGCTGGCCCACTGGACGAGGTCGAACAGATGAGCCCCCCAGTCCGTCAGCCGTCCGCCAGAGTATGCCAGGTTCCAGCGAAAGGTGTTGTGCACTCGCGCCGCACAGTAATCGGCCAGCGGTGCTTGCCCCTGCCACATCTCATAATTTAGATGCTCAGGATGATCTTTAATTTTGAAATCCTCATTGCCTCGCCCATCGTTGCTTTTGGGAAGCATCACCTTGACGTGCTTGAGCTCACCGATATATCCGCCGTGCACCAATTCGCAGATCCGGATATAGGAGTCGATGGATCTATTCTCAGAGGCAGTTTGAAATACCAGTCCTGAATTCTTCGATTCGTCGGCTAGGAGACGACCTTCAGCGATAGTGAGCGAAAGCGGTTTTTCACAGATGACGTGCTTGCCTGCTCGAATGGCCATCAGCGAGGGGATGACGTGCCAGTGGTCTGGGGTGGCCACGTCGACCGCGTCGATGTCGCGGCGATTGATTAGATCGCGGAAGTCGTGGTACACGGAGCATTTGTAGCTGCGTCCGAGTTGCTTGGAGTAGTATTGATTGACCTTGCGCTCCGCCTCGGCGGCATGCTGTTTATCCAGGTCGCACACGGCCACTACTTGCTGCTCGGGATTCTCCAGCATCCGGTCTAGGTTCCAGCCAGTACCGTGCCCGCCACAGCCGATCAGTCCCATCGCGATGCGATTGCTAGGAGCGACGCTGTCGGCCAACCCCAAGCTGTGAGAGGCCAAAACCGTCGGAATGGCAAGCGTAGACGCAGTCCGTTTCAGGAACTCGCGACGTCGATACGTTGTGTGGCTGGTGGGCATTGAATGCTCCTTGTGGGCAGGCGTATCTGTTCATCACCGACAACGATCGTAGTGGTTTCAATTTGAAAATGCAAATCGCTGCCGCACGATGGCACCTCCTTCGACGCTCAGGTGTGATCTGCGTCAGACGCCTGTTTTTTGACTGAGCCCTCTCCGCGCTGTCCATTTGCACGCCCACCCAATCAACGTGCAGCGGGTAGTTTAACTGCTAACCGTGGCTAACGCCAAAACGGCTAACCGTGGCAGGCCGCACATGCACAGCTTAATTTGCCCAGCCCGCGAGGCTGCATGGCACCACATCGCCCACCAATGCGATAGTCCCGGCCTGCGCAGGGGACGGCACATCTCAACTCCTCCACTCGATGATCCAATTCAGTCAACTTGCTGTATCGCCAGCGCTGTAGCCGTTCACACGCGAGCTCGCAGCACTGTCTCCGCGGGCCTCTGCGTCTCCGCGACACTCGGCTTTTAACAGGCAGCTTTGGGCCTGCGGTTAGATGCAGTGCAGCCACTGCGGCGGCGTGCCATAAGCCGCTTCACCAGCGGTCATCGCGGTCAAACCCAATTCCGCAAGCCTCTACTGCAACAGGATTTACGGCAACGCGCAAACTTTCATTCCGAGAGCGGCACGAGCTTTGTATAGCGGGTGGGTGGCGTTTGACTTTCGTCCCTCCACAAGGACCTCCATCATGTTCCCACCCACCGATGTTCCGCTCGATGCACAGCCGCCACGACAAGCCCTACCTGGCGCACCGCCGTGCATGCTTGATCACCCAGCAGACGCTCAGCAGACACCGTTCTTGGAGCGCTTCATCAATAGCTTCTTCAACCAAGTAAATATTCGATGGATGTTGGTGATCGGCGCCGCCATCGTGTTTGCATCGAGCCTTATGCTGGTGACTCACGAATGGAGCTCGTGGCCCGTGGCGGTCAAGTATTTGACGATCGTGGCGTACACATGTGCTACCTACGGCTTCGCCGAAATTGCCAGAAGGCGTTTGGGGCTGCAGGCGACGGCCAGCGTGATGCAAGTCCTAACGCTACTGTTGCTACCTATTCCGTTTCTATCGCTGCATTGGTTGAACGCGCTTGACTCGATGGGAGTCGCAGCCAGCATGTTGCAAGCTGCGTTATTGATCGCTCCCACAGCCGTTTTGACGTGGATCATCAGCCGCCGCATCTTTGACCATCTACTGCGTGGCCAACAACGCACGTTTCATGTTAGCTACTGCCTGCTGTGCCTAGCGGGTGCAATGCCGGCCGTGCATCGCATGAGTTGGCTCGCCAGCGACTGGGCACCATGGCTCGCTGCCGCAGTCTCTACCGGCCTGTGGCTAGTCATGACCGTGGGAGTCGTGAAAGTCAACCGCCACGTCTTCTGGATGTCCGAAGAACACCGCTTGCCGCGCATCTTCGGTTTTTTTCCAATTGCATTATTGGGTGGCCAATTCCTGATTCTCTTGGCAACCAGAACCGCTTGGTCCATCAACGTAGAATGGCTGGGGTTTGGTTGTGTAATGCTGGCAGCTACTATTTTCGCTACTGGCCGTACTGTAGCGCAAGTATTCAAACAGCGCACGGGCGACCTGGTGAGGCCACTGCCTTGGCCCATTGTGCTGCCTATTTTTGTTGGCCTGGCGACACTCGCGTTTGGCGTTGGATTGTCTTTTGTCGGTTTCAGCATTGCTGGCACCACAACCTATGCCGTAGTGCCAACAGCTTTAGCGGCAGCCCTGATCGTACTGTGGGCTGGGCACGAAACGCGCCAGGCAGGTTTCGTTTGGTGTGGTTTGATTCTGATCGCAGTGGCCTATCAATGTGCGCCGACACTGGTATCAGACTTGGTGGCGTCGCTGAAGACGAGCGCGGCTGCGGCGGTCAACGAGCCGCGACTGCCGCTGGCCTTCTATGGCCTGACCTATCTGCCGCTGCTGAGCGTGTTCGCCATCGCCAGTCGGATCATGGCCGATCGGGGACGATTCGAATTTAGCAGGCCACTTCAAGTATTCGTCACCATCATGAGCCTAGCACTGCTCGGACTATCGCTGACCCATTTAAAGGCCAGCTTTCCGGTAGCGGTGATTAGCTCCGTCAGCTTCACCGCTATGGCCGTTCTGTTTCGCGATAGACGCTATATCATTGGAGCATTGGTCGCCATGATCTCAGCTACGGCGACAGTGGTGCCTGCGATTAGCGCCATGCATTGGGCCGATTTGCCTGAGCAACATATCTTGGTTGCCTTTGGAATATTGCTCGGCTTATTGATTTTGGCCAGCCCACTCGATGGCTGGATCAACCGCTTACCACTGCCATCAACCTTTGACCACTGCGGCTTAGTTGACGTCAACGGCCAGCCGCGCGGAATGCTCAAGCTGTGTAGCCTACTGCTGGCCCACGCACTGTCATTTGTGTGGATCGTCCTAGCTCTGGCGTACATTCTGACTCGCGATCCACAATGGAATATGAGCTTGGCAGGCGGAGTGCTATTGATTGGCCTCGTGTTGCAGACCGCTTGGAACAAGTACTACGCTCTCGGACTGAATCTATGGCTGGTGGCCGCCGTGGCTGGTTTAGCCATGCTGGTCGAAATTGGGGCTACTGTCTCAGGCACGCTGGGCAGCCTGTCCATCGCAGTCTCATGCATAGCTATTGCCGCGTGCGTTGCGCTGAGAGCTCTGCATCTTGAACAATGGTCGAACGTGTTGAGCGCGAGCAGGCGGCCACTGTGGGCGGTCCCGTCACGCACGAAACGCACTCAAATGCAATGGGTCGGGGCGTTTGTGGGGCCGCTCTGCGACGTTTGCACTGCAGCCACACTGTGTCTAGCGATTGTCGTTTATCTGCCGCTGATGTTGCTGGCCAACGCGACGCTCAGCCCATTGTTGCTCCCCGTAGCGACCAGTCTAATCGTCATAGCGTGCGTTGCACTTGCCTGCCTGTTGCAACGCTACGGCTTGATCGTGTACTGCACAATAGCTCTCCCGCTGTGGATCGCCACGATGGCTGTTAGCCTGGCACCCGAGTACACCACCTACGCAGCCTTGCCGCTGTTGTGGAGCGTTGGCTTATGCAGCACGTTCATTGTTGGACAGCGGCTGCTATCCGGTGCCGCGAGTGGTACCCTGAATGACATCCTGCCGAGTGACCACGATCGAATTAGCAACTTGCAAGCCATCGGCGGCACGCTCAGCCGCTTGAGTGCGCAGGGCCTAGCAACAATTCTCCTGATTAGCTTGCTCTATTTAGACTGGTACACTCTGGCCGCCACGGCGGTTGCAGCAACCGCTTTGGGCTGGATGACCAACAGACAGCGACTGTCGGCAACGGCGGTCTGGGCTATCCTGGCTCACGTGCTGAGCATCTATACGGTAGAACTTTTACTGGGCAACCGCGGTTGGCTATTTCAGATCACAGCCGCGAATTGGATGCAGTCAGTGCCCTATGTGCTGCCGCTTTTAGTCAGCGGCGTGGTGCTGTTTGACTGGACATTCTTCACACGGCCGTGGCGCACAGCAACTTCGCCAACCGTCGACCGTTGGACCGCCCTGCTGCGCGCGGCCTGTGCGGTGGCAGTCGCGGTCAATCTCTTTGAAGGTCGACTGCAGCCACTGGAAATCATGCTTGTCGCGGCTTCGATGATTACCCTGGCGGCAGTGGAAGCCCGCGTGTCAGTGCGACTGCAATCGGCTCCTCGACTGTATATAGCCCTGGCTTTGCTGCTGCTGACCATCGCCTTTCTAGCAGCCCAACAAGTGTTGGTGCTGGAATTGGGCTTGGGTCAACTGTTGGTCTTAGGCGTGGCATTGTCGGCCCTGACGCTTTCGCGAGCTATCGCGCAGCACCCACACTTTGGCTTCGCCGCTGAGCCGTGCAGGCAGATTGGGCTTGTGTTGCCAGGTTGCGTCGTTGCATGGGAGGTTCTGCCAGGACTACCGAATATTCTTGGCTCAGGTGTAGTGCGCTCGCACTCAGCCTTCAGCACACTCACAATGCTCGCAGCCGCAGCGATCTACTTCTACTACGGCACTGTGAATCGGCAGCGAACGTTCGTAATAGTGGCACTGGTGGTCTTCAACCTCGCACTAGCGCTGGCATGGCGCGCATTTCAATGGTACGACCTGCAGCTCTACTTGGTACCACTGGGAGTGTCGATAATCGCGCTCGTCGAACTCATGCGTAAGGAGATCCCCTCCAGTGCCCACGACACCTTGCGCTACATCGGTGCATTGACGATCTTAGTTTCGCCGATGCTGGAAATCCTCTCTGGCAGTTGGTGGCATTTGCTGTCGCTGCTGGTGCTGTGCGTGTGCGTCGTGCTAGCTTCGATTGGGCTGCGGCTTCGCGCGCTGATGTTTACAGGCAGTGCCTTCCTGCTGGTCGATCTGGTAGCCATGGTGATTCACTCAAGCTTTGACCATCCGCAGACGTTGTGGATCGCGGGTCTGGGCATCGGAGCGGGTGTGATTGCTTTAGCCGCGATTTGCGAGAACCAGCGCGAGCATCTACTGGCCCGGATCCGACTGCTGTCCGCCGAATTGGCTACGTGGAAGTAAGCCTCGCGCTCGGCCACTGCAAAGTTTTTAAAGTTTTTGTTGGTCAAGTTTTCTCTTGAAAGGTATCCCAAATGAAATGGCTCAATCAATTTTCTCTAGTCATGCGTTCCAGCCTAACCACACTTCGGGAAAGTGTAGAAAACCCCGAGCGGATGCTGCACCAGTTGGTTATCGACATGGAGCAGGAGCTGGATACGGTCCGGGCCAGTGTGGCCGAGGCAGTAGCCGACGAGATTCAGATGCGCAAGCGCGCTGCTCGCGAAGCGGGCGAAGCCGAGAGTTGGATGCAGCGGGCTACCGCAGCAATGCAGCGCGGTGACGAAGCTAGCGCCAAAGCCGCCTTGCAACACAAGCTGTTAGCCGCCACCCGCGCCCAGCGACTGGCCGATGAGCACGCCACGCAGCAGGCCGAAGTCACAAAACTGCGCGAAGCCGTGCTCGACTTGGAGGACAAGATTCGTCAGGCCAAGCAAAAGCGTACACTGTTGGTAGCCCGCCTGTCACGCGCCGCGTCGACGCAAAAAATCCACACCGCACTGCAGCGCACCAGCAGCGACTCGGCCTTCGCGCAGTTCAACCGATTGGAAGACAAAGTCGACCGCCAGGAAGCGCTCACAGAAGCCTGGGAACAGATGGATGGTAAAGATCCTGACGCCCACGAGCTTGAGAGAAAGTTTGAAGCTGCCGAACGCGAACAGAGGCTGCAGGCCGAACTGGAGCTGCTCAAGTCACGCGTCGACCCAAGCTAACGCGTCGGAAACCTGTTGTTAGAGTGATCAAATGCGTCTGGAGAGAACCATTGGTAAAAGAATTTTATCTGTTGCTGAACGCCTGGCGCAAGCAGGATCGGATACGCTCATCCCCCGGACTCGGCACGCTATTGCGGCTGCAGCCCTGTACACAGTTATTCATCTGTCAGACGCTCTACCAAGTCGTACAGCGCGATCAAACTTCGGACTCGTCCACTCTGGCGGTAACCTACCAATTGATCGATGCTGACCAGCTCACGCCTGCTCAGCTTTGTGTTGCCATCGATCGGCAGCAGCCGACTCGCGGCCAGATAACGCTCGACCTACAAACATCTATAATGGAGGTTTGTTATCAAGATGTAACCGTTCTCGGTTTGGCTGGCCCGCATGGTTATGCCAGCCCTACGCGCTAGCGTGGGTTATGCCAGCCCTACGCGCTAGCGTGGGTTCTATATATAACCCATCTGCAAAAGTCATTTAGAACCCTACGCTAGCGCGTTAGGCTGGCGGTACAGACCCTACGCTAGCGCGTTAGGCTGGCAGAGTGTGCAACGGCACGTTCGAACGATATCGATTGGGCGCGAGCATGTTTGGACAAATCGAAGTTTTTCTCCTCGGGCTCGCTACCGTAGTCGACACGGTCCTGCTGTTGATCATCATCGAACGGGTCAATCGGCCGCGTGTACCTTTATGGCTGAGCCTGCTGGCACTAGGCACCTGGCTGCTGCACTCGGCCAGTTTCTTTCATGCGCTGCTGCTCAATAGCCAAGCGGCGTCCATTGACAACTGGGATCGATTGTTCCGCTGCCTGATGGGAGTGTCGCTACTGTTGCTACCATCGACAGTCCTACACGCGGCGGCGCGTCTGAACCACACCGGTTTCGATCCACGTGTGAAGTGGTCGCTGCTCTACGCACTGCTGTATCTGCCGCTACTGGTGGCACCGTGGGTGATCTGGGGCATTGCATTTGGGCCCGGCGAGAGCTTCTTTGAAAACGTCACTCCTTTTGTTAATGGATATTTGCTGTGGGCTTTGTGCGCGATAGCCGTCTCTTCGGGACTCATGCTGCACTGGCGACGGCATTCCACCTCAGTCAACAATCGCGCGATGCTCTTGCAATTCACCGGCACATTGATTGGCCTGGCTGGACTGGCGGTGATCTATGTCTACCTGGCCCGCGCCACCGCCTGGGAGCCATGGGTGCGCGTGATGACCAGCCTCTCGCCGTCAGTGGCGGTTTCGCTGGTGGTCTGGCATACCCTTCGCCAACGACTGATGCCGCTGGTGGTCGAGCGAACGTTGATCTACGGCGCTTTCCTCGTGGTCGTAGTATTGATGCACCAGCAGTTCATTCGGCCGCTGACGGACAAGCTGCAGAGAGAATCGAATGTCGACTTTGTCATTCTGGAATTCGTGTTGTTGATCGGGCTCATACTTGCCTGGCGTCCTTTGCGACGGCGATTCTCCGAGGCTTCACGCTATTTAGTCAGCACGGACCTGCTGTACATTCGCGATAGAACTCGGCAGCTTTCGCTCCAGCTATCTCGCCATGCATTGCAACCAGCCGCTGAGATCAGAAGCTGGTTAGCACGATCGCTGGTGTCGGACATCGACGTTGAATCGGCTCACGTCTGGCTGTGCGGAGATATAGCTGACCCCAGCCAATCGCCCATGGATGAGGCTCGGGCACACATCGCATCGATGCTTGCGCAGCAAGATCGTCCCGTGTTTGACCGTAGCCTGGTTGAGGACCGCGAGCTGTGCCATGCGATGGAGCGGGTAGGCGCCATGTGGGCCTTTCGGCTAGATTTTCAGTCGATCCAAGGAGTGGTCTTAATCGGCAATCGCAATCGCAACGATCGCTTAAGTGACGAATCCCTTAGTTCACTGGTGCTACTGCTGGAGCAATTTGCCGTGACACTGCACAATCGCAGTGTCGAGGAGCAGCGTTCCATGGCCGAGCGGCGCATGATGCAGCAAGAGAAGCTGTCAGTGCTAGGCTTAATCGCTGGTTCCCTAGCTCATGAACTGCGCAATCCGCTGTCTTCTATGCGCACGATCGCTACGCTGCTCAAAGAGGATTTGCCGGCCGGCGATCCTCACCATCGCGACGTGGAGATTATCGTATCTGAAATCGATCGTTTGACGCAAACCACTCAGCGTTTGCTCGATTATGCCAAACCGGCTGACTGCACCCGACCATTTACCGAGCCGGATCGAGTTGTGGCACGGCTGCTGCCGATCTTAGAACAGTTGGCCCGTCAGTACCACGTTCAGTTGACCACTGACTTGCAAGCAGAGCAAATAGCAGTGGCTGGCAGCGATGCCGCGCTGAGCGAAATTATGTTCAACCTGATTCGCAACGCAGTGGAAGCTGTGCGTGGTTGCCCGGCGGGAGCAGTCGAAGTGCACTCACGGCAATTCGATGGCAGCGTGCAGCTGCAAGTCAAGGACAACGGTCCGGGAATCGACCCGGCCATTCGCGCCAGTCTGTTTCAGCCCTTTGTGACGGCCAAGGTCGATGGCACCGGTTTGGGATTGTACGTTGTGTCCGAGCGCGTCCGCGAGCTTGATGGTAAATTGAGCTGTCAGAGCTCCTTGGAAGCGGGCACGGAGTTCATCGTAGAATTTAAGCAATGGTCAGCCGCTGAAGATGAAGTGAATCTCAGGAAAGATCGCGCATGATAATTTTGATCGCGGACGACGAAGCCAATGCGCGTTATGGCATGGTCAAAGCCCTATCCAGCGAAACTCGTGAAATCATTGAAGCCCAGGATGGCGAGCAGGCTTGGAGCGTGATACAGCAGCAATCCCCCGATCTGCTGTACCTAGATCTGAACATGCCCCGTCTGTCCGGCCTGGCCCTGTTGCAACGCATCGCTGAAGATTCGGCCGTCCGCAAGCCGGAGATCATCGTGGTAACGGCCCACGACACAGTGGAGCAAGCTATCGAGTGCATTCGGGCCGGGGCGGATGACTACTTGACTAAGCCCTATGAGGTCGAGCGAGTGCGGGCAATTGCACGGCAGAGTGAGCGACGGGTGGCACTGCAGCGGCAAGTCGCCGAAATGCAATCTCAGCTGGCTTTGCCGCAAGGGATGGGTGCACTGCTCGGAGTCAGTAGTTCGATGAAGCAGTTGTTTGCGAACATTCCGCGCGCCGCTAGCACCACCCTGCCGATCCTGATCCGAGGCGAAAGTGGCACAGGCAAGGAGCTCGTAGCCCGCGAACTGCATCGGGCTAGTCCACGCGCTAACGGCCCCTACGTCGCCGTCAATACCGCCGCCATCAGCGCTTCGTTAATCGAGAGCGAACTGTTCGGACATGTGAAAGGAGCCTTCACGGGAGCCGATCGACCGCGCGACGGAGTCTTTCGCCAAGCCCATGGCGGAACCTTGTTTTTAGACGAGATTGGCGACATGCCGACGTCCGTTCAAACGCGATTGTTGCGCGTGCTGCAAGAAGGATTGGTCCAACCTGTTGGATCTGAACAGTGCATACAGACTGACGTGCGCGTTATCAGCGCCACGCATCAGAATCTAGAGCAAGCTATACAGGAGAAACTTTTTCGGACAGATTTGTACTTTCGCCTGCGCGGCATCGAACTGTGCATACCGCCGCTTCGTCAGCGTCATGAGGATTTAGTATTACTAGCTAGTCATTTCCTTGCGCGGGGGCAGGCAAGCGAGCGACATTTCACGGCGGATGCAATGACAGCCTTATTGCAACACACTTGGCCGGGCAATGTACGCGAGCTGAAGCAACGCGTGGAAGCGGCCTGTGCCATGGCGAACGATCCCGGTATCACTCGCCACGATCTAGGTTTGCAGGTAAGTAAAGAACATGCCGAACAGGCACCGTTTGAAAAATACCTGGATCTTCCACTAACCGAAGCTAAAAATCAGCTTTTGGAAGAGTTTGAAAGCTTCGCCATCGAGCGGGCCTTACAGTTAGAATCAGGCAACATCACCGCCGCCGCCCGCCGGCTTGGGATCCATCGCCAGAGCCTGCAGCAAAAGCTAAAGCACAACGCCCCCCAGTAACAAGCTGTTCCTGCTAACCCAACGCGCTAGCGTGGGTCCCGCTAACCCAACGCGCTAGCGTGGGGCCCGCTAACCCAACGCGCTAGCGTGGGGCCCGCTAACCCAACGCGCTAGCGTGGGGCCTGCTGCCGTGGCGCGGTGGACAAACGCAAAACGCAACAATGCTCATTGAGCGATACGACAACTCATCGGCACTATTTTGAGATTTGTCGACTCATGCAAATTCTCTATAAAGTAGAATGAGCCTCCCCACCTCGCGGAGTTTCCCAAATGGCAATGAGTCAAGAGCGGTCGTTCTCCAAGCACATTATGTTCATCGCAATCGCGGCGGTGGCTCTGTTTTTTATGCGCGGCCTGAGCTTTTGGATGGTGTTGGTCGCCACCGAAATATGCACCATCTATGTTTGCATCGAACTGTTAATTAGCAATATTCCAAAGTCATTGCAAACGCAGTCACAAGCCAATTGTTTTCGCTTGGACGGAAGTCGATCGCGGCGGCGTGCGTGGCGGGAGCGTCGGGCATTGGGCAGGATTCGCAGCGACCTATGGGCAGCTTTTCTGATCGCAGCTTTTATCGGCACGGGAGGCGTATTTGTCATCCACATCTTTCTCTTTCCAGTAGGATTAATGCCCGACGTTTGGTCAGCCTTCTTAGACAACCCTACTGATTTCAAGAGCGGCCTACGCCAGCGACACATCGATGACAAATTCTTCAACTGGTCGCGCAGTCGGTCGACCACTGGCGGTGCTCACATTCGGCAGCGGGCGCAGATGCTGTGGTCATCATCACCCATCGTGCTGGCACTAGCTTTCGCCAGCCTAGTGGCTTGCTTGGGGCTAGTCCGCTACTCCTACCTGCGCACGCTGCGCGAATTTCACGAAAGGGTCAACGCGCGCACCATAGAATATCTCAACTTAGACAGCGGTCGTTTGCAGCAATAGATGGCTAGCACAGTAGTGTCGTGGACTGCTCCACCGGTCCTTACTTGTCGCTAAGTCGCACCTCTAATTGGCGCTCAACGCCGACCTGAGCGTCTGTGGTCACGATCTCGTCAGGTGCATCCTTACCAGCTTTAATAGTGAATCTTTTTCCCCGAGGAGCCCGCGCAACAAATGAGTTTCCATTGGCGCGGACGGTGTACAGGATTTCCCCGCTGGCGGTATCGACGAGCTGCACGACGGGTGATTCAACATCAAATGCCAGCTCGCCAAGCTGGCCCCAGGAGGGCGGATTGTAGTTGTCAAACTGTGAGATAGTGCGCGGCCAACCAGGGTACTGCGCGGCAGCGGAGTCGCTGATGTCCACGTTGCGTGGCCAACATTCCATAGTGATCTGCCGAGTTGCGGTGTTCAGGCGTACGATTCCAAAGCCAGCTGCACGCGTGTTTAACAAATTGCCGGCTGGCTTTTTATCAGGGTTGGCCGCGGCGAAGTTGGTCACCTTATTATCAAAACCATCGAGCAGATCGCCCGTGTATGCAGGACTGCCTGGCTCTCGATTTTCTCCGGCTTCGAGCGGTTCCCACCAGCGGAGGTAAAGGTTGGCAATCGACGGAACACAAAACGACCAAATAGCGTCACGATGCTCGTCGACGCCATGTTGAAAGATCGTGGCCAAGTGTTGATCGCCAGCATAGTGGAAAGCGAATGCCTTGCGCAGCGCACGCAGGGCGCGGTTCCGCCCGGTCTGCGGCCAGCCGTTGGAGTCCATGTCGGCATGCAAGCGTCCATTGGCATCTCCATGAATGTGGGCTCCCCCGCAGAAAATGGTTTGCGACAGGGCAACCTTCAGCTTTGCATCGCGCCAGTCCTGAGCCCAATCATTAAGAAAACTGAGCTGGCGCTGGCCCAGTAGGATGGCACCGTCGACGTCAACGCTGGCCGGATCGTAGTCTGGATTGCGAATATGATCAGGCCGCGGACCTTGTTTGGGAACCCGGCCGGCAGGTCCAGTTTTGAACTTGCGATCTTCGAGAATGGCAAAATCAATATTGCCCCAGTTTAAGTTGGTGAAATAAACGCCAATGCCCTGACCAATCTTTTGAGGATCGACTGGGTCCGGGAGGTGGCTGGTCTGGGCGCGTTCGACTTCCTGGACGTACACTCCCGGCTGCGCATAGCCACCGTCGGCGGCGCCGCTAAGCGTAGAAATCTTTCCGCTCTCACCCCACAGATTTGGTTGCCCGACGTCATGATCATCGGGCAGACAGATGGTCGGGCGGTCTTTGATGATGTCACCAAAGTCTCTGCCAAATTTCAGCCAAGCTGCGTAGTGTCGATTGTGGTCATAGACTTGATCCCCGGAGAAGAACAGTATGTCAGCGTCAACCCGCTTAACATTGTCGATCAGGTCCTGGCGTGAAATATCGCCACCGTGAGCGGGCTGAATGGAATTGCCCGTGAATCCGACGACGATGATCTCGTCTTTATCTTTCGGATTCTTGCGGATCACTCCCTCGTACTTTGCTTCGCTGCCATGCAGCACTCGGTAGGAACAGGGCTCAGTATCGTTCCAGTTTTCTACTCGAAACGGAGCTGTCCAGCCCGCTTCGATGACGTTCGTGCGGGCGACCTCGACCCACTTGCCCTGTTGCTGAACTTCCAGGCGCACGGTTTTAGAATCGCTGGATGCCAACGGATAGAGTTGTGCAGTCAGTTTAAGTGTGTTGTGGTGCACCGTGTACAGCGCGAAACAGATGACTTGGCTGCGATCTACTTGGGGTATCGCCAGAACAGCCGGGGTCGGTCGCTTGGATTGAGCCTGCTGAGCCAGCGCGGGTGTCCCGGCGAAGAGCACTAGGGCACAGCAGAAAAGGCGTGGTTTAAAGGTCTGCAAGTTCATTGGTTTGCCTATTGGTCAAAGTTTGCGAGGAGCGCGGTCGCCGCCAGATTAAAAACAGATATAAAGGAATCAGAAAGTGTGGTGCCCGCAGCACCGCTTCGTGTAGGAACTGATCAGCTCCCCAGTAGTTAAGCTCCCAAGACATGCCTGCCATCGGTCGAGCGACAGCGGTTAACAATCCCCAAGCAGTGGCATACAGCGCGCTGGCTTGGCGCGTATAGGGAATGCAAATCCCGACACAGACCAAAAGATCGACGATGCCTGCGGCCCTCAGCACGGCCTGGGCCGTGGGATAATCAACCCCCAGAACCAGCGTTGTCATCGCATAAAAATTCCCTGGTGTCGGCCACAGCCCGAGTGCATAACTGCCATGCCCGGCGAAAGTCATGCTCACTGCGAGTATAGCAGTCATCACCGTAATTCGCTGACGAACGCCCAAAGCCAGTGCCAGGACCAGGAGAATCGGTATCAACATCTGCGCCCCATGCTCGACGAACATCGGTAACTGATACTGGGCGGCAGCATACTGCGCGCAGCTCAGCATGACGAGCAATCCGCTACCACCCACTAACGCGGCCATCTGTAGCCGAGACTTTTTTCCAACCGTCAGAGTCAGTGCCGTGCACGCTAGGTACAGCCACCACAGCCGAGCGATCCACCGCTGCACCAAGCCATCGTCAGAACCGGATCCCACAAAGTCTTCCCAGCTCACGCCAAAGCGAGTCGCCAGCTCGAAGGTGGACTCTTGCCAGAGCAGTACGCCGTAAGGTGCTTCCCAGTAGAAGTGCACCCATGTCCAACCGGCAAAGCATAGAAATGCGCCCAGGCGGAGACAGAGCAGCGGTAGGTTGTCTTGTGTCAGTTGGTTCACGCTAGGCCCAGAAGTAGGCTGTGTGTTCAGGCAGGTTAGATTATTCTATGCTCTCGCCTCGTCGCCTGCACCACGTGCCTGTCTTCTGCCTAGCGTGCGGAAGCACCCGGTGCACCCAATAATTTGGCTGTCCTCCGCGGTCAAACCCAACCAGTCGCATGATACAGACCGATCACTGCGAATACCGCGACCGTCTTGATGAGGGTGATTGCGAAAATATCGCCGTACGCTTGACGATGGGTTAGCCCAGTAACAGCCAGGACTGTGATGACGGCACCATTATGCGGCAGCGTGTCCATACCACCGCTGGCCATTGCCGCCACGCGATGCAGCACCTCCATCGGGATGCCCGCCGCGCGAGCGTTTTCAATAAACGATTCCGACATAGCTGCCAGTGCAATGCTCAAGCCTCCCGAGGCGGAGCCGGTAATGCCAGCCAGGGCGGTCACAGTTACCGCTTCGTTTACCAACGGGTTCGGTATGGCCTTCAACGCATTGGAGACAATTAAAAATCCGGGAAGAGCCGCAATCACAGCGCCAAAACCGTACTCTGAGGCGGTATTGGATGCGGCTAGGATCGCGCCTGAGATGGCCGGCTTCGTGCCTTCAGCCAGCTTGTCGCGGACTTGCTTCCACGCCAATAACAATACAGCTAGGATGCCCATCAGCAGTGCCGCCTCGATCGACCAGATCGCGGACAGCTTGGCAACCTCTTGTTGGATGGGTTCCGACGCACCTACCACGGAAGGTGAGAACGTGTGCTGCTGGTCGTATAGCTGCGGAATAACCGCAGTCAGTATCTTGTTGGTAATGGCTACGAGGGCCAGCGGTAGGATGGCGATCCAGGCCGACGGGAGAGTCGCTTGGTAATACGGTTCGGGTTCATTGAGAAGTCTGTCTCCGTACCCCTCCTCTTTGGCCACAGCGTGAGCGCAGCGGAATTGCAGATAGATCATTCCTACTACGCATACAAATAAGCTGCCCGCGATTCCCAGCCACGGCGCGGCGTAAATGTTAGTTTTGAAGAAAGCAGCTGGGATCACGTTCTGGATCTGTGGCGTGCCAGGCAAGGCGTCCATAGTGAAGCTAAACGCTCCTAGGGCGATCGTGGCCGGAATCAATCGCTTGGGAATACCGCTTTGGCGGAACAATTCAGCCGCAAAGGGATAGACCGCAAACACCGCCACAAACAACGACACGCCGCCATAGGTCAACAAGGCGCTCACCGCCACAATGCTTAGCACACTGCGCTCGCGGCCCAGAAGAGCAATAATCGCCGATGCGATCGACTTGGCAAAGCCTGACAGTTCCATCGTTTTGCCAAACAGGGCACCCAGCAAGAAGATCGGAAAGTAGAGCTTGAGAAAGCCCGCCATCTTCTCCATGAACAGGCCAGTGAACATCGGCGCCACCTCCGCCGGATCGGTCAACAGGACGGCTCCCATCGCTGCCAGCGGTGCAAACAAGATCACGCTGTAACCGCGATAAGCGGCCAACATCAAAAAACTGAGAGACGCCAAGATGATCAGTAAACTCATTGCGCCGTCCAACCTCCATCGATCGTGATCGTTTGTCCGGTCACGTTGCGCGCAAGAGGACTGATCAAATAGCTGATCGCCGCGGCTACCTCTTCGCAACTGATGAATGTCCTTTTCGGCATTGGCGCGAGCATCACGTCTTCGATGACGCGTTGCTCAGAGATGCCGCGTGCGCGAGCTTGGTCGCCGACCTGAGCGTCGACCAGCGGGGTGCGGATGTAGGCCGGGCAAATCACGTTGCTGGTGATGTCGCTGCCAGCGGTCTCCAGGGCCACCACCTTAGAGAAGCCCAGCAGCGAATGCTTGGCGGCCGTGTAGGCGGCTTTGTAGGGCGAAGCGACCAGCGAGTGAATTGAGCCGATATGAATGATGCGTCCGAAGCCCTCCGCGCGCATGCCCCGCAGGGCTGAGCGGGTCATCAGGAACGTTCCCTTGACCATCACATCGAACAGTCGTTCCCATTGCTCGATCGGAAATTCATCCACCGCAGCGACGTGTTGCAGACCAGCATTGTTGATCAGCACACCCACCGGACCATGTTCGCCAAAAGCCCGCTGTACGTCGCTTTCGCAAGTTACGTCCAGGCGATGCGCCACTGCGGCCCCGCGCTGAGCTACGATTTCTTCAGCCACCGACTCAGCCCGCGTTAGATCGACGTCCGTGATCAACAGCGAGTGACCTTGTTGCGCGAGCGCGATGGCCAATCCGCGGCCCAGGCCGCTGCCCGCTCCGGTGATTAAAATCGTGTGTTTCATAAGCCGCATTTCACGAGCCGAGTTTGCATAGCTGAAGAAACTGATCGCGGAGCACGCGCCGCATGACTTTGTTCGAAGTGGTGCGAGGGAGTGCGTCGATAAACACAACTTCTTGAATTTTGAACAGCGGGTTCAATTCCTTGCGGATCGCCGACTGCATCTTGGCCAACATCGCAGGTGGATCTTGAGCATGACCAGCCGCTGCGACGACAAAGACGACCAACTGGCTTGGACCGCCATCGGGGGCGACCGCGATAGCGGCGGTTTCTGAGACTCCTTCGACCCCTTGCAACGCGCGTTCGATCTCGGCCGAGCTAACTTTGATGCCCCCCAGATTCATAGTGTCGTCGGCTCGTCCCATAGCCCGCCAACGGCCGCTAGGCAGCTGCTGCATTTGATCGCCATGACGCCGCAGTCGCTCGCCGCCGGGCCCGAGTGGAGTATCCGCGTAGTAGGCCTGGTGGTGATCGCGGTTTAGCAGTGTCGTGGAAAATCCGATCGACGGCGGAATCAAAAACGCCTCTCCCTTGTCGGACACTTGGCCTGACTCATCGAGTATCACCATGCCCAGTCCCAACGTGGGCGTGTTGAATTCAGAAGCGACGCAGGGCAGCGCGACGACATTGGCGATGTAACCACCACCGATCTCAGTTCCGCCGCAATACTCGATGATGGGCCGTCCGCCGGCCTGCTGCATCAACCAGCGCATGTCTCCGACGTCGGAGCATTCGCCAGTCGAGCTGTACAATTTAATGGAGGACCAGTCCAGCCCCTCAGTCGCTCGCGTACTACGCCAAGTCTTGACTAGACTCGGTACCACGCCGAGCATGGTGGTCTGCGCATCTTGCACAAAGCGACAGAACTCGGCACCGGTTGGAGCTCCGCAAAAAAGTCCTATGGTGGCGCGGTTCAGCAGGCTTGAGAAAATCAACCAGGGCCCCATCATCCAGCCTATGTTGGTGGGCCAAACCACAACATCGCCAGGCCGAATGTCGTGGTGAAAATGCGAGTCAGCGGCACACTTCAACGGTGTGGTGTGATTCCATGGAATGACCTTCGGATCGCCGGTAGTTCCCGAAGAAAATAGGATATTCAGTGTCGCAGAAGGTTCCTGGACGACCACCGATACATCCCGCTCGTCGCTTAAGAACTCGTTCCAACCGCAATCCTCATCGCGTATCGCGGTTGCCTCGTCCTCGCAAATCACGATGGCCGGCGGCGCGGCTGCCTCCTTCACGATGGCATACAGCGGATGCGACTTGCCACCGCGGCGAATCACGTCCTGAGTAAATATCCCCACGGCGCCGGAAAGCTCAAGTCGCTTGGCGACCTCCTTAGGACGGAAGCTATCTGCGATGCTGACAACCGCGCAGCCGGCCCACAGAATGCCCAAATAGATCGCCACGCACTCGGGCGTCATGGGCATCATAATGGCTAGTGCGTCGCCAGGCTTGAAGCCACGCGCCACGAGCCCTGCAGCCACGCGGGCTGACATGGCTTTCAATTCTCCAACCGTGATTACCGACAGTTCGCTCCCTTCGCCGCGGGACACTATCGCCGGAGATCCCGCGGGTGCGGAAAAGCAGCTTTCAACGATATTCATCTTCGCGCCAGGAAACCAACTCGGCGATTCCACTCCACTGGAGAGGTCCAGGACCCGATCGTAAGGCTGCTGAAATCGAATGCCTAAACGTTCGACCACGGCAGTCCAATAGTCTTCAGGCTGCTGCACGGACCACGCGTGCAGCTGAGCATAGGAATCGACCGCCGTGTGCTGCATCAACCAAGCCACGTTGGTACCGACCAGAGATGCGGATGTCGGGGTCCACACGCCATCTGAAGTTGCTTTAACAGTTTTCATAACGGACGCTCCACGACTACGGCACAACCCATTCCACCACCCACACACAGTGCGGCCAAACCTCGACGCGGCCGGCGGTGCGCCAGGTGCACCAGCAGCCGCGCTCCGCTAGCTCCGATCGGATGCCCTAGAGCGATCGCGCCACCATCGGGATTCACCTTAGCTTCGTCCAGTCCCAGCTCTTTTATGCAGGCCAGCGCCTGGGCGGCAAAGGCTTCATTGAGTTCGACCATATCGAAATCTCGCGTATCGACGCCCAACTTGCGGACCGCATGGACTGGTCCCATGCCCATCAGTCCTGGCTCGCAGCCAGCTACAGCCGCCGCGGTCAGCACCATCATCGGCTGCAACCCGCACTGGCGGCCAACTTGTTCGTCGCACAGGAGCAGCAGCGCTGCTCCATCGTTGATGCCAGAAGCGTTGCCCGCCGTCACCGTGCCATCTTTCTTGAACATAGGTGCCAGTGATGCCAGCCTCTCAAACGTTGTGTCGGGGCGCGGGTGCTCGTCGCGATCGAGGCCCTCGACGGCGACGATTTCGGTCTGGAAGTGTCCTGCCTGCTGAGCCGCAGCCCATCGACGCTGACTGCTAGCGGCAAAATGATCTTGAGACTCTCGCGACACGCTGTGCATATGCGCCACGCGCTCGGCCGTCAGTCCCATGTGCTCGCCGCTAAACGCGTCGGTCAATCCATCGCGTAACAAACTGTCAACCAGCACGCCGTCGCCGAGTTTGTAACCGCTGCGTGCACGCGGCAGTAGATAGGGTGCGTTGGACATCGACTCCGTGCCGCCGCATAACACCATCTGCGCTGAACCATGCTCGATCGACTGCGCCGCCAGCATGACCGCTTGCATGCCAGAGGCGCACATCATATTGACCGTAAATGCGGGCACTTCCACTGGCAGCCCCAGCCCGATGCCGACTTGCCGGGCGACATTCATGCCCAGCCCCGCCCCGAGCACATTTCCGAGGATCACAGAATCGATCTTGCTAGGGTCCACACCTGCGATCACCTCGCGTCCGGCGGCGATCGCCAAGTCAACTGCGGAATGTTTCGCCAAGGCCCCGAGCAACCGCCCCTGAGGTGTACGTTTTGCCGCGACGATCCACACGGCCCTACTACGGTCTGTCAACTTTTCTCTCACTGACCCACTAGTGTTTGAGTAATTATCTAAAGCTCTCGCTGCGTTCCGCGCCCCAGGGCGTCAACACTCTAGAGCATGAACCTGGGAGCTAGGGCCGGCCGGCATTCTACCACACCCTGTTGCGCTTCGTAGACTTCCCCAGCCCGTTCAAATTCCGACTAGTGAGCAGCATACTCGGTGACACGTCCTAGCAAAAGGACGCTGGTTGAGCCCAGTCAGTAGTGGACTCCAGATGCTATTGATTGGCAACCAGCATGGTCGTTTCCAGCCAACTCTGCCAGTGCGATAGCTCAGCCTCGCTGAGCGTTGGATCGGAGGTGTGTGGCAGACGAATTCGGCTGTTCCCCTCATTCCAGGCTAGGCTGCTTTCCAAGATGCCGCTGTCGTCCACTTCGATTCGCAGTTGAAGCGGTTGGCCCGTGCCGCGCTGCGGAAACAATTCGTCGGGATTTACCTTGCCCAACGCTAGCCAGTGAGAACTTCCCTGGCTACTGCTCTCGATGATCTGTAGCGGGGGAAATGAATTGACCGGTGTGCTGCCCGCTAGGGAGCTGGGGCGCAGGGTGCGAGTCAGCGACGCCGGTACAGCGGTAGAACGTTCCAACAGCACCCGCGGCACCGCTTTGCCTGTCGCCGGATCAGCGGCTAGCAAGGCCACATCATAGGCCATGCAGCCAATTCCACGCGGCAGCTTGGCCACGCGCTCACCCAAGGCGCTGAAATGCTGTGACTGGATGGCTCCGCCACGAGCAAAATCCGCTTTCTCTAGTTCTGTTACGCCCGCGCGATGCGGCACGCAGCGTTTGACCAGCTGCTGGATGGGGCCCATCTTCATTAGCCCGCCAGCCAATAAAATGTGGTCGATCTCCCCCACATCGGTCTTGGCCTGCGCGCAGGCTTGACGAATGGTATCTGCAATGGCTTGGCACAGCTCAGGCGCGATTTTCACCAGACCATCCTGTGTAATTGTCTGCTCAATTGACGCCCCGGCCCATTCGAAGCGAACCTCGACGCGCGAACTACGCGTGAGGCGATCCAGGGCGAGTTCAACGGTGCGGTGCAGACGCGTTGCTGCAGCCAGATCCTCTTTGACTGACCGGCCCGTCAGCTCTTTCAAACGACCGACGAAGTATTCGGTCAGGCGACTCTGCCACCGCAGGCTGCCGAGCTTCCAACTCCCAAACACCCCCAACTGTTTGACTTCTAGACCACTGGCGTGAAGCACACTGGCCTCCAAACCAGTACCGCCAAGATGCACAAATAACAGCTTGGAATCGATAGCTGACTGTGTTCCTGAAATGGTTGACAATCGAGAATTGACGTCCAGCCATGACAAGGCTGCGGCAACTGGCTTATCCAGTAACTGGATCAGACGGATACCGGCGATGCGGCAAGCATTGCAAATGGCTCGGCGGTGCATCTGATCGTAGCATCCAGGAACCGTCACGATGGCATGTTGACTGCCATCGGTGGCCCGGTTGGCACTGCCCATCAATTGCCGCAACACGGCCGCCAACAGCACTTCGGGAGGCGTCTTCTGGCCCGCCAATTGAAAGTTCACCTGCTCCATCCCAATCCACCGCTGCAAACTATGGATTACTTGATCGGGATGGCTCTGCCGCAACGTTTGAGCAGCGGCGCCGATTTTAATTTCCGATCCCGCACTCCACAGCATATTTCGCAGGTGCTGCATGTTGCCATCCGCCTGCGGAATGATCTGCGGTCCCTGGTCGGGATCGAAGTAGGCGACGGTCGAAACCAACATACCGAGATCGATGGCTACCACCTGAGATTTTCTGGCCAGCGTCGAATGGCCCAGCATATCGCTGGTCGGCTGCTCGCCAGCCAAGCGGCTGATGTCGCGCGAGAGCAGCCCTGGTCGCGCGGTGACAGTCGACAGGTTCAGAGAAGCGATGTCATCGAGCAGTGCTTCTGCCGAGGTATAACGGTCGGCGGGCACTTTGGCGACCAGTTTTTGAAATATAGAGTCGAGCCGCAGGTCGACATCGCGACGAACGACGTACAGCGGGTCCGGTTTTTGGCGCAGTTGAGCTACCGCCACCTGCATCTTTTCGCCGCTAAACATCGGTCGGCCAGTGAGCAGATAAAACAGTGTGGCTCCCAGTGAATACAAATCGCTGCGACCGTCCACACGCTCCGCGTTTTCAATCTGCTCCGGCGACATATATTCGGGAGTCCCCATAAAGATCTTGCGGTTAGCCAGCGACTGTGGGGCGTTGCCCAAGCGAGCTAAACCAAAATCAAGAATCTTCAGCGCTCCATCGTCGGTCAACATTAAATTGCTGGGCTTGATATCGCGATGCACGATGCCCATGCGGTGCGCGTAGCCCAAGGCGGCGGCAGCTTGTTCCAGGACATGCGCCGCCTCTCCGCTAGTCAACGGCCCGGTGCGACGAATGCGATCGGCAAGAACTTCGCCTTGGACCAGCTCCATCACTAAATAATGCTTGCCATCGATCGACCCCGCGTCAAAAGCAGTGACGATATTCGGGTGCATCAGCTTTGCGACAGCCCGGATTTCGGAAAAAAATTGGTCCAGCAGTCCAGAGTGAGCAGCGATGGCGCGAGACAAAATCTTGAGGGCCACGTGGCGATTCATCGTGCGATGCTCAGCCCGATAGACGCGACCCATTCCTCCAGCACCAATCTGCTCCAGCAGCAAGTAATCACCGAGCACAGCGATCGGACCGACGTCTGCGGTTACGCTATGCTCTGTGAGTTCGAACTCGTGCGCTTGATCCACCCCCTCGACCTCGCCAGCCCCGGTCGCGATAAATCGCGTCGCATCGTCGTAGCCAGCCTGGCCTGCCGGCGGTGGTCCGTCCGGCAGTGGGCTGTCATCGCGGTGAACTGACATGGCAGAAGTGCTTAAAGATTTTCAGTAGGGCGGCAGAGTCGGCTGCAATCTGTATATTCTACCGCGCAGTAGATCGCCCTCGAGGCAGTTTCCATCGACCACCTGAGTGGATTTCCCGTTAAGCTCTAGCAAAAAACACCACCTGCAACACTTATGCTGATTCGGACACCCGGCCGACACTGCGGGTTATAACTGGACAGCGGGCTGTCTGTTGAGGCAGGTAGCAAATTCCCAGGCGGCGATCGATTGGTCCGAACCCATCAAAATCCGTTGACTATTTACCGGCTGAGACACTCCCCTATAAAGTTGTAGAACCCAAGGCTATGAAACCGCTAGATCCCCACGCCGTTGCGCTGACTATTGCAGGCTCTGACCCAAGCGGCGGAGCAGGCCTGCAGGCCGACCTGAAAACGTTTCAGCAGTTAGGCGTGTATGGCATGTCGGTTGTCACGCTGATCACCGTGCAGAATACGCAGGGAGTGCAGCAGGTCGAAACGCTCGCCCCGCAATTGGTACTGGCCCAGTTGAATGCAGTGCTTACAGACATCACTCCACGAGCCATTAAGACCGGTGCCCTGGGCAATGCGGAAATCGTCCGAGCGGTTAGCCAACGATTGGCCAACGTGGTCTGCCCGATCATCGTTGACCCGGTACTGGTCAGCAAACATGGCCACTTGCTGGCTACCGATGATGTCGTGGAGGCATGTAAACGCTGGCTGCTGCCCCATGCTTGGCTGATCACACCCAATCGCTTTGAAGCCGAGCGGTTGACGCAGTCCAAGCTCGACAGCCCACAGAGCATCACCCATGCGATTGAAAACATGCTCGAATTGGGAGCGAAAAATGTTCTGATCAAACTCGCCGATCACGGTCAAACGCTCGCCGTTCACGGTCAAACATTTGAACATTGGTTCGGCAGTCGGACTGGCATCACGCGGCTAACTACACCTCGCCTCGCGACCAACCACACCCATGGCAGCGGCTGCGTGCTAGCCGCCGCGATCTGCGCAAAGCTCGCCCTGGGCGAGAGCCAAGGGCTGGCGGCCGCGCAGTTCGGCATGCAGTGCGTCGCCCAAGCCCTAAGCATCTCTACGGAACTAGGGAGCGGCAAGATTCACCCCATCGAGACGCGCGGCATTGTGGCTACACCTAGTTCCGCCCCCATTTAGCTGTCCTGCTTGAAAAGGTCGAGGAAGCGATCTTCGTAATCAGCAAACGCTTCCAAGCGATCGAGTTCGCTTTTCAATTCATAGGCCTTAGTGCGATCGGCTACGGCCGCTTCAAACATGGTTTCAATGCGCTGTACATCTGCTGCTTCCAACGCGTCATCTTCTTCCAAAGGCGCAAACGTCGGATCGTCCGCCGAGTCATCCGTTGCCTCGCCTGCAGCCTGACGCTGCGCCTCGGCCAACTGCTTTTCAATCTTCGCCACAAATTCGCTCAGCCGATGCTCAACGGCCTCCGCCTGCTGGGTCAATTCAGCGAAATCAATTTTTATGTCCGCCATCGTGGCAAATACTTTTAACACTGCCAGCGAGGCCTTGGGGAAGGGGAGCTGCGCAAAGACATGTGGCATCTCTCCCAGCAAACATGTACCGGGCATACCCTTGTCGGCGGCGGCCCCCAATAGCACTCCATTGAGTCCACCGATATATCCTTCCTGCAGCACCTCTAGACTGAATCCTTCATCGCTCAGCGTGGGTAGTTCGACGTGCTCAGTAGCCGCCACAAATACGCGAGACCGGTCCTCTAGAGGCATCTGAGTTGCCATCGCAGCAAACGTGAACAGATGCTCCACACCCAGGTCGCGCGCATAGTCGATTAAATTTTCGCAAAATGCGTACTTGCCCATCGGCGGTTGAGCTTCGCCAATGAAGACCAAAATATCGCGCTCACCTTGAGGCGCCTGCCATAGAAAAAAACGATTTCGCGGTCGCTGGGTGGGCTGGATGCGGCCTCGCTTGACGACAACCTGATCGACATCAAATAGCCCCGCGCCCGTTAGCTCTGAAATCTGATGCATGCCCAACTTGGATAACAAATAAAAGCCCGCGCTGAGGGCTACGTGCCCCATTCCGGGCCACACCGCCACTAGCCAAGGTCGCTTGAGTTTTATTGGATCATGCATGCTGTCGTTCCTCAGTGTTGTCTTAAAGGCCATGCCATAGTGTACGCACAATCGATGCGGAGCGGGGCAATAGTGGTTGGCAGACCTGCTTCACAAAATTCTAGAGTAGACTGGAAGCTCGCCGCCCTGCCATTAAAACATTCAACGCCCCGCATGTTACAAAATCAAATCAATTCTGCCGTCCGCGAAGCGCTCGACAAGCTATTGTCCGAAGAGGGATTTCGGAACTATTCCGGCCCTCACTGTGAACAGCTCGCCGCGCAGCTGTCTGCCCGCTTAGATGCCGACCACGTACTGCTATGTAGCAGCGGGACCGCCGCACTTGAACTAGCGCTGCGGGCTGCAGGCATAGAAGCCGGAGACGAAGTACTGCTATCGGCCTACGACTACCCAGGAAATTTTTGGGCCGTTGAACGCGTCGGGGCTAGGCCGCTTTTAGTGGACGTCGAGCCTGGCAGCTGGTGCATCGCAGTTGATCATTTATCGCGCGCCTGGGACGCCGATCCAGCACCTAAGCTCAAGGCAGTCGTCGTCTCGCACCTGCATGGCCAACTGCAAGATATCCCCGCTCTGCGAGCGTGGTGCGAGCTTCGCCAACTCGTGCTCATCGAAGATGCCTGTCAGGCACTAGGGGCAAGCCTAGCTGGGAGGCCAGTCGGATCGCTTGGGAATGCTAGCATCATAAGCTTCGGCGGCAGCAAACTGCTCTCAAGCGGCCGGGGAGGGGCACTGCTCACGTCGGACGCAGGTCTAGCTCAGCGGGCAAAAAAATTCTCAGGAGGGGGGAGTGGGCCCTATGCGCTCAGTGAGCTTCAAGCAACCGCGGTGGTCGCGCAGCTACCTTGGGTTGACGCTATCGTCCAATCCGGTCGCCACTTCTTCGAAGAGCTGGCAAGCTATTTACCTATGCAACAAATCGTCTCCGCACCGTTTACCTCACAGCTGGCGGAAACTAGTTTTTACCAAGCTGGCTTGCTGTGCAGCATGGCGCAACCCTCGCAAACAACCGCATCACGGCCACCGCTGGCTGAGTCAGCCAACGCGGATCGCGTAGCGCAAGTTGCCATGCAACAGGCGTCCGTAATCGAAGCACTGCGTCAGGCTGGCGTTCCCGCCGGAGAAGGCTTTGCAGGCTTTCATCGCAGATCTAGCCGGCGTTGCCGACAATGGCAACCACTACAACAAACTGCGCTGATAGCCGCGGGGACGTGTACCATCCACTTTTCAGCCGCACTCAACCGACAGGTAACACCTCGACAAATTGCAAGGGTGCTCTCGCGATTGAACTCAGGATGACTAAGCAAACGGAAACTCCGGCGATCGTGTTTGTGCCTTACGAGTTCTAAATAGCCCGCTTCTCGAGCTCCAATTCACCCAGCTGATCCATATCCAGCGTCAAAGTGGCAGTTCGCCGCATCGGGACAACCCGCGCGCCAGCACCCTCCTGCGCCGACTGGGACAATTCGCCCCGAAAAATCTTGACATCCACCGGGGCTTCTATACCCAAGGTGACGCGATTACCCGAGATTTTCGATACAACCAAGGTGATGTTATCGCCAATGACCAGCTTCTCACCCTCTTTGCGACTTAGAACTAACATTATTATCGTCCTCCTTGAAGACATCTCTGACTGAGGTCCCACACCCAAGCTCTCCAACCGGAGAATTCGGCAATCTAGAACCGTTCTTGAAACTTAGAGACTCCATTCGTGGCAGAATTGTTCATCTCGCACGATCGTATTTACCGAGATGCAAGCGGCGTGCCAAATTTTGACGGAAAGCTTAATTTTCGGTTACCTGAGGAATACTACGAATTATCCAGGGGCTGGGTTTGCAGGGCCCGCATAAAACACTCAAAGCCTATGCGACGCACGGTTTTCGTTCTAGCTAGCATGTCACAGTTTGAGACACTGCCTGAGACACTGCCTGTGGCACCCTGTGAGTGCTCACCGCGAGTACGGCCAGCTGTGCATGGGATGACACTTATATAGACGCGGCCGCGGGGAGTATCTTACAGAGAAAACGGTAATATTTTCAAAGTTTCTCGCAAGTCGGCTAGTGGCGATTGTGGCGGCGAGCATCCCTCTTCTGTGGATTGCGTGCTAGATCCGCTAGACCCCGTGGAAGAATTTGCGGCCTAGGCTAAACGGCGCGGCATACTTGATTGCTCAAATCGCACAAGCTAGCCATTCCAAAGAGTCAGCCAATGCCCCAACTCCCGACGCTCCCTCGCACGGCCACATTGGAAACGCTGCAGCGGTCCCGCAACATCGCCGCCATCGCAACGCTCGCCTCCGGTCTGGAATCGATAAACGCTGAGCTGCGCGGTCTTTGCTTGCGCTCGCTGCTGACGCGTGACGAGGATATCGCTCGCCGCCAGATCGTTCTGCACTGGGAGCACTACAGCCCAGTGGATGTCGAACTGCTACGCCAGAGTCGCTCGCAGTTTGGCAACCTGACCAAACAACTGCTCGCTCACGGCAGCCTGTCCGAGAAGCACATGGCCCTGGCCGCAATTCGCGACCTCGATCTACACGATGCACTCGAGGACATCTTGGAAATTGTGGTCGACCCAGCTCACGCCCTGTGCGTCGAGGCCACGCAGTGCTTGAACCAACTGTGTAACGATTGGGGAGCTCGCGCCCGGGCGGGCCGCGACGTGCCGACGATCCGCGGCCGCATGCTTGAGTGCTTGCACGACCAATTAGCCACCTTCGATGAACACGGCAGTTTGAGCTTGCTCGAAGCATGGCTGACAGTGGTGCACTGGGATGACGCCGCGCAGCGCAGTCTGATCGGCGACCCGAGTCACGTGGCCTATCGCGGCGTGATGTCGCTTCTGCGCGGCTCGGAGAATCCAGCTATCGTACAGCTTTTGGCCGGCTACTTGGGGCGCGCTACAACCCCCAAGAGTGTGCTGAATGTTCTAGTCGAACGCTCTGATACGCTGCTAGCCCTGGAAATGGCTCACCAGAGCGGTAGTGGAACGTGGCAGGCCACGCTTAAGAGACTGCAGCGACTGCCACCTTTAGCCTCATTAAAAGCCCTTCAACACGATATGCCTGACGTGGACGTGGAAGTCGAGCATCGACTGTGGCTTATGATCGCGGCGTCCTCGGACGACCTACAACAGGTGCTGCGGGGCGCGTTACTGCACTCCCAAGCCGGTGGCCGCGACGCGCGCCAGACCGCTGCTGACATGCTGCGTCTGTGTCGTCGCCCAGACCTCGAGACGCTCGTGCCAGCCTTGCAAGCCGCCGAATTTGAAAGCTCACCCAGTGAGCTTAGCCTGGGAGTGCTCACACGGCAGCTCGCCCTATGGCTCTGCAGCCCCTCACGAGTTCTCAGAAAGGCCGCCCGAGAATTCTTGCAAGAATTCACCGTCGATAGACTGCTCACCCAAGTCCGCTTGTGGCCCGCGCAGTTGTGCAGGTCCATGGCCAGCATCGTGACATTGGTCGAGTCGGATTTGCCCGAGCGGTTGACGCGCGAACTGCAAAACCCCGCCCCGCAGCGACGCTTGGCCGCACTGCAGGTTATCGAACTGCTCGGCTGCGCCCAGTCAATAAGCCAGGCGCTGCTGCCGCTGTTGAATGATCCACGGCTGGAAGTTCGCGTGCGGACTATCGACCTGCTAGCCGCGCTAGGACACGAAGCCCTCGAGCAACTCATCCCAGCTCTGCTGGCCGATGCAAACACCGACATCCAGGACGCAGCCAACCGGGCTGCGCGAAGATTGCAGCGCGGCAAGGCGCACACGCACTAAATGTTTTACGCACCCTCAACGGAACTGTTTACGATGCCAGGCCTGTCACTCATCCCGCCGCTGCTGCTTGCGCAATCCCGCATCGAAGCTATGCCCATGGTGGTGCACAGCGTCGCTGTAGCTGAGGTAGCCGACGATTCCCCATCGGTCGGGCTGACGACGGTGGTGTTGCTGACCATCGCGGTGGCACTGGCAGCGGGTGCCGTGGTGCGCTACGCGCTGCACCACAGCAACGCCAACTGGCAGATGTTCCGAGAATTGTGCCGGGCTCATGAATTGTCCAGAGGCCAGTGCCGCGCGCTGCGTAGGCTATCGCGGCAATTGCGCATGGCAAACCCCAACCGGCTGTTCTTAGAGGCCGATCTGTGGAGTCAGACACACACCGATGCCCTGCCGGCCAACGCCAAACAAACGGCAGCGAGTGCCGCGCAGCAGGAGCTGCACAAGCTGCTATTCAGCCACGCCCCAAGGCAACCCTTTATGGGCTAAACGTGCATCGCTCCTACCCGATTCGAGGCGAATCGAGTATGGCGTCGATGTGCCCCGGATCTTGACGAGCATCCAAGATGGCGTACACATCCACCTACTCGCCATTCAGCTTGTAGTAGATCGTAAAAGGGAAGCGTTTCGACAAGGACCTACAATAGCCACGATACTGTTCATGAATTCCGCCATAGTTCTTGAGTGAGTCGATATCGGTCGCAATGCAATCATTGAAATATGCTCCGAGACCCGGACTTTGAGATTCGTAGAAGTCCGCTCCAATTTCAATGTCTCGTTCGGCTTCGGGCAGGAGCCGAATATTCATTTGAATCGCTCACGAAGACGTTTTTTTGCGTCGTCCCAATCGACAAATGCAGTCCGCCCTTCGCGAACTGCCTCTTCGCGTTCCGCCAAAACGTCACCATGCCAATCGGGGGACGGAACATCCTCTGGGCACCGCGACAGCTCAGTCCAAAGTCGCTCCATCAACAACAGTTTGTCCGCGACCGACAGATTCTCGATAGGCAAAGTGGATGCTGTGTTCATAACGTGAATTGTACAGTCCGGATTGGCTCCGGGCAAATCTTCTCTTCGCCGCGAACGTTGGCGATCACCCAGTCCGCGCAGTGGTCGTTCCATTGGCAAAACACCCTTTCGCGGACTTGGGTGCATCGTGTTGTTCGGCAATTTAGTGGAACTTTTCAAGCAGCACGATGGGCGTTTCGATCTCGCTTGACCATTGAGATGCAATATAGGCGTAGTCGCCAGGAAAGTCATCAAGACGAAACGCCGAATCCGGATCGTCTACGAGATGCGCGGAAACCTCCGATTTCCAGAATTCGTAACAGTTTCTCGTATCGACCCGGCGCAGCGGCTGGCCAATGTCCGCAACGTAGAATTCAACGGGATACTGACGGAGCATTTCCGTGATAGCCGGGCGCGACAATAAGCGATCACGCACGGCATGGAGCTCACGATCATCGTCCCATAGGCGATCAAGTGGTATCCGATCAACCGTTTTAGGAAGAGAACCCATTAGATTCACCGAACGACGTCAGAGACGGAAAGCGCCTCCAGGAATTGCCCAGACTCTGAAATCCACGGAACAGCGGCAGAATGCGCCGACGAACGGGGCGGTAACGGGGCCACCGCCAAAAAACTATAATTTCAAAACCCGCGTCATCGGCGGCTCCCGTTCACCGCATGGTTACGTCGCGTATTCGGGCGAACCGGGACCTCTATACGAGCCACCAGTCACTGTTCCCTCCACTAGGTCAAGCGCGAATTCCGTCCATGTATCATCATAGCACCAAGATTGGCCAGTTAATATTAGTCCCTGTATCGTCACGTCACGCATCCCATCCCAAGAGATTCGTCGTGATCGCCAGATGGTACCGTTGGCACCAAGTAATTCGAACCAGAGTCCATTGCCAAACAGGAGCGCGTTCAGGTCTTTGATTTCGATCGCCGTTTCGATGCTGCCGCCAAAGTGTTCCCATCTGGATGAATCGTTCGGATCAACAACGTATGCCTGCCCACCGGCGAATACGACGAATCTGCGTTCGTCCGGATGACGAACAACAGTTTCGCATTGTCCGGACCCCGGTTGGAAGTTTCCAGTCCAGCAAGTGCAATCATCAGCCGTGAATCGCACGACGAGCCCTTCACTATGCGTGCCCTGGTCCGTAGCGCTGAACGGCAACGCCTGAGGGCCATACGGCGGCAGTCCGGGAAGTAGCTCGAATGCGCTCATGGCGTGTAAGTTGCGATGGATTCAGCGACGTAACGACGGCGGTAACGGGGCCGCCGCCAAAAAACTATGATTTCAAGTCCCGCGTCATCGGCGGCTCCCGTTCACCGCTTTGTGTACGCCCGGCATGGGCGTGATTGTTATGGGGTGAGAGTCCCCTGTACGAAACTGGAAACTTCGGAGCTCAGTATACCAAATGAATCGCTTCGAACGTCAAGTACTAGACGAGGGCAACTGCGGCGGGGCGACCCGTCGTGGGAAGGAAGCCTGCGAAGATGTGCGTAAACGCCGGGTTTGTTTATCGCCACCCGGACATCTTCACGTCAAAGCTGCGAGGCTACGAACAGAGACTTCGTACAAGGCCGGATCGACCAGGCGAGTGAGCCCATCATCACGAAGCCGTTCCAGTAACGTCGATCAGGTAAACGAAGAGCTTGCGCAGCGAAGCATCACGTTCTTATCCGGGGGATCAGCAGACTCCTGGGTGCAAGTCGATCTGCCTTTGGCAGACGACGCGGGCCCCCAGACTCGAAGTCAGACGCTCCGGCCATCTGGTGGAGCAACGGTCGCGGCGCGGGGCGAGCAGCCAGCCTTGAGGGACTCTCAAGAGTCCTTGATGCAACAAGTTGTCGAGGATGCCAACATCGAGAAAGCTTGGAAGAACGTGAAGGCCAACCGCGGAGCCCCAGGCCCCGACGGCATAACCATCGCTGAATTCCCAGGCTGGAATCGACCCCGTTGGGCTGAAATCAAGCAACAACTCCTCGAAGGCACTTATCGCCCCGGTCCGGTGCGAAGAAAGACCCTCGACAAGCCCGATGGCGGCCAAAGGTTGATCGGTATTCCAAACGTAATCGACCGACTGATCCAACAAGCCATCGTACAAGTTCTTACACCCGTGTTCGATCCGCACTTCAGCGAATCGAGCTATGGGTTTCGACCCAAGCGCTCTGCTCACGGAGCAGCCAAACAAGTGCGTGCCACGATTCGTCGCGGCTACCGCTATGCGGCCGATATTGATCTGTCCAAATTTTTCGATCGCGTCCAGCATGACGTCTTAATGTCACGCGTGGCTCGACGAGTCCAGGATAGGTTGGTTCTGCGGCTGATCGGAAGTTACTTGCGAGCAGGCGTGATGGTCGATGGTATCTTGCAAGCGACCGACGTGGGTACCCCGCAAGGCGGGCCAGCTTCACCACTGTTGGCCAACATCCTGCTGGATGATCTGGACAAGGAACTGGAGAGGCGAGGTCTACCCTTTGTGCGTTATGCAGATGACTTCGCGGTGTTCGCTAAGTCACTCAAAGCCGCACAGCGGATCAAGCGTTCGGTCACGCGCTATGTGACAGAGCAACTCCGGTTGGTCGTCAACGAAGAAAAGAGCCAAGTCGTCGCCTGTGAGCAGTTCGAGTTCCTCGGGTTCTCGTTCCCCAAGTCTCGCGGCAACATCAACGTGGCTCCCAAGTCTGTCCAACGTTTCAAGCAGCGGATTCGCGAGTTGACTGGGCGTAGCCAAGGCATCTCGATGGACCAGCCGCTAGCGCGCCTGCGGAGCTATCTTCGCGGGTGGATGGGCTACTTCGGCTTGGCAAACCAACTGAAGCTCTTCGCTCAGCTGGACGGTTGGATTCGCCGACGCATCCGTATGTGCTACTGGAAACAGTGGCGGCGTCCCAAGCGGCGTCGTCAAATGCTCATCCGGTTGGGCGTTCCGATTCGTCAAGCGATCCGTCACGCGCGCTCGCGCAAGGGCTACTGGCACATGTCTAAAACCATTGCCACTGGCGTTGGACTTACCAACGCCCACCTAGCCGAACAAGGCTTGCTCAGCATCAAGACTCTGTGGGCACATCTTGCTCCAATTCGTCGAACCGCCTAGTGCGGACCCGCATGCTAGGTGGTGTGGGGAGGGCCGTCAGAGATGGCGGTCCTTACCCAATTCGCCACGCTTTCTTGTTGAGCCGCCACGGAGCCCGTGCGCGGCACCGATCATGCTACCACGAAGGACACGAAGAGCACGAAGGAAATCAGAGTACGAAACGTTTGATGCCCTCTTTTAGTTTTGTGACGTTGAAGTTTATCAGCAATCCGATCTTGACTTCCGCCAATTTCATATAGGTCAACAGTTGGGCTTCATGAATGCCCAAAATTTTCTCGACACTCTTCAATTCAACGATTAGCTGGCTCTCTACAAGAATGTCGATTCGATATCCGCAGTCGAGCCGAACGTCTTTGTATTGCACAGCCTGCGCATATTGAAGTTGAAAGGCAATTCGGTTACGGCTCAATTCATAAGCCAGACATTGTTCGTAGGCCGACTCAAGCAGCCCCGGCCCTAGGTGCCGATGGACTTCAAGTGCACAACCGATTACGCGGCCGGAAAGATCATCGAATTCCATCTTCGTGCTCTTCGTGGTTGCTATCTTTCCGTCGGCCCGTCGCGTACGACTCGAGGGGCGAACGGTGGCGTTAACGGAGTTCGCGAGATTGATGTTTTAGCAAGCTGAACGGCATCGCGAACTTCCGTTCAACGCGTGGTTCGTCCACGTCAGCGCCGTTGTAGCAACGCATCGATATCGGTGGGACGTGACCGACCGTCGAGGACCGCGACCACCTCTACGCCCGTTGTGACCATTCGGTAATAGATGAGAAAAGGATGCCGACTCGCGATTTTGCGATGGTAGCCAAAATGTCTTTCGTGAATACCAGCCGTATCACGCAGCGAATCAATGTCCTCAAAGATCCGCTGGTAAAAATAGTCGCCAGCGCCGTAGCCCTGCCGGTCGTAGAAAGCCACGCCTTCGGCAATATCCAAATGGGCTTCATTGCGAACTTCGACGTTCATCAACAATTCGCTTTACTGCAATCTTAGCCTCGGCAACAGACATGTTGGGTTCGTTACTTGGATTCGCGGTGCGATAAGCAAGCACATCCCCGTGCCAAGCAGGAGAACTCAATGCTCGCGAATCAGCAGCCAAACGCTGCCAAAGCAGATCAAAGGCAGCCTGCTGCTGCTCGGGGTTCAATGTGTCAATAAAAGTTTCAATTTCCATAGCTCGTCTCCCGTCTCACATTGTAACTCTGGCCAGCGCTGCTGTCGACACATCGAGTTAGCGGGCATAGGTGGACGAACGG
>CAKQWG010000008.1 GCA_934278005.1 uncultured Pirellulaceae bacterium | reverse complement strand
TTGAGGCTGCGAACGATCTCGTCTGATACCTCGACCGAAAACAGCCGATCAGCAAACCGACGCCTGAGGTTGCGATCAATGAAGCTGGTGTCGACTGGAACCAACGTGCCGAGTTTTAGGTGCTGAACGACTTCGCTTGGCAGATGACGAGCCAGCAGATCGCGGGCCGCCTCGGCCTGTTGCAATGTCTGATTGATCAGCCGATCGTGAGGCGACTGGATGCGCTCGTCTCGCGTGGACGCCGCGGTCTGCTCAGGACTGCCCTGGCTCTCTGAAGATGTCATGTGATCATTGTAACGCGCAGTTGCTCCTATGGTTGGCGAAGTAGCCGATGGCACCCTACATCTCGTCTTGATGTCATTCGCACTGTCGCCGAAGGAACGACGCGGAGCGTCGTGCCACACTTACAGTCGCGAGGGGGAGACTATGGAAAGCTGTAGAGTGGATTATCGGGGTCGAAATCGCTGTCGGTTAGCCCGACATTTAACTCGACATCCAAATACGTGTATTCCTCTTCCAGCGGCGGTTCTCCACCCTCGTGCTCGGGCCACATAAAGGCGGCGTAGCGCAGCGGTATCTGCCGCTCGGTATCTAAGAAGACCTGAGCTATATAGAAATCGGCACCCGGTACACTCCGCGGCTGGGTTACTTGTATCAGTTGGCAAACTCGATCGCCGACCATTTCTCCATCACGCGTCTCAATAATGCACTGGCTCAAATCGACGTCGCGATCAATTTTCTCAATCAGCTTCTCGACAAGCCGGATGAAGCCGACTTCTGTAATGGAATACTTGTTGCCCAGCATGGCTAAGGAACTGTCCGGAGCCAACTCGATACGCAGCAGATTGAGCAGGCCGCCTTCGTGAACGACCAGCTTATTATCGTTCTGCCCTTCGATCCAAATCACTTCGCGGCCGCGGGCTGACCTCGGCTCGAGGAACTTCATGTAAGTCGCTAAGCCGCCCGCAGGCGACGTGGTCGAATTGCGAATTTTAAATTCCATACGGGCCTGGGCGGCCATCTTCCCCGCAATCCGCTCGTGCTTAACTAGAACGCCCCGGTAGTCATGCAAGTTATGGCGCATATCTGCTAATATCCGCTGGGCGAGCGCCACCAAATCTTGCATGGTCAGCTTTTCGACGTTATTTTCCGAATCGGCAGTGGACTGGCCGACAGAGCGATTGGCGACTGGCGCGCGAACAGACAGTAAATCCGCCAGCGAAGAGCGGTTCCCACCGGTCGCTGGCTGCGAGGCAGTAGGAGCCAGCACCGCGACCGCCGTCAAGATGGCTACGAAGCTGAACAGCAATAGGAAGGATAGGAAGAAGCGTAAGGGACGGAGCATGCTGGCTCACAGGCTAGGAGGAGACTTCATACCAAAAGGCTCTATTTTAGCGCGGCAACTGTCTCACGTCAGGGGGTCTGCGACACTTGCAAACCCCACCTGCCAAACCTGAGGGGGTTTCGAGTAGGATATGCGGCTCAGTTTTAGGCAGTGTGTCATGGAGTCTTAGTGGCACTAGTGCCAATCCCTACTTAAAAGCGGATTGAATGATGGAAAAAACGAAAGTCGCCATTGTTGGCCTGGGCACGGTGGGTGCCGGAGTGGCCAAACTGCTGCTGGATCACGGCGACCGCACAGCTCGCCACGCCGGTCGGACGCTGTGGTTAGAAAAGGCCGTAGTGCGTGACATGAGCCGGCAGCGGGGATACGCGGTCCCCAGCGGTGTGCTGACGACGGACCTCAACGATGTCCTGAATAACCCAGAGATCGAGGTCGTCGCGCAGTTGATCGGCGGGCTCGAACCGGCGCGCACGATCATGCTGCAACTGTTAGAAGCGGGTAAAGACGTGGTGACCGCCAACAAGGCCCTGCTGGCAGAACATGGTCCCGAATTGTTCGATCGGGCGCGCGCCCTGGGGCGCTGCATCGCGTTTGAAGCTGCCGTGGCCGGCGGGATTCCGATCATTACCAACGTTAGCCAGTGCTTCTCGGCCAATCAGATCCTGTCGCTGCACGGGATCCTCAACGGAACGAGCAACTTCATCGTGTCGCAGATGGACGAACAGGGTTGGAGCTACGAGGCGGCCCTGAAAGAGGCACAGCGACTGGGCTATGCCGAAGCCGATCCAACCATGGACGTCGACGGAACCGATGCGGCTCAGAAGCTGGCGATCCTGGCGCATTTGGCCTTCGGCGCGCGCATTCGCTGGGATCAGATTCCGCGAGTGGGCATTGATTCGCTAAGTGCGATCGACCTGAGTTTTGCTAAAACACTGGGTTACCGCATCAAACTCATCGCCGCCGCGCAGTTGGCTCCCGCGGGCCTGGAGCTGAGCGTGGCCCCAACGCTCATTCGCATCGGCAATCCGCTAGCGGAAGTCCGTGCCAACTACAACGCCATCCGCGTCGTCGGCGACGCCGTTGGCGATCTGTTCTTCCATGGACAAGGCGCTGGCCAAATGCCCACCGCGTCCGCCGTCGTAGCGGACATGATCGATACTGCCGTCGGTCGAGCGCCTATCACCTTCCGCTCATTAGAACTATGGAGCAATCGAGCGTCGCCAGTCTCCATTCGTCCCGATGATGATCTGCCCGGACGGTATTACATGCGCTTCCAGGTAGCGGACCAGCCCGGCGTCATGGCCAAACTGACAGCTATTCTGGGTGAACAGAAGTTATCCATCGCCTCGATCATCCAGCACGAACCGACTCCACGGACCAATGGTGCCCCGGTGCAATTGGTAATCATGACTCACGAAGCTCCCGAGGGTGCGGCGCGGACCGCCGTGGAACGGATTATGGAACTGCCAATTGTCAGTGGGGATAGCGTGCGCATGCGGGTTATGGAATAGAATCTTTGTCGCTGACCGGCCCGCGGCCGGAAACTCAGCAACCTGAGACGCTTGGAACTAATAAACCAGATGAGCATCTGATCGCGGAGAGATCAGCGACGCTCTTTCAACGACTAAATTAATCCGCAAAGCATTAACAGCCTATGAAATACGCTATTATTATTCCCGACGGATGCTCCGATCTACCGTTGGACGGACTAGGCGGTAAGACACCGCTGGAAGTCGCCTCCATCCCGAATATGGACCGCGTGGCCGCACAGGGCCTAGTGGCGCAGACCGACAACGTGCCTGCCCACCTGCCCGCCGGCAGCGAAGTTGCCAACATGACTTTGTTCGGGTACGACCCGAACAAGTACTTCACCGGCCGAGCACCGATCGAAGCGGCCGCTCAGGGCATCATGCTCGGTCCTAACGACTGGGCGGTACGCTGCAATTTGGTGACGATTATCGATCAAATCATGGTCGACTTCACCGCCGATCATATATCTAGCGAGGATGCGCGACGCTTGCTGCAGGATTTAGCCAATAACATCAGCGACTCGCGCTTTGAATTCTTAGCTGGGGTCAGCTACCGCAATCTGATGATCTTTCGCGGCAGCGATGCGGCCAAGCCGCTATTCAGCAGTGACACGCGCACCCGAGCGCCACATGACTTGACCGACTTGAACGTCTGCGACGATTACCCACGCGGTCCGGGAAGCGACGTGCTGACCGAATTTATGCAGCTATCGGTGCCGCTGTTTGCCGATCACGCGGTCAATCGCGCTCGCGTCGCGGCCGGCCACAAGCCGGCCACCAACATCTGGCTATGGGGACAAGGCCGCAGTCCAGTGCTGCCTTCGTTCGAGTCTCGCTTCGGGCTGCAGGGAGCTATGATCACTGCCGTCGATCTGCTGCGCGGGTTGGCGGCGCTGATCGGGTGGCAAAGAATCGAAGTCGATGGAGCCACCGGCTATCTGGACACCAACTACGCTGGCAAGGGCCAGGCTGCGGTCGAAGCACTGGATAGCGTCGATATTGTCTGCGTGCACGTGGAAGCAACGGATGAAGCCTCGCATGAGGGGCGGCACGATGAGAAGATCCGCGCGCTGGAGCAAATTGATCAGCACGTCGTAGGGCCGGTGCTCGATAAACTGAAGACCTTCCCCGAGTATCGCTTATTGGTCCTGCCCGATCACGCCACCCCCTGCTCTACGAAGAAGCACAGCCACGGCATGGTGCCGCTAGCGGTCTGCGGAACTGGCATTGCTGCGACAGGCGCCAGCTACAGTGAAAAATCCGCTGCAGCGGCACCGCGCTCGTTCCCCAACGGCTGGGAGATGATGGAAACTTTTATACAGGGCAGTTGGTAGGGCAGGCGCAGAACGGGTCCTAGGCTGGCCCGCTAGACGTCTGCCCGTGGCCTGCCCGGCTCTAGCTAGCGTCGTCGCTCGGACGTTTTCTGGATTGCTTGTTTTCCTCGATCCGGCCCCGCGGAACGGCTCCCATTTTTTGTAGAATCCGATAACATTTCGATTCGGATGTTTAGATTTGCCGGTCACGATCTGAGCAAGCCAGTTGATGCTGGTCGGGTGCTCGGGCGCATGCTGGGCGAGTGCCTGGCTGCGCCACGTATATTTATAGAAAGTCCCACGAAACATGCGTCTCATCGTCCAGAAGTTTGGCGGAACCAGCGTCGCTGATCCAGAAAAAATCCTAGCCGCAGCCCGCAAGGCCATCCGCGCTCAGCAAGAGGGCAATCAGGTGGTGGTGGTAGTCAGCGCCATGGGCCAGAACACCGATCTACTGATCGAACTCGCCTCGCAGGTCAACGACACTCCGCCGGCGCGAGAAATGGACATGCTGCTGTCTACTGGAGAACAAGTCAGCGTGGCACTAATGGCGATGGCCGTCGAATCGCTGGGCTACAAGGCGGTCAGCTTGACCGGCGCGCAGATCGGCATTCAAACCGACTCGGCCTTCACCAAGGCGCGCATCCGAACCATCTCACCCGACCGCATCAGCAAGCTGCTCAACGAAGGCAACATTGTTATCGCGGCGGGTTTCCAAGGCATCGACGAAGATCTGAACATCACTACTCTGGGACGTGGCGGTAGCGACACCACGGCAGTCGCTTTGGCGGCCGTCCTGCACGCCGACGCCTGTGAGATTCACACCGACGTCGATGGCGTCTATACCACCGATCCACGGCAGCTACCAGAAGCCCGGCAGATGAGCCGCATCAGCTACGATGAAATGCTCGAGCTGGCCAGCCTGGGCGCGGGCGTGATGCACAGCCGTTCGATCGAGTTCGCGAAGAAACACGGCGTGCCAATCCACGTGCGCAGCAGTTTCAGCGACATCCGCGGAACGCTAATCGTGGCTGAACCCGAATCGCCGACGGCTGCGGTGTCCGGAGCCGCGATGACTCGCAATGAAGCCCGTATCACTATTCAGGGCGTACCCGATGAGCCGGGTTCCAGCTGCGAGATCTTCAAACAACTGGCCGATCGCAAGATCACTGTCGATATGATCGTGCAGAATATTGGCCAAGCCAACCGTGCGGATATTTCATTCACAGTTCCCAAAGAGGAGCTGAAGGCGGCTACCAAGGCGGTCGATCTGGCCGTGCGTTCTGTAGGAGCCAGTGGCTTTACCAAGGACGACGACGTATCGAAGATTTCAGTCGTGGGACTCGGCATGTCGCAGCAGACAGGCGTGGCCCAGCAGATGTTCCGCGCCCTGGCCGCCTCGGGCATCAATATCCAAATGATCACTACCAGCGAAATTAAAATCTCGGTGCTGGTCAATCGCAACGAAGCCCTGGCAGCGCTGCGCGCAGTGCACCAGTCATTTGAACTATTCCATAAACCCGCTGATGCCGCCACGTGGGATAAACTGCCCGTACGCCGTAGCAATTCCACCAATATCGAAAAACTGGTGGAAGATCTGCGGATGGTAGACATGGAGCAGCTTGTGTTGAGCGAGATTACCTTGGTGGACGATCAAGCACGAGTCACGCTGCTAGGAGTTCCTAATTCTCCAGGCTTAGCCGCTGACATTTTTGACGCCGTGGCAGCTCAAGGCATCTTTGTGGATATGATCATCCAAAGCTACGATGGCTTCCAAGGTGAAACAGGGATCAGCTTCACTATCCCACGCGAGCAATACGCGGCTTGTATGCAAGCCATGGAGGAGCTGAAGAAGAAGTTTTCCGTATCGCGTGTGCTCGGCAGCCAGGAGATTGCTAAGCTGTCGGTCAGCGGCATCGGCTTGCGCAGTCACACCAACGTGGCCATTGGCATGTTCGAGGTCCTAGCGGAAGCGGGCATCAACGTGGAGATGATCAATACCAGCGAGTCGCGAGTCAACGTGGTCGTAGCGAGCGCTGCTGGCGAAACCGCACTGGCTTGCCTCAAGCAGCGTTTCGCCGAAAACTTACTGTGATCTAGCACTCTGTTCACGGGCTACCCCCCCAACGCGCTGACCGCTTAGCCGAGCAGCGCGACTGCGATCAGCCATAGTTGCACGTTGCCTTGTGGCGTCGAGCGCCGCGTGCTCTCTCAGTGTTAGTCCTCAATGCGCATCTCGTTAGGCTTATTCGCTGAGCTGGCGACGATGCGGCCGAGCACGTGCACGGGGCGGACTCGCCCTAGTTTTTGCCGGCTGTCCTGCGAGGCTGGCAGATTATCTCCCAGCACATAGAAGCCGTCTAGCAGCGATGCGGCCGCGTGGCCGTGCTCATTAGCCGCAGGGCCGCCCTCGCCCGCCTGACCATCGGCTGAGATCAGATAAAGATCGCGAGCAAAGCCAAACAGGTCGATGTCGACAGCCCGGCTGGTCTCCAAGCGGCAGATCTCGTGCAAAGCCCATTCCGGGTCGAGGCCCTGCGCGGCTGTGGGCAGCGACCTGAGTTCCTCTGCTCCGACGACGCGCGACTGCAAATCGGTCTTGAGCAGCAAGCGCCCATCACACCAACCCATTTCTATGCGCTGATGAGCAGCCATGGTGAAGTCGGCCTCGACAGCTTCTCTTTCTCTAGCGATTTGCAATTCCGGCGAAGCGTGTGATCGGAAGCTGGCCTGCGGCGCTTCGAATAGGACGTGTAGAACGCGCTCACCATCGCTCGCTGCGACTCGGACACCAATCCGCAGGCCGCTGCGCAGCGGACGCTGCAACTGCAGCCAGATGAGGCCGTCCTTGACGATATGTTGCTGGATCGACAGGCCCTGGTTGATCGGGTAATCGTCAACGACAGGGCTGGCGCTCTGCCACTGCGCGGCTGAAACGTCGGCGGGATGCACCGGGGCGGGGCGGACGTGCCCTAGATGAAGTCGCTGGCCCGCAAGCACACGCAGGCTACCGGCTGCGAATTTGGTGGCTACCGGTGCCGGCTCGCCGGCTGGCTCAGAGCACCACCACTGACCGGCCCCACCACGTGATAGCTCGTACACCGGCACGGCAACTTGCCGCAGCTCCGCTAACGATTTGCGGAGCATGATGCCATCGATCCAAGCCTCTCCGTGGCGCAACTCGACGACTTCGCCTGGCAGTCCCCACACGCGCTTGACTTGGGTCGAATGGCTGGGCTGGTGCCGGAAGGCGATCAGGTCCCAGCGCTGTACATCCGACAAGTCCGCCAGCCGCTCGAGCTGTACTGTTTGGCCAGGCCGAAGCTCGGATGGAACGCCGCACAAGCCACCGCAGTTAGGGCAGCGTGTCGGCAGGCCGACGCGATATGTCTCTGCGGCGAGTGGGAAGGCGTATGCGCAGGTCAAGCAACTCGCCGTCAGAGTAGGCCCCAGCAGCGCCGGGGCCATCGACGAAGAGGCAACTTGGAATTGACGCACGGTGGAATCTGACGAAAAATTAGACCTCCAGCATCCGCCCCAGCAGGCCAACGGCACAGCCAGCAACAATCGCGGTAGAATAGGACTTAGCTGAGCCATGAGCGAGAGCCGCCCTGCGGGGCCCCACCTCGAAATCCCGATTTTAGCACGGCTGAGCCTATGCAAGTAAGATTCGTGAGGAACAATCGGGGCAATCCGACGACAGCGCTTGACAGTTTGTCGCCTGGGAACGATCTTTGAGCATCCAATTCGCGGTGCCTGATCCCGAGATAGACACCATAGCAGAGTTTTTCTAATGGCGCCCCTCACAACAAGGGGTGCGCAGGATAAAAGCATGAGTACCAACGCTGGTTCCCCGCGAACCATGTTTCAGAAGATCTGGGATGAGCACGTCGTATTGGCTGAACCCACCAAGCAAGCGATGCTATATATCGATTTGCATCTGGTGCACGAAGTCACCAGTGCTCAGGCTTTTGAGGGTCTGCGTCTGGCCGGCCGCAAAGTCCGCCGCCCGCAGTATACGATCGCTACTCCCGACCACAATGTGCCCACCACAGATCGCAATCTGCCGATCGCTGATCCAGTCGCCAAGCAGCAAGTCGACACACTGCGCAATAATTGCAAGGAGTTCGGGATCAAACTGTATGACCTGAACGACGTCAATCAAGGTATTGTACATATTATCGGCCCAGAACTGGGTTACACTCAGCCCGGCATGACCATCGTTTGCGGCGACAGCCATACGGCCACCCACGGTGCGTTCGGGGCTTTGGCTTTTGGTATCGGGACCAGCGAAGTTGAGCACGTCCTGGCCACCCAGACGCTACTGCAGTATTTGCCCAAGACGTATGAGCTGCGGGTCAGTGGCGATCTGGCTCCAGGCGTCACGGCTAAAGACTTGATCCTCTATCTCATCGGTCAACTGAGCACCCATGGCGGTACGGGATATGTGCTTGAGTATACCGGTTCGGCAATCCGCAATTTGTCGATGGAAGAGCGGATGACCGTGTGCAATATGTCGATCGAAGCCGGCGCACGCGCGGGGATGATCGCGCCGGATGAGACGACTTTTGAGTATCTTCGGGGCAAGCCATTTGCGCCGCAGGACTTCGACGCGGCGGTCCAGCGCTGGAAGCAACTCCCCTCTGACCCCGGTGCACACTACGATAAAGTCAGCAAGTTCGAGGGGGCGGACATCGAACCGCAGGTCACCTGGGGTACGAACCCTGGACAAGTCGGATCGATCTCTACGTCGGTGCCCAATCCGGCCGACTGTGGCGACGAAACCGAGCAGAAGACCACCGCCGCTTCGCTAGAGTATATGGGCTTGCAAGCCGGTACACCTATTAGCGAAATCGGAATCAACCGCGTGTTTATTGGCTCGTGCACCAACGCGCGCATCGAAGATTTGCGCGCCGCTGCCAAAGTCGTGAAGGGCTACCGGGTCAGTTCTAAAGTAAACGCGATGGTCGTTCCAGGCAGTGGCCAAGTCAAGCGTCAAGCCGAGGCCGAGGGGCTGGACAAGATCTTTACCGAAGCTGGTTTTGATTGGCGCGAGGCGGGATGCAGCATGTGCCTCGCGATGAATCCAGATCGCCTCGCACCCGGAGATCGCTGCGCGTCGACTAGCAATCGCAACTTCGAAGGGCGTCAAGGCAAAGGCGGACGCACGCACTTAGTCTCCCCCGCCATGGCTGCAGCGGCCGCTATCGAAGGCCGATTCAATGACATTCGCCAATGGAATTACAAGTCGTAAGCCGCTCGACCGCCAGCCCGTTGGCTGCCGGCCGTGGGGTGCTTAGCCTGGGCTGAGCCTCATTCACACATGCAAAACTTATATGTTGTCCTCTCAAGCCGATGAGGGGACGACACGGAAATCGGCGGTGAAGCGCATCGCTGTTCTTCGACCGTCGAAACCACCTGTCAACCATCATCCAAACAATCGACTTAAGATATCATGCAAGCCTTCACCAAACTGACCGGCACTGTGGCGACCATGGACCGTGCCAACGTGGACACAGATCAAATCATTCCCAAGCAATTTTTAAAGCGGATCGAGCGCACGGGATTCGGACAGTTTCTGTTCTTCGACTGGCGGTTTTTAGATGATGGCAGCGACAACCCTGAATTTGAACTCAATCAGCCCGAAGTCGCCGGCGCTTCTATCTTACTCACACGACGCAATTTCGGTTCCGGATCCAGCCGTGAACACGCGGTTTGGGCGTTGGAGGATTATGGATTCCGAGTAGTCTTGGCACCTTCGTTTGCCGACATCTTTTTCAACAACTGTTTCAAAAACGGCGTGCTGCCGATCAAATTGTCCGAATCTGTTATCGAAGATTTGTTCGCTCGCGCCGAAAAGCACGCACCCTACCAAATGACCGTCGATCTAGAGACCTGCACCATCAGCGATCCACATGGATTGTCGCTGGAGTTCGAAGTGCAGTCCTTCCGTCGGCACTGCTTGCTCAACGGCCTGGACGACATCGCCCTGACCTTAGAGAACGAGAGCAAGATCACCGAGTACGAACTTGCCCATGACCGATAGCAGCGGGCTAGGACGTGCCAACCGTCTGCATAGTAGCCTCAAACCCGCCCGAGCGGCGCAACAGCACCACAGCCAACTGTAGTGCTACGTGCTGATGTAAATTTCTAGCGAAGCCGCTATCTCAATAGAGTTCGTCGTCGTCGCTGCCGTCGACGTCTTGATCATCCTCGTCGAAGTCATCGAAGTCTTCGGCCGAAGGATCAGTCTCAGCTTGCTGACGTGCGTTGTACTCTGCTTCGAATTCCGCATCGCATGTTTCGCAATGGTCGCTGGTCGAGTAATGCTGAATCATGCGGCTGGCCGCTAAATTGGGATGTACTTTGGCCGTGGGTAGAATTTCGGTCATCAACAAGCGATAGGTTTGTAGCGGGGTGTAGTGCTCGCACACGTCCACAGCTACGCTCAACAGGGCCAACTTGGCTAAGATGGCCACCACCAGCGGTTGTGCTTCTTGGTCTGTGCTAACCCGGTCTGGCGGGGGCAAGCGAAGAGGCGTGTCGAACAGGTACGCTACTGGTTCGTCCTTTTTGCCTTCGAAAATTTCGTCCCACTGCTCATACATAGCTTTGATGGCCGGGTCGAGCCCCGGGATGACTTCATCCCAGCTTCGCGTAGTCGGTTCCCCGCCATCCTCGTCATAGCGCTCGTCAAAGTCGCTGTCCCGCAGTGTGTCTGGCGTTTTGAGTGCATCGGCTAGATTTTGGTCCAGATCGGGTGCAAATAGTCCGTAGGGATCATCGGCTTCGTCGTCCATTTCGGTCTCATCATCGCCGTCACGTCCATCTTCCATTTCGGCGTCGGCGATGGCTCGGCCTTCCAGATCGAGATAGGTCTCGGCGATACTGCTATCAAGACCGTCGCCCATGGGTTCGAACACGGGCGGATCATCGCGATCGGTTTGTTGATCGTCCACATATTCGATACTAGGATCAACAATTTCGGCGACGACGCGACCGTTCTGACTGAACCACTCCAGGTACAGACAGTCCTTCTCTACAGAGCAGCGTTGTTGGCCTGCGCGATCTAGCAGCGTGAAGTCGTCCAGCGGGATCGTGGGCACACGTCTTCGGAGCAAGCGCACTTCACCAATCACTCCGATTTGTCGATCAACCAGCCGCTGGATATCTTCGGGAAGCGGGTCCGACTGCTGTGGATCTGCCTGGTCAAACCGCGGCGTGGAGAATTTAAAGTGCTTGCCCGCCAGTTGGCCACGAAAGTTGCCGGTTAGCTCTAAGTGCACGCCTAGATCATGAGCGAACTGCAGCCAGCCATGGACGCCGTTGGCCCGCGTATTTCGCAACTCGCCGCGCATTATGTAGTCACCGATGTGGTGCGCCATGCAGACCCTTCTGAAAGCTCACTGGAAACTATGCCTACTTGATCACCATCAGCAAATCGCCGGCGGCGACCTGAGAACCCGACTTGATAAGCAGTTGGACGACTTCCCCTTCGCGTTCAGCATTTATTGTAGTCTCCATTTTCATTGCTTCGAGGGCCAGTAGCTTATCTCCTGCATTTACATGGTCGCCTTGCTTGACTGCCACGCCGATTACCATACCCGGCATGTTTGCTGCCACATGGGTCGGATCGCCCGGATCCGCTTTGACCGTTTGCGATTCGGCGCTGTCGAGCGATTTGTCAATCACTTCAACTTCGCGTGGTTGTCCATTGAGTTCGAAGAAAACCGTTCGCGTCCCATCCGGTTTGGGCTCGCCAGTAGCCAGATAACGAATGATCAGCCGCTTGCCCTCTTCGATGTCAACTGAGACCTCCTCGGTGGAGTCTGGACCGTAGAAGAAATAAGGTGTTGGCAACATGCTCACGTCGCCGTAGGCCTTATAGTGCTCGATAAATTCTTCGTAGACTTTGGGATACAAGATGTGCGTAATGCACTCGCGATCCGTGGCCGTGCGATCGAGCAGTTGGGTCAGCTTCTGTCGTGTTCCCTCTAGGTCTGCGGCAGGCAGCGATGCGCCGGGACGGCCAGAGACGAGCGGCCGATCGCGCAGCACTGCCTTAACGACCTGCGGCGGGAAGCCACCGGGTGGTTGGCCCATCATGCCGCTCAGCAGGTCGATCACCGAAGCCGGGGGCGATAGATCGCGATCGGATTTCAAAACATCCTCAACCGATAGATTGCCGGCCACCATGAACAGCGCCATGTCACCGACCGCCTTGGACGTCGGAGTTACCTTTACAATATCGCCAAACATCTGGTTGACATCGGCGTACACTCGGCAGACTTCTGCCCAACGATCAGCCAGCCCCAACGCGCGAGCTTGATGATACAGATTGGTGTACTGTCCGCCAGGCATCTCGTGTTCGTACAGCGAACCGTCGGCGGCCAAGGCTTCGCTCTCAAACGGCAGGTAAAACTCGCGAACTGATTTCCAATAATTTGAAAGTTCACTGAGGGCTTGTGTGGAGAGTTGGCTTTGGTGAGGCCCAAACCGCAAGGCTTCGACAAGCGTATTTAGGTTGACCTGTGATGTACCGCCCGAGAGGCTAGCCAGCGCACCGTCGGCTACATCCAGTCCCTCTTCGGTGGCCGCTAGAATCGATGCGGCCTGAATGCCCGCCGTGTCGTGCGTGTGAAAGTGGATGGGAATGCCGATCTCTTGCCGCAAGGTGCGGACTAGTATTCGGGCTGCTTCGGGTTTCAGAAGCCCCGCCATATCTTTGATGGCCAACATGTGCGCGCCCAGCTTCTCCAGGTGCTTGGCCAGTTGGACATAGTATTTCAAATCGTACTTGGGGCGGTTGGGATTAAGAATGTCTCCCGTGTAACAGATCGACGCTTCGCAGATCGCACCGCTGTCGAGCACTGCCTCCATGGCGACCTGCATGTTCTCCACCCAGTTCAGCGCGTCGAACACGCGGAAGACGTCGATGCCAGCATCTGCCGCCTCGCGGACAAAGATCTTGACCACGTTGTCCGGGTAGTTGGTGTAGCCCACTGCGTTGCTGGCGCGAAGCAACATCTGGAACAGGATGTTGGGGATCTTTTCGCGCAGCTTTACTAGTCGCTGCCAGGGGCTCTCCTTCAGAAATCGCATCGAGGTATCGAAGGTTGCTCCACCCCACATCTCAAGTGAGAAGAACTCGGGAGCCCGCCGCGCGTAGACCTCGGCAATTTGCATAATGTCGAACGTTCGCAGACGCGTAGCTAACAACGACTGATGCGCGTCGCGCATGGTAGTGTCGGTCAGCAGCAGCGATTTTTCGTCGCGCACCCACTGTGCAAATTTAGTCGGCCCCAGTTCGCGAAGGCGATCGCGAGTGCCCCGCGGAAGTGCCCGAGAGTGCTCGATCGCTGGAATGGCGGCCGGTTCGCGGCGGGTAGCGATGGTGTGCCCGGCGACCAGCGCATTGCCGTTGACGATCACGTCGGCCATATAGCGCAGTAGACGCGTGGCGCGGTCGCGCCGAGTCGGCAATTCAAACAGGCTCGGCGTCGTATCGATCATCCGAGTCGTGGCCTTGCCCTCTAGAAACAAATCGTAGTCGATGACTTGAATCAGAAATGGAATATTCGTTTTGACACCCCGAATACGAAATTCCTGCAAGCAACGCTCCATCCGCCTGGCAGTTTCGGCTAGAGTCCTGCCGCGTGCAGTGACCTTAACTAGCATCGAATCATAAAACGGATTGACCACTGCGCCCGAATATGCGCTGCCGGCATCTAATCGAATGCCCATTCCGCCAGCGCTTCGGTAGTGGATGATGCGGCCGTAGTCGGGACGGAATTGGTTCGCGGGATCCTCGGTCGTGACGCGGCACTGCATGGCAAAGCCGTTGGTAGTGACTTGCGACTGAGTGGGCAGTCCTACTTCGGCATCGCCCAGACGATGTCCCATGGAAACCAATATCTGAGCTCGCACGAGGTCGATACCGGTCACCTCTTCGGTAACCGTGTGCTCAACCTGTATCCGCGGATTAACTTCGATAAAGTAGAACTTCTCCTGCTCGGTATCGTACAAAAACTCTACCGTACCGGCCGCGCGATAACCTACTTCATTGCCGATCGCCAGGGCCGCTTCGTGAAGCTGGGCAGCGATTTGGGGAGTTAGATTGGGCGCCGGCGCAAGCTCGACAACTTTTTGATGTCGACGCTGCACCGAACAATCCCGTTCGTACAGGTGGATCAAGTTGCCATAGTCATCACCCAGCAGTTGGACTTCTAGGTGCCGCGCCTGTCGCACAAGCTTTTCGACGAACACTTCGTCGCTGCCGAAGGCTGACAGCGACTCGCGCTGTGCAGACTCAAGTGCCGCGGCGAGTTGCTCCTCTTTGTCGACCATCCGCATACCGCGCCCGCCACCACCTTTGGAAGCTTTGAGCATGACCGGATAGCCCATCTCAGCCGCAAGTTGCTTGGCCTGAGCTAAACTGCTGACCGCTGAAGGACTGCCGGGCAAGACAGGCACGCCAACTTTGATGGCGATGTCGCGAGCGGCGACTTTATCTCCCAGCTTCTCAAGCGCCTCCACGCTCGGTCCCACGAAGACGATTCCCGCCGCCTCCAGAGCGCGGGCAAATTCCGGATTCTCTGCCAGGAAGCCATAACCGGGATGGACCGCATCGATGTCGTGCTGCTGACACAGAGCAACGATTCCTGCGATATCCAAGTACGACCGAATGGGTTCGCCCGGTTTGCCAATCGGATAGGCTTCGTCCGCTTTAAAGCGGTGCAGCGCAAAGCGATCCTCATGCGAGTAAATCGCAACCGTGCGAATCCCCAACTCGTGCGCACTGCGAAAAACACGCGTGGCTATTTCGCTGCGATTGGCGGCCAGAAGTTTCTTGATCGATCTCATAGTTGACTTCAATAAAGTAACATAGTTTGTTTCGACTTGTTAAACCCGCTTGGCGAGCGCGCCCCCGCGCTGCACCTTGGCGAAGTTCGCTCAACGGATCAACCTTCGCTGACGCAGCAGTTCAACCACTTCAGCCACACACTCGTCGATCGACGAATCGACCGTATTTAGCACCAGATCGGGCTCAAGAGGGACTTCGTAGACGCCGCCCGCACCGGGTAGCGCCGGTAAATCGCCCTGGTCAGCCCGCAAATAATGACCGCGCGGATCACGCTCGCGACAGACTTCCAGCGGCGCATCGACGTGAATCGTTACGTAGCGTTGGCGACCGACCAGCTCGGCTGCCCGCTCGCGCATCTCAGCATCGGGAGCGACCAGTGCGGCCAAGCAGATAAAGCCGTTATCGTTGAGCACTCGCGCCAACTGAGCGGCGCGGCGTAAGTTCTCTGAGCGATCCTCGGCCGTGTATTCCAAATCGCGGCTCAGCCCGCGCCGCAGTTCTTCACCATCGAGCACGATGCAGGTGCGGCCAGCATCGAACAGGACACGCTCTACTCCGCGGGCGATGGTCGTCTTGCCACTACCGCTCAAGCCCGTGAATAGCAACGTAGCCGGCGACTGGCCCAAGCGCGCTTGGCGCTCTTCGGCGGTTACTACGTTGACGCCAGCGGCGATCGCCTCGTCAGAAACCTCCTCGACCTCCCACGGGGCCAGCCTGGCCCGCTGATCGGTCTCGCGAGCTGTGATCATGCCAGCTGCGACAGTCACATTCGTCATCCGATCGACCACGATAAACGCACCGGTAGAACGGTTGCGACGGTAGGCATCGAAGTAGATGGGTTGATTGAGGGTGATGGTACAGCGACCAATCTCATTGAGCTGCAGGTCTGGCGCGGGCGAGCTGTGCAGCGTGTTCACGTCGATGCGGTAGCGCAGCGAGTCGATCTGTCCCATCGAAGTCTGCGTGGTGTGCTTGAACAGATAGCTTTTCCCTGGCACCATGGCATCGCTGCTCATCCACACTAGCATGGCGTCGAAATCGTGCGCGATTTTGGGTATATTGCCGGGACGAACGATCATATCACCGCGGCTGCAATCGATTTCATCCTCGAGCGTCAACGTGATAGCCTGAGGTGTGAAGGCCTCATTCTGTTCACCATCGTAGGTCACAATACTCTTGATGCGACTGGTTTGCCGCGAGGGCAAGACCATGATCTCGTCCCCCTTGCGGACGATGCCTGAGGCCACGCTACCACAGAAGCCGCGGAAGTCCAGATTGGGCCGGTTGACATACTGCACTGGAAATCGGAAGTCCTCGAAGTTTCGATCAGACCCGATGTAGACCGATTCCAAGACGTTCATCAGCGTAGCACCGCGATACCAGGGCATGTTGGGGCTGGGATCCACAACGTTGTCCCCGGACAGCGCAGAGATCGGGATGAAGTGCAGGTCGGGCAGATCCAGGCGCGTTATGAAAGCGCGATAGTCCGCGCAGATCTCATCGTAGCGAGCTTGGCTAAAGTCGACCAAGTCCATTTTATTGATGGCGACCACGACGTGGCGAATGCCCAGTAGTGAGACAATGAAGCTATGCCGCTTGGTCTGCGTCAATACGCCGTGCCGCGCATCGATCAAAATCACCGCTAGATCGGCCGAGGAGGCGCCGGTGGCCATATTTCGAGTGTATTGCTCGTGGCCTGGCGTATCGGCGATAATAAATTTTCGCTTGGCCGTCGAGAAGTAGCGGTAGGCCACGTCGATGGTAATGCCCTGCTCTCGCTCAGCCTTTAAGCCGTCGGTAACCAGCGCGGGATCGAATTTCCCGCCGGTGGTACCGTGCGTCTTCGACTCAGACTCCAACTGTGCAAGTTGGTCTTCATAGAGCATTTTGGAATCATATAGCAACCGACCAATAAGGGTGCTCTTGCCGTCGTCCACGCTGCCGCAGGTGATAAACCGCAGCAGTTCTTTGCGTTCATGCTGTGCCAAATAGCTGTCGATGTCGCTGGCAATCAGTTCGCTTTGATGACTCATCTTAGAAATACCCCTGCTTCTTTTTCTCTTCCATGCCAGCCCCACCCGCGTCGCGGTCGATCATCCGCCCTTGGCGTTCGCTCGTCTTGGCCAACAACATCTCTTGAATAATCTGCGGTAGCGTCGTGGCATCCGACTCGACCGCGCCGGTGAGCGGGTAGCAGCCAAGTGTGCGGAATCGCACGCGCCGTGTCTCCAGCTTCTCGCCCGCTTGCAGTTTCAGACGCTCGTCGTCTTTCATGATCCACGTTCCGCCGCGGTTGACGACTTGGCGTTCGGCCGAGAAATAGAGCGGGACAATAGGAATCTTTTCTAGATGAATGTACTGCCAAACATCCAATTCAGTCCAGTTGCTCAGAGGAAAAACGCGGATGCTCTCGCCCGGATTGACCTTGGTGTTGTACAGATTCCACAATTCGGGACGCTGATTTTTCGGATCCCATCGATGGAACTTGTCGCGGAACGAGAACACTCGCTCCTTAGCTCGCGACTTTTCCTCGTCGCGACGCGCTCCGCCAAAGGCCGCGTCAAAGCCATATTTGGTGAGGGCTTCCTTGAGCGAATCGGTCTTCATGATCTCTGTGTGTTTTTCGCTGTTCTCCGCCGGATCAACCCCCAGTTTGACCCCCGCTTCGTTGATATGTACGATCAAATCCAAGCCCAGTTCTTTGCGCGCGAAGCTCTCGCGAAACTCGATCATCTCCCGGAATTTCCACGTGGTATCGACGTGCATAAAAGGAAAGGGAGGTTTGTCTGGATAGAAGGCCTTGAGAGCTAGGTGCGTCATAACCGACGAATCTTTGCCGATCGAATACAGCATGACCGGTTTGGTAAACTGGGCGGCCACTTCGCGGATGATGTGAATGCTCTCCGCCTCAAGCAGTTTCAGGTGGGTAAGCGAGTAGGCTGACATGGTTCAGGGCGGGCCCTATAAAAATGAAAATACGTGAATTTGAGTTGGTCCAGCTTGGCTCCAGCCAGACCGGAGCCACGGAATCCACGGCACATCAGTAAGACATCCATGGGAGCAGCAGAGATTGGGCTCAGAAGCTCACTCCGTAGGGAGTGAGTTTGCACAGCTTGACGAACTCGACAAGGGGAGAGGGCGAATTATGAATGCTTCCGGCGGTTCATTTGCAAGATAACCGATTCCGATTCAGTCCCCGGCATAGAATATGACGCAATTCGCCGCAGTTCGATTTCATTCATCAGGCCTCGATGGCGAGCTTCGCCCCGCTCTTCGACCCAACGCGGACCTTTAATAGCCAATAACCGATCACAGCCCATCCAGTATTCATCCATCCAGCTCAAAAGCTGCGTGATACTGCCCGCCGCTCGCGTTACCAGGCTGTTGAAGCGCAGGTCTTCCAGCACCTCTTGCAGACGCAACGGATGGACGGCTACCGGCAGGCCGAGTCGCTTGACAATGTCCTTGACAACCTTTGATTTTTTCGCCACGCCGTCGCACAGGCTGACCGTCAAGTCGGGGCGCAGAATCGCTAGCGGTATGCCCGGCACGCCTCCTCCGGTACCCACATCAAGCACCTCCTCATCCTCGCTCAAATGCTCTGCCAGCTTCACGGAATCGAGCAGATCGCGGCGGGCAAAGAGATCGAAATTAGTGTGGCGAGTCAAGTTAATTTTTGTATTCCACTCCCACAGCGCTGTGCAGTAGTCTTCCAGCTTGGACAACACATCGCCAGGCAGATCGATGCCAATCCGCTCCGCGGCCTCCTGCAAACAACCGCTCGGACTAGCCTCTAGTGAGTCGGCTTCCGCCTCATCGGCAACGGCGTTCATCTCTGTATCCACGTCATCCATCGTTGTCCTCAAATTGCTCATATTCTCAACTCCGTCTGCGTAAAGATCCAATTCACCAGGTCGTCAGTGGCGCACAAATCGATTTCCGCTCGACAAGCTCCTGCCATCAGCAGCTCGTCGACTGTGAATCCGCCCGTGCTGACCGCCAAACAGCGAGCCTGCAATGCGCGAGCCAACTCTACGTCCAGCGGAGTATCACCGATTACTATAATGCACTGTGAGGGGACTTCATGTCCACTGTGATTATTGACGACTGTTATCACTTGGCCACTCAATTGCGGCCGGTGAACAACCGTGTCCCCGAATATTCCAAATTCGAACCACTTCCACAAGCCAAAATGATCGAGTTTCATCCTGGCCGAGACCGGCATGTTTCCCGTCAGTAAACCGACGTGACAGCCAACATTCTGCCGCAATTGAGTTAGCATGTCGATCACGCCTGGCAGCACAACGCCTTCCCTGCGGTTCAGTTCCGCCGGAAGATTCTCAAAATAAGCCGCCTGCAAGCGGCTGAAATTTTCCGGAGAGTCGGGTATGCCATTGATGGCGAGCAACTCAGAGAAGACCCCCAGATCGGTGCGGCCGTGTAGAGCGACCTTTTGCGGTAACGCGATGCCAAATTGCTGGGTCAGCGCCGAAGACAGCGCCGCCCCTCCCGCCCCCTGAGTGTCGATCAACGTGCCATCGATGTCAAATAGCACGACGATCACTCTGTCGGTGGCTCCAGCACAAGCAGTTCGACCTTGCGAAAATCTATCGGATGGCTTTCGCTCTGCAATGATATAGTCCCTTCGGAAATTAGCAGCCCACCCTGCTTTTCAGCCAGCATCTTGGCGTGAGCGTCACGCTCATCGTACTGAGCCTGAGAATACTCCAAAACAGTTTCGCCATCGATAATGTGCTTGATAACCCCGGCGCCGCGCACCTCCACCTCAACCGTGACCCACTGCTCACCATGGTAGGTCTTGGAGCGGGAATTGGTGCAGTGAGGCAGGAACAGCTTTCCGTCCATAACAACGTTGGTGCCAGGAGTGCACAGGTTGACGGTGCTGCGTGGATCGCGGCCATTGCCCCCCAGCAGCTGACACTCGATTGACGCCGGGAAATCCTGATCGACAGTCATCAATGCAGGGTCTTCACCATGAAGCATCATACCGCTATTGCGCGTTGCCCAGCCAGGGCCGCCTGCGCACTGTTGACCAACAAATCGATACTCGACCCGCAAGCGGTAGTGCGAGAACGGCTTTTCGTAAAACAAATGACCAAATCGCTCGCCAAATTCTGGATAATGCTCAGGGCTGTAGCGCACTTTCAGCAAACCGTCTTCAACGCGAAACGTCTTGCCGTAGTTTTCTCCGAGCGCTTGATAGCGAATTTTGGGAATCCAGCCAGTTAAGTCCGTGCCGTTGAACAACTGAATCCACTCGCCGGATTTGCCTATCGCGTCGCCTTCGGCAGACTGCTCAACAGCAGCGTTCTGTTTCCGAGGATCTGCGGCGGTGCCATCGCCAGTGTTGGCGAGGGGCGTAGCGCTCTGCCTCGGCTGCTGAGCGGATAGCGGGCTGACCAGCGTAGAGCTAAGCAGGGTAGAATAGAACAGAGCGAGCAGCGAAAATCGGATTAGCAACATGCGTTTACCTTCGTATGTTAGTGGGCACGAGTGGGGGGGGGCGACATAGTAGACCGCTCGTGTGTTTACCCTGCCTGAGGCCGGAAAAAGCCTTGGCAGCGTTGACCGCGCTTACAACTATGGGGTAAACATACACTTACTCTACAGATCAACATGATACTCGATACTTGGCGCACGCGCGCCAGCAAGCAATAGGAAAACGATCTTCTATGAACGCTTCCATTCGCACAGCTACTGGGCTAGCTTTATATTGGAGTTTGGCACTGTTGATGCTGGTCCCAGCTGCCGCGTTGGCGCAGAGCACATCACCGCCGTCCAAAGGCAAAGCGTCAGGCAAGCAGCTATCGACGACTCCCTTTGGAAATCTGGGGCTGCCCAGCGTGGGCGGTGGTTCCGCCAATGGCGAGAACGCCACGTTTGACGCCACTTACGAATTGGAATCCGCAGGCAAGAGTGGTCGCCTTTCGATTGCCGTCGACATTGCCGATGGCTGGCATCTGTACTCGACCACTCAACCCGATGGTGGGCCGATGGCCACCAAGATGAAGCTGCTTAGCGACTCGGTCAATCTCACCGGTCCCTTCATCCCCGATCAAGCGCCGGACATCGGCTCCGACCGCGCCTGGCCCGGCTTGCCGATTGAGGAGCACCATGGATTAGTCACCTGGACTGCTCCCTTTACCGTTGCTAAAGAACTCGATCCTGAGCAAGATTCCCTAGAGGTCGCATTGGATGGTCAAATCTGCATGACCGGCGGGTCCTGTATTCCAATTTCCAAAAAGATGACCGCTCAGTTCACGGGAAATTATAGTGAGCAGAAGCGCAGTGAATCGCTGCGAATCACCGACACCCAGGCCGTGTGGAGCGCTAGCCTGACACCGGCTCAGGTCAAACCCGGCGGACTTGCCGTAATTACGCTCACAGCGGAACTGGATGCAGGCTATCACATCTATCCGTTTGTCGACGAAGAGTCCGAATTTCGCACCGTAATCGTGGCCACTTCCAAAGCCGGCCTGCGATTTGGTCGGCCCAAGACCGAAGCTGCCATCGCCGTCGACAGCCGACTTGAAACTCCTATCAGCTATCACGATGGAGATGTTACATGGCGCATTCCGATCCGCGTTCCGGAGAATGCGCAAGCCGGCGAATATCCAATCGAGTTGCAAGTCGGCTTTGTGACGTGCAATGATCGATCGTGCAGCCAGCGCAGTGGTCTGTCGGTGGCTGGCAATCTGACCGTCACTTCAACTCCACCTACTCCGGCCGCCGGCAAGGCGCTGACCTTCGCACAACAGGATTACGTGACTGTCGTTGACCGGGAGAGCTTGACGGACTGGATCGACCAGGGCACTTCCGAGGCAGGGCCTGCTAAGCAGCCGTCCGCAGCAGCGGGAGCCGGCCTGGACATTTGGATGGTCCTGGCCGCGCTAGCCGGTGGCTTCATCCTTAACTTTATGCCTTGCGTACTGCCGGTGATCGGGCTCAAGCTGATGGGCTTTGTCAATCAATCGGGCAGCAATCGACGCAAAATCATTTCGCTCAACGTCTCCTACGTGGGAGGCATCCTGGCCGTCATGCTGGTCTTGGCACTAGCCAACGTGTTCGCCAAATTGGCGGGCGAGGCATTTGGCTGGGGCCAGCAGTTTACGCGCTTGGAATTCCAAGTGCCCATGGCCGTGCTGATCTTTGCTATGGCTTTGAGCTTCTTAGGCGTGTGGGAGATTCCCATTCCAGGCTTTGCCACGTCGAACAAGTCTGGCAAGCTGATGGAGCAGGAGGGACTGACTGGGGCGTTCTTCAAAGGCATCTTAACCACACTCTTAGCGACGCCCTGCTCGGGGCCATTTCTGGGGACGCTCTTCGGCCTGACGCTTACGCTTTCCGTCACGTCGATCATCCTACTGTATCTGTTGGTCGGAATTGGTTTGGGCCTGCCCTACATTGCGCTCTGTTTTTACCCTGGCGTGATTCGTCTGCTGCCCAAACCCGGAGCGTGGATGGATACCCTCAAGCAGGTCTTGGCGTTCCCGCTACTTTTGACGGTGGTTTACTTCGTAGCCATGATCGCCCCAGACTATCGCATCGCCACGCTGACGCTCCTGATCGTAGTCTGGTTTGCTTGTTGGCTCATAGGTCGCGTGCCTGCATACGCCGAAGCGTACCGCTTGCGTTCGGCATGGGCAGCCGCCCTGGCCATGACCGCCGTAGGTGCCATGTCGGCTTTCATGTTCCTCGGACCTGTCAAGCATGACTTGCCTTGGATACCTTATAACGAAGCTTCCCTCGCGGCCCATCGCTCGCAGGGAAAAACGGTCATGGTCGAGTTCACCGCTCGCTGGTGCTTAACATGTCAAGCGAATATGAAGTTCGCCATCGACCGGCCTAGAGTTGCCAAGCTTGTCGACGAGAACGGAGTGGTTCCACTGCTCGCCGACTGGTCCGAACCGTCCGATGAGATCATGAGCAAACTCAAAGAGCTGGACAGTTTGTCAATTCCACTGCTGGCCATTTATCCAGCCGACCCATCTGCGCCGCCCATCATTCTGCGCGACGCTATCACTGAGTCGCAGTTGATCCGCGCCCTTAAAGAGGCTGGCCCCAGCCAGCCCGAGTCCAAGCTGACCACGTACACCAATTAGCCAGCCGGCCTCGCAGCGGTGTGGACGCTATGCCAACAGCTCCCGCGCCACTTGGCCGTCGCTCCACTTGAGCGGGCGACCGATGGGAGTCACCCGCTCTTGTGCAGGGTCAATTCCCAAAGCCTGCAGAAGCGTAGCATGCAGATCCGGGATGCTCAGCGGTTTGTCAGCAAAACGCGTCACGTCCATTGCAGGCGTCTTCCCAGACTGGGATGGCTTTTGTTTTTCGAACCATTGCCTCTCGGGTTTGGCCGGAGTTGCACCGTGTACATAACCGCGACGAAAACCGCCGCCCGCTAACAGCCCACTGAAGCCATGCGGCCAGTGATCGCGACCACTGGCAGGATTGATCTGAGGAGTCCTCCCAAACTCTCCGCCGCAGAAGACCACCGTGTCGTCAAGTAGGTCCCGCTGGTGCAGTTCCTGCAGCGTAGCAGCCAGAGCTGAGTCTAGAATGCGAGCGCGTCCCATCTGCAGTGCATGATTGTTGACATGCGAGTCCCAGCCGTTGAGCTCAACTTCTACACAACGCACGCCTGTCTCTAGCAGTCGAATTGCCGCCAAACAGCCGCGGCCAAAGGGCGTATCGCCAAATCGTGCGCGACGCTCTGCCCCTTCTGCAAGTATGTCAAAGGCGCTCAGCTGCTGGCTGGTCATCATCGCCAGAGCACTATCGGTAGCAACTTGGTGCAAGGTCCGCCTGCGATCCAGATCGTGCAGGCGTCCCCGCTGGAATTCGGCCTCAAGCGTCTGCAGCAGCGCGCCGCTGCGCCGCGCCAAAGTCGCCTCATCGACTCGCGGCTTGAGATCGGGAATGCCATCTGCCGGATCGCCGATTTGGAATGCGTCGTAGCTTGGCCCCAAGTAGCCGCCACGGCCTGGCCATTCACCGGCGAGAATCGAGCTGCGGCCGAACTTGCCAGCGGACGTCCGTGGTCATCGGCTCTACCCGGCCTACGGCTCGCCGGACGTTTGAGAGTGTTCGTCCTGCTGGCATTCCTGCTACGGCTACCAGTCGCGCTTGTTCACAATCTTTCCTATGATGCCCAATTGCTGCTCCCCCATTCCAGAGCAGCTGGTCTATGGCGCGCAGCCGCTTGTTTGCTCACCCTGCTTTGGATAACTCATGTGGCGTGGGCTGCCATGCGCGGTGGCCAGCTGCGCCATTTGTTGTGGCCGGCGCCGCTGCGATTCATGCGCGAATTCTTCCGCATGCAGACTTGGCAGCGGGCCAGCGAGAATCTCTATGGCGTGGTGGAAAAACTACACTTCCCACGATTGTGGTTTCTCGGTTTGCGAGCCACGTGCGGAGTGCTCGTGTGGATCGCCATCCCGGTCACATTGATGATCATTGGCCAACGCTCACAGGGCTTTCCCGCGGCCCTCGCCATTGGCTTACTGGGGGCAGTGGGCATGGTGCTCCTCTCGCTCTACCTGCCCTTTCTACAAATTCAACTGGCCCAGCGCAATCGCTTGCGAGCGATGTTCGATGTGAGGCAAGTCCGTCAGAATTTCCTGTGCGCTCCATGGGCGCATGCGGCTGCCTTGTGGTTACTATGCCTGCTCTGCATTCCACTTTATCTGCTACGCATTGAAGCGACGCCGGCCGAGCTTGTATGGGCGCCCAGTTTGGTGTTTGTCGTAGTTATGCTACCGGCCAAGCTAATGCTCGGCGCGGCCATCGGATATGCTGCCGGTCGGCGGACAACTTTACGGCGTTCTTATCGACACTGGAGCCTGCGCTGGCCTGCGCGAATTGTCGCCCTGGCCAGTGCGCTAGTCTACGTAGGGTCGCTGTATGTCGCCCAATTAATAGCCGGCCAAGGGGCGCTGGTCATGTATTTCCAACACGCCTTGCTAGTCCCCACTCCGCTGATCAGCTCCTAAGCAACGCAGGCTTAGCGCAATCGCGTTGGCTCCATTCCATCGTGGCGTTCTCGTGTTAATGGATCTGCTGAGGGTTTGCGCCAAGCAACCCGACCTTGATGCCGTTGCTCTTTAAGATCTTCGTCGCTTTGGAACTGAGCATTACCAGCAAGATCAGACCGAGTACTGGCACGAGCAGCCCGAGCACATAGATCACCCCGCCGAGAGGGCCATGAAACAACGATGCTAAGCTATACACAGAAACCGCGCCAAAAATAAGGACGGCCAGCGCTGCAAGGCCGAGGACAATCGCCCCCCATGCCACTTCAGCAGCAACTATCGACAGCACGATGTTCAGTGGGATGAGTGCAAGGTAAAACAAGACCGCCAAGTTCACGTTTCGTTGGGCCGACGCTATTTTACGCAGATGTTCGCGCCCCGCCCCCTGCACCACAGCGTCCGTTGCCAGCGGAGCTGCATAGGGATTTGAATTTGACATAGGTCTCGCTCCGAAAGTTGGCCAATAGATACTGCGACGGTCCCCCCTCGATCAGTCGTGAAGACCCAGCCAATGTAACGCGTGTCACGAGTTGCAGTCAATCGAAATCAACCAAATTTTTCGTAAGCGCTCAAAGCGCACCAAGTAGGCACGGATCCAATACTGCGTAGCCCGTAAGGCGGCACCGCGCAGTCATGGCGCCACACCGTTAAGTTCCTCCCCTAGCCAATTCCAACAACAGAGCTTCGAGCTGCTCATAATAGTCCCAGCTAAACTTGGCTGAAGCCAGTTGCCAGCTGAGCGGGATCAACGCGTTGGTTTGAGCGTGCCAAGCCATGGGATCTTACTTTGAGCAAGCAGGTAAGAGCGGGCAGACAAACTACTATGCTCGCCGCCACACTCACTCAGCATACCAACATTGCTGTCCTGCTGTGCTCGTCCGATGGCATGCTTTAGAATTCGATCAAACTGAACGAGCTATGTGGAGCAAGCTTCTTCTCCCCTTCGAGAGCTTTTAGGTGAACGACAAATGCAAATTCGACGATCTCGACGGAAAAATTAGACAACAACTGCACGCAGGCCTGAACGGTACCTCCTGTTGCTAGCAGATCATCGATCACCAAGATCCGCTGCCCAGGCTGCAAGGCATCAGAGTGTATCTCCAGAGAATCGCTGCCATACTCCAGATCGTAGTTATGGCGATGAGTTGTGAAGGGCAGCTTGCCGGGTTTGCGAACCGGTACAAATGCCGTCTTTAGCCGCAAGGCGAGTGGCGCACCGAAAATGAAGCCACGCGCTTCGGCGGCGACGATGCAGTCGATGCGCTGTTCGCGATAGCGCTCCTCAAAGCGGTTGATGGCTTCCTCAAATGCGTCGGGCGCGGAAAGCAGCGGCGTAATGTCTTTGAAAAGAATGCCCTGCTTGGGGAAGTCCGGGACGTCGCGGATGTAGTTGCGTAGATTGATAGTGCTCATGGCTGGCCGAATGTGGGGCTACGTCTGTCGGACTGGAATGATGGTCTGTCGGACTGGGTTTAGGTGGAAGTAAAGTATTCAGTTACTGCCCAAGCGGCCTTGGCGACAAGCAAGCGCTCTTGGCGGCGGCGTCTAAAATCATAGAAGCTTCGACAAATTAGCAAATACCCGGTGGGCGAGTAGACCGGCGATGGCCCCTAGGCGACGCTGTGACCGAGTGGCGCTGTGGCACTGTGGCATTGTGGCTAATGGCCCTTGTTCAAGTTCATAAACAGGCAGATTGTCTAGCTTAATCAGGCTATGCGGACGATTACGAGTTGACCGCGCAAGGGGGTAGAAGGTACGCTAATAGGTAGTGCCGCTAGACGACAATAGCTCTGCGCAGCCTGGTTTATTGCAAACTCATGCTCGGCTTCGATCTTAATTCTAAAGCCGATCTCGGTTGGAATGTTGACCAACCGCTCCGTGACGGTGCTTATCGCACACTAGTGCGACGCTGGTGAGCACATCGCTCGATACACTGTCCATCCCTGCATAACCCAGGCCGGAGAACTATGAACGTAGAAGAACACGAGCAACTGCGGGCAGATATTTGGGATCTACTTTATGCAACAGGCCCTCAGTCTGTCGAACAGTTATCGGACCGAATGCACCTTAGTCAACAGCAGGTGGTGGGTCTGATAGATCATGCTTGGTTTTCAATTCATGATGAATTGATCGGCATTGCGACCAATGGTGAGTAACGAAGCTCGCTGGAGTTTCGGCCCCTCAGACCGTGGCAAGCACACGCGGAACTGTTGATGGTTTGTGGACAGTAAACGCGTCATGCCGCTAAACCAGCCGGAATAGCGACGGGACGCCTGGCTCATTTGAAAGGTGGAAGATGTCAGTTCAAGAAAAAGTTCGTTGGAAAAATTGGGCGGACCGCTTGCGTCAAGAGATGATGACTGGGTTAGAACCCGAGGTGACGCGGACAGTTCAGTCAATCGCTAGCGAGACTGCGACCAGCAAAGCCCAGAGCACCCTTCACAGCGTGCGTTTCTGGAAGGCTTGTCAAGCTGGCAAATCCCCCAACGACGCGCTGACGAGTGCTGGCTTTGAAATCGATTTCCAGCCCACCGATGAACGCAATGTGCAGCACGTTACACTGCGACTAAATCCGACCTGGATGTCGATTTTGCAGCGCGTGCTCGATCGCAAAAAGAAGTAGTACTTTCGCGGCGGCTGACACGCCGCCCGCCGCGGCACATGGCCCGCGCATCGGCCAGCTCTCTGCCCGGTTCGCAGCTGAGATTGCAGTTGCGATCGCAGCCGAGATTGCCGCTACGCTGCCAGTTAAGACCGCAGTTAAGACCGCAGTTAAGACCGCAGCTCACATTGCAGGCCGGCTCGCAGCCGAGCATCAGCTGTCAGCCGCTACTGCGCCGAGTCACTGCGGTCAGCCCGCTCGCCCTTATTAGCGCTTTGGGATTTTCCTCACGGCCGTTTTTATGGCGTCATTTTCCACAGGGCTAGCTTTGTCGCAACTAGTCTGGTATGATTAGCGACGGTTCCAATCAATTCAGGATTTGACGCGCCACTTCTTTTCGCTTCCGCGACTAGCCGCGGCACCTCGGCTGGGGTTGATTTCATAGCAGGCTCACATTGAGCTTGCCATTCTATTGCAGGAGATGCCCCTATGGCTCAAGGTACGATTAAGAAATTGGTCTCGGATAAAGGTTTTGGATTTATCAAGACTGATCGTGGTGAATTGTTCTTCCACCACTCGGCCGTCCAAGGAACTCAGTTTGAGTCGCTTCGTGAAGGACAAGAAGTCGAATTCAGCGAAGGCCGTGGTCCTAAGGGCCCACGTGCAGAAGCCGTTACCCTGGTCGGCGGCGGCGGCGACGACGAGTAGTTCGCTACTCATTTGCCGGCTCGGTTCGAGACAGGTGAGAGAAGTGTTTTTCACGCCGTCTCGTGTCTGTCCCAACACTCGACTTTTCGCACTGGCCAAATGCCAGGCGTTGGAGGGAGTACCATGGCCCAACTTCGAAAAACTTCCGGCTCTGTTGCTAAGAGCGCGAGTTCCAAGATCGCAACGAAAAGCGCTGCACAAACTGCCAAGGCAAATCGTGCATCGACGTCCGTCGCCATCGCCGGAAATTCGCTACAGCTGTCAGTCGGCGAGCTCAATATTCTGGCGGTGTTCCGCAAATATTTGATGACTCCCGGCCGAATGCTATGCCTAAACAACACAGATATTGGTACGATGAAGCGATCGCTTGATAAGCTCATCGCCGCCGGTCTACTGATCCCGGAAGAATTCAAGGGAAGCTACTCGTTAACTCGTTCCGGCTTTAAGGCTATGAAAGAGTTGAACTGAGCAACCACCCCTGATGTTTTTGTCTTAGGCTATGGCCTACAATGACAGGCATCTCGAGTGCATAAGCGTTGAGTGAAAAGTCGTCAAGGTTCCGAAGTCCGCGATTTATCGTGGTTTCAACTGACGCATAGTGTTTGCCGAGCGCCCCTATCGTTAAAAAGGGTGCGCTCTAGAAAAACGTTGGTAGCAATGACTTGGTCCCGGTGTGCTACCGATTTTGATTTTAGATAATGACGGGACGGTTCTGGAGTTTTGGTAATGGGTAAGAAACTGTACTGCGGTAACCTCAGCTACAACGTGCGCTCCGCACAGCTAGAGCAGTTGTTCACGCAATTCGGCACGGTAGTCAGCGCGCAAGTGATCGAAGATCGCGAAACGGGCCGCAGCAAGGGATTCGGTTTTGTCGAAATGGGCTCTGATCAAGAGGCCAATGCGGCAATCGACGGTCTCAATGGACAAGACCATGATGGTCGCAGTCTTCAGGTAAACGAAGCTCGTCCACGCGAAGAGCGTTCGGGTGGTGGCGGCGGTGGTGGCTACGGCGGCGGCGGCGGACGTGGTGGTCGCGGCGGCGGTAGTGGCGGTGGCGGCGGCGGTCGCGATCGTTGGTAGGCAACTTGCCGCATAGCGGTAAAGTTTGATCCTATTTAAGATATAGCAACAGCAGGTCGAAATTCATTCTCGATCTGCTGTTTTTTTTGGCCTCTCCGACCTTGTCTTACGCCACCCCAAACAATCGCCGCAGCTACCATCGGCCACCGAGGATGCGTCAGCACGCCGAGACGGCCCCTGCCTGCCGCCACTTGGCACATCAGCCTGCCGCGGATAACGACGGCTCTCCTCACACCGACTCGCTGGCGGTCCGCTCAGCGGCCACCACTGAACACCCGGTGGACAGCCACGCGCTGGCCAAACGCGGACTACGTATCGGCCGCACCGCCGTAGGCAAAGGCCTGTTTGCCACCAAGCGCATCGTCGATGGAGCCTGCATCGGAGAGATCCAGGGATTGATCATCTCTGATGACCAGTACGTCAGTCGCTACGCATTCGATCTAGACGATGGCCGGCAGCTCGAGCCCAGCCCGCCGTTTCGTTTTGTCAATCACTGCTGCGCTCCCAACTGCGCCTTCCAAAATTTCTCGTTCCCAAACTCGCAGTCCACGGTGAACTCCCCCGCCAGTGCACTTACAAACACCGCCGCAGCACCGCCTAAGCCCTCTGCTTTGGCCACGCCCCTGCGCAAGCTGCTGCTGTTTTCCATCTGCGATATCGCTATCGGCCAAGAGCTTACTATCGACTACAATTGGCCGGCCATCTTTGCGATTCCCTGCGCCTGCCGCTCGGAGCTATGCCGCGGCTGGATCGTCGCCCCGAGTGACCTACCGCAGTTGATTGCCGGATTTCAACCCGAAGAATTCGATGCTTCTAGACCGCGCTCCGCCTGACCACGGGGCCATAAATTGCTACACTATTTTGACATCTCTACGTGGCGCTGGTGTTCAACTTGGAACTCTACGGCGCGCGTGACGAAACTCTTCAGGGTCCCCAGAAATAGCATGTCTGCATCGCAATCGAGCGCCGATACGGCTGCCAAAAAACAGGAAATTCGCCAAGCCGCCCACGACAACCGTCGCGCCCAGGCCAATAAAGACGAGGTGAGCGCAACCATCGTCGATCGTTTTATGGGACTTGAAGAATATCACAACGCACGCACCGTGATGTTTTACGTCGACGTGCGCGACGAAGTTCGCACGCGCCACGCGTTGCCGGCCGCCATTGCCAGTGGCAAACGCATTGTCATTCCCTACTGCGTCGACGGTGAACTCGAACTGTTTCATCTCGAGTCGATGGAGGAGCTCGAAGTCGGGATGTATAAAATCCTGGAGCCTCGCCAAGACCTGCGCGACATGCCTGCCAAGCGGCTTCAACCGCCGGACCTGGACCTAGTGATGGTTCCCGGCGTGGCCTTCGACCGCCAGGGAGGACGTACCGGCCACGGCAAGGGATACTACGACAAGCTGCTCGAACACGCGCGGCCGGATGCCCCGTTGGTGGCCCTGGCTTTCGAATCGCAGATGTTCCCCAAAATCCCCTGCGAGTCGCACGACATCTACATGGACAAAGTTGTCACCGAACAAGCCACCTACGCAGGCCGCGGTCGCGCAAGCGCAGACTCATAAACAGCTCAGCGCAGTTGCGGCAGTCAACCGCTACTTGATCCCGTAGACCTGCAACAAACTCACAGGTCTCAACGCCATTACTGTAGCGAATCGCCAAGCTCGGCGGCGAGCGCGGACTACTGTTGCGGCATTGCCGTGCTACCTTGTACGTCCGTTTTTAGCCGGCCTACCCGCTGTTAGCTCGCGGTAACCCACATACATCTGCGGCTGAGCACTGCGGTTCCCATCCAAGTCCCTGCCCTTTGTGTCTCGTCGAAAACCCGAAATTATTCACCGGATCGCATTTATGTCCCAAGATCGCGACGCGTTGGTCGAAGATACCTATGCCGAAGGCTTTCGCAGCATCTATGCCGAATTCCTGGTTACGGCCCGCGATCGGACTTGGCTCGATCACTGCTGCCACGCGGTTACCGGACATGCCAGCAGCACGATACTGTGCGATAGCGAAGCGGGCGTCGTGCGGTTTCTCGACGGCACCTCCGCTGGCGAGAGCACCCCGGACGGACGCCCCGGAGCTATTATCCAAGTGCACGTGCCGCGTTTTCGCAAAGATCGACAGACGCACTTGGAACGCGTGCTTTTGGCCAGGATCAGTCAGAACGTGCTGACTTGCCCCACCGCGCGGTGTTTCAACCGCATTGAAAGCGACCAGTATTTTAAACTCGGACGCAAGGTAGCCTTCTTCGGTGACGGCCATCAATTTCGCGATGAACGTTACGGAACCAAGGGCTGGGTCGTGCCGACGATGGGTGGCGAATTTTACTTGACTCGACGTTTTGGCTTCGGCGACGGCGTGATGGGAGGAAATTTGTGGTTTATGGCGACTAGCCAAGATGCCTCGATCGATGCCGCGGAACGCTCCGTGGCCGCGGTTAACCAGCTCGATGACTGCGTGCTTACGTTCCCCGGCGGAATAGCAGCCAGCGCTTCGAAGGCGGGCAGCCGCTACAGCTTTATGATCGCCAGCACCTATGCGGAATACTGCCCGACGCTCAAATCTAAACTTGGCGCGCAGTCACGCGTGCCTGAAGGTGTCCAGTCGATCATGGAAATTGTCATCAACGGCAGCAGCCTGGAAGCGGTTGCAAACGCTACCTACGCTGCTATCGACGCAGCCTTGCCCACTCCCGGCTTAGTCCGCATCACCGCGGGGAATTATGGGGGCCGGCTAGGCAAAAGTTTTATCTATTTGCGTCCCGAACGACAGGGAGCTGACTAACCGATGGCCATCGAAACAATTTGTGCCGGCTGCGGCAAACGCCTTGCTGTAGCCGATGAAAACGCCGGCAAACGTGCTCGCTGTCCAGCCTGTGGATATGTCAATCCAATTCCGCTGGAACCGTCCGACCGACCGCGCCAAGATTTCGCCTCACCCTCCACCGACGACTCGGCGGGATTGGCTTCCGACGTAGATGCGTTGGGCAGTGCCACATACCAGCCGCCGGACGCATTCGCCGCCGCGTCCGGCGCAGATCGCACAGACACACCTCCCGATGCGCAGCGCTACTGGATGCGGGCTGTCGATGGAACCGAGTATGGCCCGGTCGACCAACAGACGCTGCAGCGCTGGTTCCGCGAAGGCCGCGTGGGGCCCGGCTATCAAGTGCGGCAGAGCCGCTATGATAACTGGCGCCCGGCCGAAGAGTTCCGAACTGCGGCCCAGCGCCCGTCGGCCAACCCGTTTGCGCAGGCCCCGCACGACTCCAATCCCTACCAGCCGGTCGCCGCAGGCGTGCCTGGACAGACCTACCTGCAAGCCGATCAGGGAGTTTTCGTACTCGTCATGGGCTTGCTCGGCATACTCTGCTGTCCGGTCTTCGGACTCGTAGCCTGGGTCGTCGGACACCAAGCCTTGAATTCGATCCAAGCTGGCCTAGCCAATCCGAATTCCAAAGGGCTTGTGCAGATCGGCTATTATTTGGGGATCGCCTCGGTCGTCATGTTTCTCGTCTGTTCAGGCGGCCGCGTGCTCATGCAGTTTATCGACTGAGTGCAGCCGCAGTGTGGCCCGACGCTCCGCGTCGGTCTCCCCTCCCCTACTCCCCTACTCCCCTACTCCCCTACTCCCCTACTCCCCTACTCCCCTACTCCACCTCCACCTCCACCTCCCGCCGCTTTCCTCACCCACTTTCCCTCACTACCATCGCGGTAATTCAGAACCTATGGCATATCGCTTTGGAGCTCACATGTCGATCGCCGGTGGCTTGCACCTGGCCGTCGATCGGGCTCAGCAAGTAGGCTGTGACTGCCTGCAGATTTTCACTAAAAATGCCAATCAGTGGAGCTGCAAGGCGCTCGCTGATAGCGACGCTGCGCAGTTTATACAAGCCATCGCGCGGATGCGTTTAGCTGGGCCGATTGCGCACACATCCTATTTGATCAACTGCGCGTCCCCGGACGATGCCTTATGGGAAAAATCGCTCGATGCATTGGTCGTCGAATGGCAGCGATGCGAGCAATTGCAGTTAGTCGGGCTAGTCATGCATCCAGGTGCTCACACGACGAGCACTCCCGAGCAGGGGCTGGAGCGCATCGCTCAGGCCGTTCAGACGGCCATCGCACGCGTTGGCCCCGAGTCCTGCAAATTGTTGCTCGAGAACACTGCCGGGCAGGGGAGCAATTTGGGATGGCAAATTGAGCAGCTCGGCTGGCTACTTTCCGCGATCGACAGTCCCCATGTCGGGATTTGCTGGGACACCTGCCATGCATTGGCTGCCGGTTATGATTTCCGCACCGCGCGTGGGCTTAAAGAGATGACTCAGCAGTTGGAGCAGCATTCGGTATTGCCTCGAATTGCAGCCATCCACATCAACGACAGCAAAAAGGCTTGTGGCAGCCGCGTTGACAGGCACGAGCACATTGGGCTGGGGCACATTGGCGAGGAGGGCATGCAACGTTTCTTACGATCAGGCGCATTTAAAAAGCTGCCCATGTTCTTGGAGACTCCCAAGCAGACCGATCCGGAGGATGGTATGGAATGGGATGTCAAGAACTTGGCAACTCTGCGCCGATTGGCTGGCTTGAAGCCGCGCCCCGTTGCTTAGCTGGGAACAGTAGTTAGAATCTACTACTCACCAGGCGAGACCCCAGTCGAAAGCACTCCTTTGAGCGATCGACACTTGGCTGGAGAAAAGTTCGGGCTGTAGCGCAGCCTGGCTAGCGCGCTACCTTGGGGTGGTAGAGGTCGTGGGTTCGAATCCCGCCAGCCCGACTTATTTTATATCCTTGCCGAATAGCGACTTAATGACGTTCGGAAGTGCGGCGTTTCCAGATAGGCGCAAAACGGTATATACCGTTTTGTGCTTCAAAGGGAGGCGTTTTCGCATGCCGAAGTTATCT
>CAKQWG010000007.1 GCA_934278005.1 uncultured Pirellulaceae bacterium | reverse complement strand
TACATGTCGAGCCTTACATGTCGAGCTTTAGTTCATTGGTTCTGAAGCCCAGGCCAGCTCTTTCTAATGAATATTGCACACGCTTGGGCCATAGTCGTCCGACCGCCCCGTCGGCCGGAATTAAGTTTTGGAACCGGCGGAGCGGTTGGGCGACTAGCTACATGCCAACCGGCGGAGCGGTAGGGCGACTAGCTGTTGGAATTAAGACGAGCCGGGCCTGCGGTAACTGCGTTCCACTGCATCGTCCGGATCGGTGCTGGTTCCGTGATCGCGCCACAGCCAGCGCATCATCTCCGGCAGAATAGCTCCTCCATGGCGCGGGCTGTGCTGACCGATGCCCCACGTGTAATTAATGTCGTAGCCCTTCTCGGTCATGGCTCTGACGAGCCGCACATTTTGTTTATACCAGTCCCACGTCTCATCGTATTTCCCGTTGCGTTGGCCGCGGTTGTCGTTGCGGCCATCCTGGAAGAACACACGTAGATCCTTCGGTTCGCTCTCGCGGATGATGTCTGCATAAGCGTGTCCACCGCGGATGTTGGTAAAACTACCAATCAGACTCAACACCTTATGAAATTGGTCAGGCCGCTGCCAAGCCACGGTGAAAGCAGCGATGGCTCCGGAACTTGCGCCACCGATGCCTCGACGTTTAGGATCTTTGGACACGTTGTAACCGGCCTCCAGCGCGGGTAGCAGTTCGTCGACAATGACGCGTGCGTAGCGATCGTCCAGCGAATTGTATTCTGTAGGGCGATTAGTCCCTTTGTCTCCCCAGTTGCTGGGACTGGGCTCGATCTGCTCAGGAGTTCGCCCCGGGTTGATGAACACGCCCAACATGACAGGGATCTCGCGGCGATGGATCAGATTGTCCAGTACGTGCTGCGCGCGGATTGAACCGTCGGCCTGCATGAAAGCCTGCCCGTCGTTAAAAATCATCAGACTGGCAGCTTCATCTGGGTCGTACTGTTCGGGGACGTACACCCAGTACGTGTGCTGCGTGCCCGGGTAGGCCTGCGAGGCGATCACGTGAGGTCCCGATATCGTGCCCTGCGGCACCCCGTCCTGCGCAAGGGAATCTGGTCCCAGCTTATAAAACGCATCCATGTTCGGCTGGGGTGCGGAAGGATCTTGCGCACATGCAAGCTGCAATGCGGAGAGCAACACCAAACAACTCAACAAACCTTGCCACATCAGAAGCGCTCTCCCTAAAACCAATTGCTTAATGGCGCTAAGGCCGACGAATATAAGTTGCCAACCGGCGGAGCGGTTGGGCGACTATAAATTGCCAACCGGCGAGGCGGCTGGGCGACTATAAGTTGCCAACCGGCGGAGCGGTTGGGCGACTATAAGGTGCCAACCGGCGGAGCGGTTAAGCGACTATAAGTGTATCAACCGGCGGAGCGGTTGGGCGAATAGCTCTTTTATGACCAGATATTAATTTATGCCCAAATATTATCCAGATATTATCCTGCCGCACGGCTTAGATGGTGTCGACGACCGTGGCCTGGGCGGCTACCAAGGCCATGGCTTCGCGCATGGCCCCGCGGTCGATGGTGTGAACGTCAATTGGTCGACCAACTTGTTCGATCAATGTGATCGTAAGTTCACCTCCCAAATGCTGTCGGAACTCTTCTAAGCCGTCGAAGATGACCTCCTCATCCAGCGCTGTGTCCCAGACGGGTAGACGCAAGTGTTGCAGAGTCGCCAAGGTCTGCTGCACCACGCTCAATGGCAAACCGTGTCGCAAATGCGAGTAAGCCACATCGACGGCCACGCCGATAGCGACGGCTTCACCGTGCCGCAAACCATACTGGGTAATCGCTTCCAGTTTATGAGCCGACCAGTGACCAAAGTCGAGCGGCCGCGCCTGTCGGGCTTCGAAGGGATCGCCCCCATGCGTGATGTGATGCAGGTGCAGTAGTACCGCCTGCCTGATAGCTTGGTGCGCATAGGGTTCGGTCCGCGAAGCGATCTGCGGGGCAAATTCCGACAGGTTGTCAAAGTAGCGACGGTCCTTGAGCAACGCAACTTTTACCGCTTCAGAGAAACCGCAACAGAAGTCGCGATCGCTCAACCCCTTGAGAAGTTCTTGGTCATTGATTACTCCCCAGGGAGTAGCAAATGTCCCCTTCCAATTCTTCTTACCGAACCAATTAACAGCGTTCTTGACTCCGACTCCCGAATCGGCTTGTCCTAGAGTTGTGGTTGGCAGGCGGACCAGGCGAATCCCGCGGTGAGCGACCGCTGCGGCGAATCCGACGATATCCAAAACGGCTCCACCGCCGATGGCTAGGACGTAACTACGACGATCCAATTCGCTGCGATTGAAGGCTTGCAACAGCTGCTCCACGTAGGCGGCATCGTTCTTGACCGTCTCGCCGCCGGGCAAGATCTGCACATCGTCGACCAATTCGATACCAGCGGTTTGCTTCAGTTTCGTAGCGATGCGCAGCGGCAGCCCGCTATCCCAGTCGACTAGCCCTTGGTCGATCCAAACTTGCACTCGAGAGGCGGCCGGCGAAGTCGCCTCCAACAGTTCGGTCAGGACTGGAAAATCATCGCCAAGACAATCTGTGGTGAAACGCAGACGGTGCACCTGGGGTACTGAAAAGTCGATGTCGTACCGAGTTGTATCAGCCGCCAGGCCGAACGGATCGCTCATAGGAACAAAGTTTTCTTGGTGGGACTCGGGACAGGGAAGGAGCCAGTGTTGTGGCCATCTTAGTGCCTGAGCCAGCGATATAAAATCGACAGCTCCGCCTTAAAAGGGTGCGTTGACGCTACGGACGGCCGCCGGTGCCGATCGCACGGTTCGTAACGCCTAGGATGGCTAATTCTAAAACTGTGGCGGTATCCGCGGCTGGACAGGGCAGGGGGGGGAAGGCCACCGTCAATGGCGCACGCTCGCGAACTGGCATTTTTCTATGCTGACATCGACGCCATTCGCCGCAGCGAAGGTTTCTCTACGCGGCGCAACCCTTTATCTTAACTCGTAATTGTTCAGCCGGGCACCCTGCCGTCGGTGCGATTCTACCCCGCAAGGTATTTTCCCCCTACACTAAGTGGCTTAGTTACACTGCTTAGGCAATACGTGCACCCAGTTTTGGAACAACACCGCAATGCAGAAACATGGCCCGTGGACTATCAACAGCACACAACAAATCTATGCTGACGCCTGGATCAATGTTCAAGTCGATCAGGTGACACGGCCAGATGGGCTGCCTGGCACCTATTCTACCGTGAAGCTCATGCCCGGTGTGTGTGTCATCGCTGTCGACGCACAGCGACAAGTCCATTTGACTCGGGAGTTCCATTACGCCGTTGGCCGGTTTACCTTGGAGGGTGTCAGCGGGGGAATCGAAGCAGGTGAGACGGCCACCTTTGCCGCACAACGAGAATTGGCTGAGGAACTCGGGCTGGTGGCTGGCAAGTGGACTCGGCTAGGTCAAGTCGACCCATTCACTTCCGCCATCGCTTCGAGTGTGGACTTATATCTGGCCGAACAACTCAGCGGCTGCGATACAGCACCCGAGGGGACCGAACAGATCGAGCACATTGTCATGCCTCTGGAGCAGGCGCTGGATCTCGTCCGCAGCAGCCAAATCACACATGCTCCAACCTGCGTGGCTCTGCTGCGCGTAGCCCTGGACGCTTTGCATGAGTGAGTTTTAATCGTGCGAGGCAGTCTAATCCATTTATTGCATAAAGAACTTCACTTATTCGAGCGGCTATTTTTTGTCATGCCAGCCCCAGCAAAGTAGGCTCTCCATACGCAGCCGATTTTATCGGCACCCCCACCCGACGCTCACAGAAGATCGAAACCCTATGTGTGGAATTGTTGGTTACATCGGCAGTCACAATGCATGCCCGTTCTTGCTCACGGGCCTACAACGTTTGGAATATCGCGGCTATGACAGCGCTGGAATCGCCACACTGCGCCCCAGAGAAGGCATCCAAATAACCAAGACCGCGGGCCGAGTAGCCGAACTGGTGACTGCCGTACAGCAGGCCAACATGGTTGGGCCGCTGGGAATTGGTCATACTCGCTGGGCGACTCACGGCGCGGCCACACGCGAGAACGCACACCCGCATATGGGCGGTCAAGGCCTGCTGACACTGGCTCACAACGGAGTGATCGAGAACTACGAATCGCTCAAACAATCGTTGATAGGCAAGGGCTATCAGTTTCAATCCCAAACCGATAGCGAAGTAGTGGCCCATTTGATCGCTGATTGCTTGAAACTGCGCACGCAGGGGCCAGCCCGGTCGCTTGAAGCGCCGCAACGAAATGGCCAGCGAAATGGCCAGCGAGATAACCAGCGAGATGGCCAGCGGAATGTTTCCGTGCAGGACTGCGTGGAAGCGGTCCAAGACGCAATTGCTCAACTGCGCGGCACTTACGGACTGGTCATTATGTTTCGCGACTTTCAGGATCTGCTGCTGGCCGCACGATGCGGTAGCCCGTTGGTCGTGGGCGTCGGCAAAAACGAGCAGTTTGTTGCCAGCGATACTTCGCCGCTCGTCGGCTTTACCGAGCGGATCATCTATCTGGCCGATCATCAACTGGCCATCATTCGGCCCGATAGCATACAAGTCATTCACCGCGATGAAGGTCGCATCCGCCCGAACATCCAAGTGCTTTCCAACGAGTCGGTAGACGCCACGTCAGAAGGCTATGCGCACTTCATGCTCAAGGAGATATATGAACAGCCGCAGTCGGTTCAAAACGCGCTGCGAGGACGCCTGGACCGCGACAACGCCACGGCTAAATTCGGCGGCCTGAATCTGACTGCTCAACAACTGCGCGGCGTGCAGCGAATCATCCTGACCGGTTGCGGAACCAGTTGGCACTCGGCTCTGGTCGGCGAGTATCTGATCGAAGAGCTGGCCAGAATTCCCGTCGAAGTCGAATACGCCAGCGAGCTGCGATATCGCAATCCGCCAGTAGAGGCCAATACCATCGTGTTCGGCATCACGCAAAGTGGCGAGACCGCGGACACGCTGGCCGCCCTACGCGAAATGAAACGCAAGGGGCATCACACTATGGCGATTTGCAACGTCATCGGTAGCAGCATTGCCCAAGAAGCGGACGGCGGCGTTTATCTCCACGCCGGACCGGAAGTCGGCGTGGCATCTACCAAAGCTTTCACATCACAATTATCGGTGCTGGCGATGCTGGCTCTGTACTTCGGCCGCTTGCGACATTTGAGCTTCGAAGCCGGCCTGCGCATTATCGATCAACTGGAACAGCTTCCCAGCGTGCTGGAATCGACGCTCGCCTGTCACGCGGAGGTAAAGCAAATTGCCGCCCGCTATGCCGACGCGGCCAACTTCCTGTACTTAGGTCGAAACTACAACTTTCCCTCGGCACTCGAGGGGGCTCTCAAGTTGAAAGAGATCAGCTACATCCATGCCGAAGGCTACCCAGCGGCCGAAATGAAGCACGGTCCGATAGCTCTAGTCGACCACCACACACCCTCGGTTTTCATCGTTCCCCAAGGGACCGTCTACGACAAAGTGCTAAGCAACCTCCAAGAGGTCAAGGCTCGTGGCGGTCCGGTGATCGCCGTCGTCGACCACGTCGATCGGCAACTCACCCAGTTGGCCGATGAGATCATTACCATCCCCAAAGTCGAAGATTTCCTACAGCCCATCGTCGCCGCAATTCCTCTGCAACTGCTCGCTTATGAAATCGCCGTGCTGCGTGGCTGCGACGTCGACAAACCCAGAAATCTAGCCAAGAGCGTTACGGTTGAATAAACTGGCGCTACACAGATGGCCGCCACGCCAACGCGCTAAGCGCAACTTTCGGCAAGCTCGTCAATTATCACTCAGGAGTATTTGAATGAACAACAACCTTGGACTTTCCTACAGTGCACGCAAGGCGTTGTCCGTACATGTGGGGGAATCGGCGGGAAATGAAATCGCCAATTTAATTCAGCGCATGGCGGCCCAGATCGAAGAGCTAAAACGCAGCAAGGTCAACGTGACACCCGTCGTACCGGGCCTGACGCGCGACAAATTCGAGCATATCTCGGCGGCTATAGACAGCGAATCTTTCTGAAGCGACAGGCTCCATGCCGAAAGACGCTACACTCGCTGCCCGCTCTGATAAACCAAGCCCGTTAGCAGCGATGCCAAGTTGCAGCGATGCCAAGTTGCAGCGATGCCAAGTTGCAGCGATGCCAAGTTGCAGCGATGCCAAGTTGCAGTGAGCAAAACCTTCAGCCGGGACATGCTCCAGCGAACGCAGGCCCCAAAAAAGCGATCCCCCCGAAATTAATTTCGGGGGGCAGCGCCATTGGCTCACAGTTGGCAATTTGTATTATTGGCAATATACAGCTGGGCATTGCCTAGCGCGGTTGGCCATCTTCGCTTATCGCGCGTTCTTCTCAGCTCGATTGCGATAGTCGACCACATCCCAGGCCAATCCAAGTTTCTTCATGAGCCGGATGGTGTTGAAGGTCACATCGAACTCCCACCACTTGTGTCCGTGGTTAGCCATGCGTGGATGAGCGTGGTGATTGTTGTGCCACCCCTCTCCATAAGTGAACAGGGCAACCCACCAGTTATTGCGGCTGTCGTCGCGAGTTTCGTAGTTGCGATAGCCCCACATGTGACTGGCCGAATTGACCAACCAGGTCGCGTGTAGCACCAACACCATCCGCAAGAACACGGCCCATACTAGAAAGGAAACGGCCGTTTGGCCGCCGCCGATGGCATAGCCCAAGCCCACGAGAAGCAGCGAAGCCACCACGTTGACCGGGATGAAACCGTAGTCCAGCATGCGAATGTAGCGGTCTTGATGCAGGTCAGGAGCCCACTTGCGGAAGTATTCTCCCTGATCCTTACCGCCAACTTTGTATGCCAACCAGGTCGCGTGGCTCCACCAACCACCGTCGTGCGGCGAATGTGGATCGCCATCTTGATCGCTGCGGGCGTGGTGTAGGCGGTGATTTGCAACCCACATCATCGGTGGCCCCTCACCGGCCAAGCAGCCGACGGTGGCGATAGCCCGCCGCATCCAGCGGGGAGTTTCGAAACTGGAGTGCGTTAACAGGCGGTGATACCCCAGGCAAATCCCGATGCCGCCGCAGACCCAGTGCATGATCACTAGGGCAACCAGCGCGGACCAGGTAAAAGTCCAGGGAGCGGCCAGCGCGCCGACATGGATCATGACCAGCCAAGTAGCTGCAGCCCAGTTGATATTATTCTTTCGCGCCACGTGACGCCGCCCCGATGCCCACTTGAGAGTGCTCGAGGCTTCAGCCGGCGCGCCTCCGCTGAGTAGCGCCGAGACATCCTTTTCATTGGTAGGCTGAACCGTTGGACCGGGCGCCTGGCGGTAGTGCCGGCGAGTGGACCGTCGGCTCTTTTTGTTACTCATTCGATTGAGGTTCACTATGCAGAGAGTGGTCAGGAGTATACCGCTTTCCCAACGAGCGCACTCCAGACGAAACCGCTATCCCAACAGACGCAGGATAGTCACTCCAATTGTTCCGCTTCCGGGTGTAATCGTCTAGGCAGAAAACTAGTGATTTCAAGATATAAACCACTTTTTTTGTTAAATTATTACGAGCGCGCTTGCAAGCGCGCCATTTGGAGCGCGTGGGTGGGAATTGACGCCCAAGGCCGCTGCGAACAAGGGCCGCAGCGGAGCCAGCTGGCTCCACCAGAGGAGCTAAATTCAAGGCAGAATAATCCCACGACGCTTGGACAAAGTCCGCATGGCGTACTCGAAATATGGAAACGGCACCTGCGCGTTGCGTTCGAGCGCCCAGCGATAAACCAAATTCACCATCGCGCGCGGGATGACGCCCTGATCCACATAGGCCACTGTCACTGCCACAAACTGCTTCTGCTCGGGAGTAATTGCGCGCAGTCCCTGCGTTAGCTGGTCTGACAGTGGCGCGATGCTGCGATCGCTCAGGTGCTCGGCGGAGTTGCTGCTATTTCCCTGTTGAGCATGCACAACGGAGTTGGGTAAACATCCCTCCGCCATCCAATATCCTCCCGGCATCCAAGCCAGCACAGCGCCTACGATAGTCAGCAGCCAGAGTCGTCGAGCGAGCATGAGAACCTTTCTCACCAGGAGGTGCATGTTAACGGGTCTGCAGAGCGGCACACCTTGCCCTGTGCGATAGCTCAAACAGCGCACGTAAGTCAAGAGGAAATTGCATAGAGTGCCGTGGATCGCCGCGCGATCCCTGCTCCTAAATACATCTCCTAAGCGGTTCTCCCAAACACCTCCCCCGGCCACTTCTCTTCAGCACGCCCCACCTACGCCGCAGATTTGCCAACTGCAAATAGAAAGTCAGATCGCGAATCTCAAATCCATCTGTCGCTTCTGTGCTGTTAACTTGGGCGCCAAAAAATTTTCTTTCAGGGACGGCTCAACAATAACTTCCCGATTCGTAAGATTCGAGCCGGTGGAACAAAGGTTAAAAAATAGGTGGTAAAAAATCGGTGCTTTTCGAGCGCCGGCGCTAGCCGATGCCAACCCTATCGCCGGCAAGTGTGATTTATGCAGGCCAGCGACGCGTTGTGTCGAAGTCAGCGACCAACCCCAGCGCAGCTTACCTGTAGGAGTACGGCGCAACCTACCCGTAGAATCAGTGCAGCGACGATGGATGCCGTACAGTGGAGATAGAATTTTCTAACCTTTTATCTTCTACGCTGGGCTCGCACAACTTTTCTTAGCAAGTAGCTTACTGGCGTGTTCGATGTTCCTCGCTTATTACACCTGGAGAAGTTATTTTTGAGCAGGCCCTAAATGATCAGGCACTTCAGATCGCGGAGCGATCAGCGACGCTCGGCATTAACAGGCAAATACACCGAAAACCGTGAACCTACGCCAAGCTGGCTTTGCACGCCGATCCAACCGGCGTGCTCACGCACGATACCATAGGCAATCGACAGCCCCAGGCCGGTCCCCTCGCCAACATCCTTGGTTGTAAAGAAGGGCTCAAAAATATTTTCCATCACCTCCGGCGCGATCCCCACTCCGTGATCTTTGACGCTAATCTGCCAGTAGAATTCGGCCGTTTTATTCCACTGCTCACCCGTCGGTTCAGCTTGCACATCAGCGGCCGCCACACGGTCGATAGCCACGTCGATATACTGCAGCGTAAGCTCGGTCTCTGCTGCTTGCGATTCGCAGGCACGACTGGCCGACTGGGCCCGGGCGCAGTCGGTAGCGTGCACGGCGTTGATGAGCAGGTTGGTAATGACTTGTTGCATCTGAGCCGAATCCAACTCGGCAGTCGCGTCGTGGCACCACGGCTGAAACCGAATCACGACTGCAAGTTTTTCCGCGATAGGATTTAACAACTTGATCGATTCCTCCACCAGTCGATTCAAGTCCACCGGCGCACGCTGGGGCGTTTTGCTGCGCGCAAAGTTGAGCAACTCCTGCACGATGGTGGTAATGCGTTGAGACTGCTCTTTAATCGTTAGGGCACTGGTCTCGATGTCGCCACCAGAGAGTTTGCCGCTGGCTATCAGCTCAGCGCGCCCTAGCACGACATTCAGAGGAGTGCCAATTTCGTGAGCCAGTCCCGCGGCAAGGCGTCCGATCGTCCTCAGTCGATCGCCGTGCCGCAGTTGTTCCACGGCCAATATTCTCTGTTGAGTTTCCGAAGCGATGCGACTGCGCTGTTGTTCCAACTGATCGCACATCTCGTTCACAGCTTGGCCCAATCGGCCCAGTTCGTCGCCGCGCCGCAAGTTGACTGGGCCAGACAGATCTCCTTGGCCCACACGGTGCACCTTTTCGACGAGTTGATCGAGCGGCCGCCCCACCATCCACAGTCCGCCCAACAGAATCACTAAACTGGTAACAGCCGATACGGCCACGAGTGAGATGGCAGATCGGCGCAGGGCATCGCTCAAGAGATCCGACCAGTACGATTCAGGCGCCGCAAACTCCAACTGCGTTCCGCCGGGGATGCCCAGGGGAACGTAGGTAAACATGGTGTACTGGCCCGAGCGATCGGGATACGAAAAAGTAGTCACCTCGTTTGACTGAATGCCCAGCTCGGCGGGCACCGCTGGACGCAGCGCAGGATCCAGCGCGCGGAGCGGGTTGACCAAGCGAACTCGCACTTGGTTGTCGTCATTAACGCAGGCCACCAGCACCTGCTCGAGTTCATGGGGGTTGTACTGGGAATTTCGCATCGCCGACTGCAGCATGGCCGCCAGATCGGCAGCCCGGCGTTCGTGTTCGGCCAATGCTAAGTCTTGTGCCTGCTGCATGGAAAGAAAGGAGAAAACCGCTACCACCAGCGCCAAGCAGCCGAGGAAGAGTAGAACCAATTTGGCGGCGAGTCTCATAGGCTTAACCAAAATACCAACCGGGATGGCGGCACGAAATTGCCGGTGGCATAAGCCACCGGCTCGGATATTTTGTCCTCGGGAATAACCCAGAACGCCGAATTAAGTAAACTGAAGCATCTTAGTTCAACACGATGAAACGCGAGCCGTGTTCCGTGCGAACGAGCAGTAGCGTACCACTACCGTCGCCCGATTGCTCCATAGCAGCCGCAAATTCCTCTAGCGTCTCAACCGGCTGACGATTGACTTGACTGATCACCATGCCGGCCTCCAAACCTGCCTCAGCAGCGGGACTGTTATCCTGCACGACGGTAATGACGACGCCCGTAGCGCCATCCATGCCCAATTGCCGCGAGACCTCGGCATCCATCGGAGCTACTTCTAAGCCGAAATTTTCTAGGCGTTGGCTAGGGCGACGTTCCTGTTTCGCCGGAGTGCGGGTTCCAAAATCGCTGGGCTGCTCCTCGGGTTGGTAACTTAACTGCTTGGCCTTGCCATCGCGGACGATGTCAATTTTAATCTGCTTACCAAACTCAGAACGCTCCACGGCCAACTGCAACTGTTGAGGATTGCTCACCGCTTGACCGTCGAATTTCACGATGACATCCCCAGACTGCAAGCCGCTCTTTGCCGCTGGAGTCGCTGGATAGACGTCGGTAACCACAGCGCCGCTACGAGGGGCCACGCCCAGCTGCTTTGCTAGAGCCTGAGTAACGGGTTGAATTCCTACGCCGAGGTAAGCACGCCGCACGCTGCCGGTGTTGACCAGTTGATCACTGACCCACCGCGCCAAATTCGAGGGGATGGCAAAGCCGATGCCCTCGTTGCCACCGCTGCGCGACGATATAGCCGTGTTGATACCAATCACTTCACCGCGCAAATTGCACAGTGGGCCGCCGCTATTGCCCGGGTTGATGGCTGCGTCGGTCTGCAAAAAGTTTTCACGATCGGTGATGCCCATCGCGCGATTCTTTGCGCTAATTATTCCCGCAGTGACGGTGCTCTCAAGTCCAAAGGGCTGTCCGAGGGCAACTACCCAATCACCGATTTCGACGTTGTCGCTATTGCCGATCGGGGCGGCAACCAAGTCTGGCGCATCGATCTTAACTACGGCCACATCGGTTTGCGGATCAGTCCAGACGTCGACGGCTGTGAACTCGCGTCCATCGTGCGTCTTGACGGTAACTTCTCCGCCACCGGCGACCACGTGATTATTAGTCAGGACAATGCCCGAGGCATCGATAATGACACCCGATCCAATACCGCCGGGCGCGGGTTGTCCACGCATTGGCCCACGCGGCGACATGCTCCCTGGCGGGAGGGCGCGAAAATTGCGACCGCGAAACATGTCTTCAAAGGGTGTTCCTTTGAACGGATTGTCGGGCAATCCATCCTGGGAGGGTTGGACCTGAGATTGATCCTGCCAAGCCATGCTGGGACGATTCTCGATCGACACCACGGCCGGCAGCAGGCGATTAGCGACCGTGCGAAACGCAGTCGAAAGGTTGTTGGCAGATTCGATGGCCTGCTCTACTTCGGGCGAGACCTGCGTCATCGGCGGCAGCGTTTTGGCTTCTTTAGAATCACCTCCGTCCGTGGCCGCCCAGCCCGCCGAGGCGACGACAGCCAGCAGCGCGGCGCCCCATGTAAATCGCTTCCAATTAGTCGTTTTCATAGCTAATACTCCTAGTACAAACTTGCCGTGCGTGAGGTTCAAAATCTTGGGTATGTTCAGTTCCGAAGGTATGCAGTTGAGCTAAAGCCCGCGTCATAGCTCGGCATGGTGACGCTGGAAAAATTGTGACGCTGCCCATGCGCGAGCCGCCGGCGCGGTATGCACAGTCGCCACAGCCACGCGTGCGAGAATCACAACTGCCGGTCGATTACTAGAGAATGCAGCTAGCGTGCCAAGCTGCTCACAGGGCCCGCAGCAAGACGCGTGCTGGAGTCGCTTTGGGACGACTGCCGACAGGCTTTGAGCCGCTAAAAACCAGGCCAAAAGGCACTTTCGGGCACGTCGTAGCCACTTCCTGACGTCGCTCCGCGGCTGTCTCTCCAGTCGAGAATCCACTGAAACTTTTTGCAAATTTGTCCCAGCGTGGCAGAATGTCTCAATTGCTAGCTGACTAGCTTGCCGCCGCCGAAGTTCTCCCGCAATTCGCTAACTACGCGTGCGATCCGCGCAAGTGCTTCTGTTTCATGGCCGAACTGTCTCCGCGATCCCCATTTGCACTCGGCCACTTACTCAACGCGCCGCCTGTAGTTGAACGCCAAGCTGCAACAGGCCGTAGATGCACAGCTCGACTGGGCCGGCGCGCGAGGCTGCACTGCACCACATCCCGGACCAATTCGATAGTCGCGGCCTGCGCAGGCGACGGCACGGCCCAACTCTCTCAACTGGCAACTGGCAACTGGCAACTGGCCGAGACAAGCTACTGCGTTAGTGCGCTAATTTTTTTGTCAACTTGGCTAGTTTCTCCAGTGTCGACGGGCTGACATGGTGCTCGATGCCCTCGGCATCCAGCGCGGCAGTGGCTTCGTCCACGCCCAAGGCAAGCAAAAATGCATGCACAATCTCATGCCTTCGGCGCGATTGAACAGCCAATTCTCGCCCCTTGTCGGTCAACTTTATTGGACGATAGGGTTCGGTCTCGAGCAGCCCTTCGCCTACAAGGCGCGCGACGATGCGAGTCACCGTCACATGGCTAACGCCGAAGAACGCCGCCAAGTGGACCACGCGACATTCATCGCGCTGAGTCAGAATCTCCGCGACCGCCTCGACGTAATCCTCAGCCTTCTCGCTCAAGTGATCTTGGCGCGTGCGTTCGTGTGCCACCGGATCCGAGAATGACTTTGAGTTAAATTTTCTGCTCACGAAGCTGGAGTCCGGAAGGGCTGACCATGATGGGCGGGATTTCCGCCACTGTAACGCAAATTGTATCGCGCGCATTTGCCAACGTAAACGCGGCATAGTGTGCGGTGCAGTCCAAAAAATGGGCTTTTCAGCTGACTCGCCCCTGGCAAGATTTGTAGCATTGGCTACGATAAAACGAGGCCATCGGAGGTACTTTGCAGCGTGCGGTACTGAACATGACCTTCCGTAAATGTTGGAGTCCGGCTTAAGATGCAACGCTTTTTTGCTCTCGTCTCAGTGTTGGCAGCCAGCCTGTTGGGCTGCAGCAATTCGGCTGGCCCGGCGGGAGGTTCCAGTGGAGCCGCTGGCTCGCGCGGCCAGGTTATCGTCGATCCGCAGCAGCCCATAGCCATCACAGCTACGGTGGGCATGGTGGCAGACCTGGCGCGTGTGGTGGGTGGCGAGCGAGTGCAGGTCACGCAAATCTGCGGCCCGGGGGTCGATCCGCATCTGTACAAGGCGACGCGCGACGACATGCAAATTATGATGAACGCGGACGTGATCTTCTACTGCGGCTTGATGCTCGAAGGCAAGATGACCGATACGTTGATCAAGATGTCTCGCACAAAGAATATCATAGCAGTAACCGAAAGGCTGGATGAAAAGTTCTTGCTGGAGCCTGCCGAATTTGCTGGCCATTATGACCCTCACGTATGGATGGATGTCTCGGCATGGTCCCAGTGCGTCGATGTCATCGCCGACGAATTATCTAAGCTCGACCCGCCTTCGGAGCCCGGCTATCGCCAGCGCGCCACGGGGCTCCGCGACCAACTGGCAGAACTGCACGAGTACGGCAAGCAAGCCATTGGGACCGTTCCGGTCGACAGTCGAGTGTTGGTAACTTCCCATGATGCATTTAATTACTTCGGGCGGGCTTACGACTTGGAGGTGCTCGGCGTGCAGGGCCTGTCGACGGAATCTGAAGCGGGCCTGCAGCGGATCAACGAGCTGGTGGATCTGCTGGTTGAGCGGAACGTCAAATCGGTTTTCGTTGAAAGCAGTGTGCCGCGTAAAAATATCGACTCGCTCGTCGAAGGGGCTCGCTCACGTGGTCACCAGGTCCACGTTGGTGACCAAGTGCTATACAGTGATGCCATGGGCCGGGCCGGCACTTATGAAGGGACCTACATCGGCATGCTCGATCACAACATCACTCTGGTAGCGCGTGGCCTAGGTGGGCAGGCACCGGTCGATGGTTTTCAAGGCAAGCTCAATCAATGATTCAACAACCGCACACTGCCGCGGCCGCGGCGGGCCAGTCCGACGCGACGCCACTTTCCACCCCCCAGGCCACCAGCGCATTGTGGGTGGACGATCTGACCATCGCCTATCACCGCAAGCCGGTTATCTGGGATGTTGCCCTAGAGCTGCCCGCCGGCTGCTTGATCGGAATTGTGGGTCCCAATGGAGCCGGCAAGAGCACGCTGCTCAAAGCGATCATGGATCTCGTGCCTATCGCTTCGGGCCGAGTAAAAGTATTTGGCCAGTCGTATCGCGAAAGTCGACAACGAGTAGGTTACGTGCCGCAGCGCGAAAGCGTTGACTGGGACTTTCCGGTCGATGCGCTTGACGTGGTCACGATGGGGTTGTACAGCAAGATTGGCTGGTGCCTGCCGGTTCGCAAGAAACACCGCGAAGCAGCCATGGAAGCCCTGCGGCGAGTCGGCATCGCCGACCTTGCTCGGCGCCAAATCAGCCAGCTCTCTGGCGGACAGCAGCAGCGCACCTTTCTTGCCCGCGCCTTGGTGCAGGATGCCGATCTGTATTTGATGGATGAGCCGTTTGCTGCGGTAGACGCGTCGACCGAGAAGGCAATCGTCGAGCTTCTACGAGAGCTCAAATCGCGAGGCAAGACAGTAGTGGTGATCCACCACGATTTGCAAACTGTGCCTGAGTATTTCGATTACACGGTTCTGCTCAACATGCGCGTGGTCGCCGCGGGCCCCGTGGAAACGACCTTCACGACAGAGAACCTGCAGAAGACCTACGGCGGGCGGTTAACACTGCTGGATGAAGTTAGCGAAGCCATGCGCCGCCGGGAGCGTTCGCTATGAAGCCGGACGGCCCCCATCAGTCGCCGGGTGTTGCACTACGAATTTGGATCGCGCTTGCGCACGCTGCGGCCCCTGCGGCTCCCGCGACTACTCTCGCTAGACCACTCTCAAGAATACTCGCAAGACCGCCCTGCAGGCTCAGCGGCAAGCCCGCGGGCTCTCCAGGGATCTGCCTAGCGATCTGCCTGATGCTGGGCCTGGGAATGTGCCCGAGCGTCGCTTGCGCGCAATCGACCACGCGATCAATTGCCGATCGCAGCGTAACTTGGCCTACCCAGGCTCAGTGGCGGCGTGTCATCTTGCTCGAAGACTACAACACGCGTGTGGTTTTATTTGGAGTGGCTGTGCTCGGCGCGGCAACGGGATTGGTAGGTAGTTTCACCCTGCTACGCAAGCGGGCACTGCTAGGGGACGCGCTGGCTCATGCGAGTTTGCCGGGCATCGTGCTGGCCTTCATGATCGCGAGCGGCTTGGGGCTAAACGGCAAATCGCTGCCGACACTCCTGCTCGGCGCAACTCTGACCGGACTGATGGGAGTGGCGGTGGTGTTGATTGTGCGGACGCAGACTCGATTGAAAGAGGATGCGGGACTGGGCATTGCGCTCAGTGTATTCTTCGGGGCCGGGATGGCGTTGTTGGGTGTCAGCCAACAGATGGACACCGGGCACGCAGCTGGGCTGGAGAGCTTTATCTACGGCAAGACCGCATCGATGAATGCGTACGATGCGCGCTTGATCGCGGTGGCTTCTTTCATCGCGATTGTCTGCAGCGTGCTGCTTTTCAAAGAGCTGAAGCTGCTGTGTTTCGACGAAACTTTTGCCGGCTCGCGTGGCCTACCAGTGGTAGCTTTGGATCTGGCACTGATGGCGTTGGTGGTGCTGGTCACCATCGTTGGCTTGCAGGCGGTGGGCCTGATCCTGATGGTTGCCTTGCTAGTTATCCCACCAGCGGCGGCGCGGTTTTGGACAGAGAGAATGTGGGCCGCTGCAGCGCTGTCCGGTGTGCTCGGCTGCGTCGGTGGCTTGGTAGGGGGAGCGGCCAGCGCACTGTTCCCGCGATTGCCATCGGGCGCTATGATCGTGCTGACTTCCACTGCCTTGTTTGTCTTCAGCATGTTCTTTGGCTCTGCACGCGGCGTGCTGGTGCGATGGACGCGACGCTACAGCGTCCATCGTCGGATCCGCAAGCAGCATTTGCTGCGCGGGCTGTACGAATTGTTAGAGGTGAAAGACGCTACGACGCATCACGACAGTCGCTCCTCAACCACGATCGACCGCCTGCTGGCACTCCGCAGCTGGACGCGAGCTCAGTTAAACCGAACGCTTGCCGCAGCTCATCGCGAGCGGCTGGTAACGCTCCACGATCAATCCATCGGACTGACTCAGGCCGGTTATCTGGAAGCCGCTCGCTTGACTCGCGAACACCGCTTGTGGGAATTGTATTTGATCACCCATGCCGATGTGGCTCCGAGCCGCGTGGATCAAGCCGCCGACGCTATCGAACATGTGCTCGAGCCAGAGCTGATCGATGAGCTCGAAGTGCTGCTCGATCAACAGCCGCTGAATGTCTCGGTGCCGTCCAGTCCACACGCACCGCTAAGTATCAAGGCCGCGTCCACCAAGCCGCTGGGAAACGGAGCGGATTCATGAACTGGAGCTGGGAGCTGGATGGGTGGATCGTGCTCGCGGGCGTATTGTGCGCGGTCGCATCGGCACTGCTCGGAAACTTTCTGGTGCTGCGCCGATTGAGCATGCTCGGTGACGCAGTCTCACACGCGATCCTGCCTGGCCTGGCAGTAGCGTTCTTTATCAGCAATAGCCGTAGCAGTCTGCCCATGTTTCTAGGAGCGGTGATCGTCGGTGTGCTGACCGCGTTGTTCACTGAATGGATTCGAGGGATTGGAAAAGTCGATGAGGGAGCTTCGATGGGCGTGGTCTTTACCTCGCTATTCGCTATCGGCTTGATCATGATCGTCCAGGCTGCTGACCGTGTCGATCTGGATGCGGGATGTGTGCTCTATGGGGCCATCGAACTGACCCCGTGGGATAGGATCAACGTGTTTGGGCAGGACATACCCAGGGCCGTGGTCATGCTCTCCGGCGTGACCTTACTAAACCTGCTGTTTGTGGTTGTTTTCTTTAAGGAGCTTAAACTGAGCTCGTTTGACCCTGCCTTGGCAACATCGATGGGTTTTTCATCGGCGGTGATGCACTATGCGTTGATGGTCCTGGTGGCAGTCACGGCGGTTGCCAGTTTTGAGAGTGTGGGCAACATTCTAGTTGTGGCGATGCTTATCGTTCCGCCGGCGGCTGCCTACTTATTGACAGATCGCCTGGGATTGATGATTGTTCTGTCCACTATCATCGCCGCCATCGGCGCCAGCAGTGGGCATGTTGCGGCAGTGACTGTGCCCAGGTGGTTCGGCTATCAAAGCACGACCACCGCTGGCATGATGGCTGTCATGGTAGGCGTGCTGTTTGTCCTTGCTTTGCTGTTGGCACCACGCCACGGGATCCTCATCAAGTGGTGGCGAAACCGTGCCTTATCGCTCAGAATTCTGTGCGATGATGTTATCGCTTTTCTGTATCGGCAACAGGAGCGAGCCCGCGCGGGAGTCGTTAGCGCGCAGCCCGTCTCAGCTAGCAGGCAGGAGCTAGCAGACGAGCTATTTGCCTCACCTAAACAGATTGGCACCGCGCTCTCGAGGCTGACTCGTTGGGGTGAACTACAGCCCGCCCGGCATGGCTATCAGTTGACCGACAAGGGCACTCAACACGCTCGAAAGCTGATCCGCTCCCATCGCCTGTGGGAGCAGTACTTGGTCTCCGAAGCGAGTTACGACGCGAGCAAGATTCACGACAAAGCTGAGATCCTGGAACACTTTACCGATCGCAGTCTGCGCGACCAACTGTCGCACGCCACGGATGCGCCTACGCGCGATCCTCATGGAACAGAAATTCCCCCAGAGAATGGCGACCCGCGCTGAGCGTCCGCGAAACTGCCCATGCAAGCCTGCTCACCGTTGGCCGATAAGACAGGCGTTCAATGGGCGCTGTGGGTGGGTGCTAAGGCAACTCTCGTCGATTAAGATGGACTAAGATGGACCGCTGAGATGAGCTGCTTGGCTGTGTCCTGCAGCCAGGCTTGCGCGCTGTCGACCGCGCCTGGCGGCAATTTTTTCACAAACAGGGCGTCGACGAAGCTCGCCCTCTCCACGTCCCCAAGTAAGCTTTAGCGACTACACCTCGACTAACCACCTTTAAATAGGAATGACCCACATGGCAAGTTTCAACCGGCGTGCGTTTATTAGACGATCGACTACTCTGGCTGCCGTGGCCGGGGTGGCCGTGCACAGTTCAGCCCGCGCGGCGGCCGGCGATAAACTGCGTGTCGCGTTTATCGGTGTCGGCGGACGCGGGGCAGGCAACCTGCACAGTGTAGCCAGCGACCCTAACGTCGAAGTCGTGTCGCTGTGCGATGTCAATCGGCAGAACCTAGCTGCAGCTCACAAGCAGTTCTCCAATGCGCGAACCTACGTCGACTTTCGCGAGCTGTATAAACAGGCCGACGACATCGATGCAGTAGTCGTCAGCGTGGCGGAACACACGCATGCCTGCGCAACGCTGCCCGCACTAAAGATGGGCAAACACGTTTATTGCGAGAAGCCGCTAGCTTACAATATTGCGGAAACGCGCTTAATCACACAGGCGGCTGAGCAGGCGGGTGTGGCCACTCAAATGGGAACGCAAATTCACGCCACTGATAACTACCATCGCGTGGTCGAGCTGATTCAAAGTGGCGCGATTGGACCAGTCCGCGAAGCGCACGTGTGGGTGAGTCGGGCCTGGGGACTGCAGAGCAAGCAGGACGCCGAGCAGTACCATGATCCGGTCTTCGTTACCGAGCGTCCCAAAGAAAGCATGCCGGTTCCGGAGTATTTAGAGTGGGACCTGTGGCTCGGCCCGGCTCCGGAGCGGCCCTTTCACAGCGTCTACTTTCCAGGCCCATGGTGGTATCGCTGGTGGGATTTCGGCAATGGCACCATGTCTGACTTGGGCAGCCACTGGAACGACTTGCCCTTCTGGGCTCTGCAACTGGATTCTCCCCTGCGCGTGACCGCCGATGGGGCTGAGCCGCACGCCGAAATTGCTCCAGCCTCCATGAAGGCCGTTTACGAATACGGCGCTCGCGGCGACCTGCCGGCGTGTCAGCTGACTTGGTACCAAGGCAAGTACAAGCCACCGCAGTGGCATGATGGATCGATTCCAAAATTCGATTCGGGCGTGCTGTTTGTTGGCGAGGACGGCATGCTGCTATCCGACTACGGCAAGCACGTGCTACTGCCAGAGGATAAGTTTGTCGACTTTAAACGTCCCGCACCGTTTATTCCCGATGTCGCCGGGCATCACGAAGACTGGCTGGCCGCCTGCCGCACAGGTTCGCCCACAGGCAGCCCGTTCAATTATGCTGGACCGCTGACCGAAGCCAACCATCTAGGCAATGTGGCCTTTCGCGCTGGTGGTGTTCTGGAGTGGGACGCAGCAAACATGCAGGCTACCAACCAACCGGCGGCCGCACCGTTCATCTCCCGCAAACCGCGCGAGGGTTGGTCGCTTAGTTAAACCTGACCAAGCGCTACGGACGGTCGAACAACACGCAAATCGGAGCCGGTGTGTGGATCACACTCCGGCTGTAGACCAGCTCACCGGTGTCGGCATCGACTTGAAAGCTAGCCAGCGTGTGCGAGTCCTGGCCCGCCGCCAACAGCCAATCACCTTGGGGAGTCAGATTAATGTTGCGAGGCTCCGCACCACGGATAGGTTCGCACTCGATTACCTGCAGCTTACCGCTTGTCTGATCGACTGCCAGCGCGGTAGCACTGTCGTGGCCACGGTTAGAGGCATACACAAACTTGCCGGACGGATGCACGCAAACCTCGGCCGCGCTAGAAAACTTCTCCTTGGCCAACTGATCTTTCGGTACAGTGGGTATCGTCTGCGTGAGGTGCATCGTGCCGGCTTGCGCATCGTAGTCGAAGACCGAGAGGCTCAGATCGAGTTCATTCAGCAGGTAGATCCATCGACCATTGGGATGAAACCGCATGTGTCGCGGTCCACCACCGGGCGGAGCCTGGCCAACGCCGTGCGAGGTCAAGCTGGCGGTGGCGGGATCGTGCTTATAGATTACCACCTGGTCCAGGCCCAGATCCGGTACGAAGGCAAAGCGGTTGTCCGGTGAGAAGCCAGTCCAGTGCGGATGTGGGTTATCTTGACGTCCGGCGACCTGCTGCGAGCCACCCTCGTGTTTGATCAGTGCGGTGCGTTTCTGCAGCGAACCATCGGCACCCAGCGCGAACACAGCCACCGAGCCACCACCGTACTGGGCGGTTATCAGCGTGCGCCCTGTCGCGTCGACCGAGACATGCGTAGCACCACCGTCGCCGATCTCCAGAGAACCTGACAATTCCAGCTGCGGCTGGCCGTCGCCACGAACGATTTTGTAAGCGACTACCGATGGTTTGCCATCGAGTCCACCGACGGCATACAGTACATCCAGTTTTGGATGCAGTGCAAGAAATCCGGGCCCAGTGATTGGCGCTACCAAGCGCGACTGCGAGAGTTTGCCAGTCTGGCTATCAAGCGTGCACTGGTAGATCCCCTGGCTTGGTTGAGCCGAACTTGTGCCCAGCCAGACGGTCAACTCGGCGGATTGTGCTGATTCACTAACGACAGTCATAGAGGCCACGCCTGCGATAAGGGTGATGATCTGGAATAGTGTAGATTTCAAGGTTGACGCTCCGTTGGATCCTAGATGCCATTCGGGAATGCTACGCAGATCGCCACGCCTTAAATTGCACGACCAGCTGTCAGGATTGCCCTGTGCAGCTTCGGCGAATTGCGTAGGTTGCAGATATGCAACAGTGTAGAGTTGACCAGTTATAGGTCTTACGCAGCGTTTGTCTACTGTACCAGCGGTGCGATGCGACCGGGCTGGGAGCCCTCCAAGCAGGAGAACTCGGCCCAAACTGGCATATGCGGGCTGATCTCCAAGGCCCGCTCCAGTGACAGGTTGTGTTTGCGCAAGAAGTCAAATACGCCTGCGCGTCCCGTGAATTCGCTGGTTGACCGCGACGAAAATAACAGAGTGTCGAACATCTGCGTTCCGGCTACATCGGTTGGCATATCGGTAATCGCAAAACGGACTGCGTGTGCGGTGAGCATAGACAGTTCGGAATTCCCGCCCGCGAAATTGCCCAGCAAGATCCAGTCGTCCTCTTGTCGGCCATCCTTTTCTATGGCTGCAATCAAACCTGGCAGCAGCGCTCGCTCGGCACCAGCCGCGCTGGGATCAATCAAAACATTGACCAATGAAAAAGTAAAGGCGTCGCGGGCTGCGACGCCCTTGCAGCGGAACCATGCAACTAGCGGCTCGCGATTCATTAAGTCCTCAGGATCTTCGACACTGTAGAGTGCATAGCGATCCGTCTCCAGTTTGGCTGTGTCAAACACATAGGCAAACTGCTGATGCGGGGCGGTCCGACCAACGCGTGGCCCGATCAAGTAATCGTACTTGCGGCCCGACTGATTGAGTTGGTCGATCAGCATGGGCAGAATGTCATCGCGCGAACTGTGGATGCCTTGCAGCGCCACGACGTCGTACTGAGTCAAGATGCTCACTAGAATCTGTATGGCATGTGGGCGGCTGAGCATCGTTGGCCCCAGCGTTGGAACGTAGAACGATGCGATGCGAATAGCGAGTCCGCCGGACGAAGCCGACTGGCCCGGCAGACCGGCAGCGAAATTGCTCGGCAGCATATCTCGATCGCGGCCTCCCAGCCCGGTCATCGTGCCCGGCCTCATCGGCTCTCCAGCCACTGGCTCAATACGATGCGGATCAGTCGGGGACGATGCGAAGTTGAGCGTTCCGCCCACAGCACCAGCAGATCCAAAGCCCATCAAATCCTGCGGTGCAGGGATGGGGCTGGAAGCCGAGAAGCCAGGCGCGCCGCCTGCACCCGCCGAGCGACTGCTAGGCGGCGGCGCAAGCTTGCCCTGCAGCAGCGCTAGCTTCTCTCCCAAACTCAATGCATTTGACCAGGCAGGCGATGGCTGTGCGGTGCTTGACGCGTAGGAATTGAGCCCAAAGTCTTGGCCGCCAAACTGACTGGGGGAGGTCTGAATGCCGAACTGCGTCATATCGATGCCCAGGCCTCCGTCGGACCACGCCGCGGGTGAACCAGGGGACGACGAAGAGGGCGCGTCGTCCGCCGAATTGACCGCGCGCAGATGCAGATGTTCCAGACCGGAAATCTGGTAGTTTGAGATGATGTATAGCAACACCCCACCAGCGGCAGTCAGCACGTGCCAACGTCTGCGAATTCCGAACATAAGCCAATGATCCTGTCTCTTGTGCAGTTGAGATAGCTGCACTTCGTCCATGCGCTGGTTGCTCGAGCAGCCATGCCCAGCCAAACGCGAAAGCGAACCTAGACCAGGATCCGTCCAAGGTGTACGCGAAGTAAAGCTATCGACGCTCGCTCGCAGGCCGCTGGACACGAAACGATCAGCCGCAGTACGTTTTAGAATATCGCGCGGGAGTTACGCCAAATACTCAGCGCCGAGCGACTCGGCAAGCTTTTCGGGCTGGCTGTTCTGGCAAGCGATTCCGGTTGGCTGTTCCAACTCGAGCGGTACACGCGCCGCGTACCCGCTCGCCTTGCCTTTAACCGTTGGAACGAAAATCCCGATTAGCAAGACATTGCGCGACACATTGGAAGACAGGGGCGTTTTCACCGCTAAGGTCGGCAGTGCGCCAAAGCCATCAGTGCATAGCCGCTGACCAAATTTGGATCGCCTTCCATCCACCGCGTAGTTGGATTGACCCAGCTACCGTCGGGCTGTTGCAGTTCGGAGAGCTTGACGATCAACTCGCGTTTCCAGTCGTGGAGCGTGCCGCTGTCGTCAGCAAACTGGGCTTCTCCCAACGCATCTAAGGCTTTGGCCATCGTTTGATAATAGTAGAACAATCCCTGTTGTCCAACGCCCGGGTTGTCTGCCAACGTGTAATGTTTGCGCAGGAATGACACAGCCGCTTTCACTCGCGGATCATCGTGGCTGAGACCGGCGTAGATCATGCTTTTTAGGCCGGCGTAAGTCATCGATCCGTAGCTCCGCAGCCCTCCGTTGGGCTCTGTTCCCGCCTTGCTCTCTCCACCGTCGGCGACGGTATAGTAGAACCCGCCATCGCCAATCTTGGCGGCAAATGGGGAATTGTTATCCGGCGACTCCAGATTTTGACAGCGCGAGACGAAGATCAAGGCTTTCTGAATCGCTTCGTCCTCCTCTGGGTTGCCCACCGATTTGAGCGCATCGATTAGAAAAGCCGTATTGGATAAGTCAGGACGCGAATGCGATCCGTAGCCCGCGCCGCCATAAAACATATCGCTAGGCTCCTTGCCCTCGTCTTCATCCCACTGAATGCCTTTGACAAAAGCCTCAGCGCGATTGACGACAGTCTGATATTTGTCCTTATTGGCCTGCGCGAATACGACCATTGCAATGCATGTGTCGTAGTTTCTGTGAGAGGAATCCGCACGGTAGATGCCTCCGTCCTTTTGGACGTGCTGCTCTAAGAAGGCAAGCCCTTTAGCTACCATCGGATCGTTCGGGTTGACCCCGGCCGCCAGCAAGCCTGACAGCACAACTCCCGTCGGTCCAATTCCGCTTGCGGCAGAGAACGACCCATCGTCGGCTTGACCACGCTGACGCAGGTACTCTACGCTGCGATCGATCAGCTTCTGGTGCAACGCACTCTGATCGGCGGCCGAGCTTGCTGCGGCGGCCGGTACGGCCGTATCAGCCTGTTGAGCATGTGCGACACGCAACGCAATGTTTGCGCAAGTACAGGTCAAGACAGCGATCGAACAAATCACAATTGAGCGAGCGTTCATGGGTTTCAACCAATCGGGGCAAGTGAGGTAAAGCAGTAACAACATGCGGATGTCCACCCACGCTGTTACCGCGCAGGTGGCCCATCGACAGCTAGTTCTTTTTCAGTCTGATGGGGTCCACTAGCGACCCCAAGCCTAAATTCTTCGCTATTTGGGCAAGCGACCTTCTTCAATTGCAGGAAACTCTCCCGTCAGGGCTTCCATGAATGCGACTAGGTCCTCGCGGTCTTGTTCGCTGGCTTCAAACTTGTGGATCTTATCGCTTAAATAGGGATTCGGATGTCCTCCTTTAGCGTACCAGTCCACGACCTCGCGCAGCGTCTTTTGACTGCCATCGTGCATATAGGGCTTGGTCTGTGCAATGTTTCGTAGGCTGGGTGTCTTGAAAGCACCTTTGTCTTTTTCATCGCCCGTGACAACAAAGCGTCCCAGGTCCGGCTCGTCGGCTTCCATCCCAACACCTATGTTATGATACTTTTCATCTGTGAAGTTGACCCCTACATGGCAGGCCGCACAGTTAGCCTCGGCGCTGAAAAAGAGCTTCTGACCACGAACTGCCGATTCGGACATTGGGTTTGCCTTGGCGGCGTCTTCAGCGGCCTTGTACCGCGCATACAGTTCGGGGTCGTCTTCTTTAAACGCCTCTAGATCTTCCAAGTCTTCGGCAAAGGCTTGTTTAAACTTATTTAGCTCCTCTCGCGCATCATAGGCGGCCGGGCCAGTCACAACAACGCGCTCAAAAGCGGCCATAGCGCGGCCGATATCGTCAATAGTCGGTGCACGTCCGAAGGTTTGCTCAAATTCCATGCGATAGATGGGATTGTTCGATACAAATTCAACGGCCATTTCGTGAGTGAACGCCATTTCGATGGGATTGGCTATGGGACCGACAGCCTGTTCTTCGAGTGTAGCGGCGCGGCCATCCCAAAATTGCTCGCGGCTGAGGATTCGGTTGAACGTGGTGGGCGAATTGCGGTTGCCTGTCTGTCCTCCGACCCCGACGCCGAACTGCGTTTCTTTGGCCCAACCGCTGTCTGGATGGTGACAGTCGGCGCAGCTAACTTCAGCGTTCATGCTCAAGCGCGGCTCAAAATACAGCTGCCGCCCCAGTTCGACTTTGCCGCGAGTCAGCGGATTATCTTCGGGAATGTAGATCGCGCTGCTGCCGGCCGCCAAGTTCGAAGGCAGCTCGATCTCGAGCGGCTTGTGATTATTAGGGTCGCTGAACCACTTGGTGGCTTGCTCTAGCGTCAGTGGTCCATCACCAGGAATGCCGACAGTCAATTCGTCCGTTCCCAGCACCACAGCCTCTGCGTACGAGTCTCGCGTGCCAGCCAGAATCACTAAGCAAGCTATTGCTGCGAACTTTGCTATGCGATAGGAAACTCTGCGATAGGAATCAGTAACGGCGTAGGGCCTCAAGATTAGTCTCCTGAATGATAATTTATGTCAGTTTATTTTAAGTACGGTTAATGCCGTGTTTTGCAACGCGAAAGCAGCGGCACATCAGCCAGACACAGGTTGTACCGGTGATTGAGAAACTACAGTCTAGCTCAAGTGGTGCCGCTATTGTAACAGTTCGCCCAGCCAAGGGCGAATGCGGCCGGCTATACGACTACCGGTAATGACGGCAGTTGCGACTTTTTGGTGCGATTGGCAGCGACTGCGAACTGTTCCAACTCTGGATCGACCAATTCGTAAAATACGTCGCGCTGTCGCGGTTCAAAGCCAAGTTCCACAATGGCATCTCGAATTTGATCGAGTGTCAAAAAGTGTACGGTGCCAGCTTCAGCCACTACGTTTTCTTCGATCATTAGGCTCCCCATGTCGTTGGCGCCGTAGAGCATGGCCAGCTGACCAATTTTCAGCCCCTGAGTAACCCAGCTGCTCTGAATATTCGGAATATTGTCCAGGAACAGGCGGGCCACGGCCTGCATGTGCAGATATTCATAGGCCCCCTTGGGGCTCAAGTGAGACAGCTGCGTGTGCTCGGGTTGAAAAGTCCAGCAGATAAAGGCGGTGAATCCGTGAGTTTCGTCCTGCAAATCTCGCAGACGCTGCAAGTGCTCGACGCGCTCCTCTAAGGTTTCGACATGTCCGAACATCATGGTAGCCGAACTGATACCGCCGAGTTCATGCCACACGCGCATGACGTTGAGCCAGTCGTCAGTCATAACTTTACCGCGCGTGATCTCGTCGCGAACACGATCGACCAAGATCTCAGCTCCACCGCCGGGCAAGCTCCCTAAGCCGGCCTGTTTAAGTCGCTTGAGCACATCTCGCAGCGGCAGATGATTGACCTTGGTAAAGTGATGGATCTCCGGCGGGCTAAAGCCATGGATGTTGACCTGTGGGAAATCTCGCTTGATGTCCGACAGCAGCTCTTCGTACCACTCGAGCCCAAATTTCGGATGCAGACCGCCCTGCATGAGAATCTGATTGCCACCCAGGGCCACTGTTTCAGCGACCTTCTGGAGTAGCTCCGCGCGCGGCAACACATAGCCTTCTTCGCTCTTGGGCGATCGATAAAAAGCGCAGAAGTCACAGACTGCCGTGCAGATGTTCGTGTAATTTATATTTCGATCGATGTTATACGTGCGGAACGGTTCTGGATGCAGACGCCGAGTCACCTGGTCAGCCGCCGCTCCAATGGCCGTCAGCTGATGCGATTTGAGTAAGTGCAACGCTTCGGCAGATGAAATGCGCTGACCGGAAACCGCTTTTTCTAAAATGGTTGCAATCATAGGAAGGCCAAGTTCACTTATTGAGAGGCGGCGGGGAGCAGACCGAGTTCGGCTGCCCAGTGACGGAAGCGTTCTAACCCGGACAGTTCACTTGGGCCGAGCGTAAAATGCAGTTGTTCTAAAAAATAGGCCCGGCAATCATCGTCGGTCAACCCGTAGCGTGGCGCTTCGCGAGCTACGATGTCTTCGATATGGGCTAAGCCAGTATCGCGCGCACCTTGCAGAGCACTCGACAGTAAGTTGGCAAGATGCGGCTGGCGAGCTACGGCGGGGCCGGCGACCCACATAGCAAACACAAACGGCAGACCAGTTTCGCGCGTCCACTCTTCGCCCAGGTCCCAGTCCGCTACATATCCAGTCGTATCCAGATTCATAGCCCTATCGCCGATCATCAGCACCGCATCGGCCTGCACCGCCGCGATGTCGTCGTCAATGCTAAATGGCAAAAGCTCAGGCCGTAGGCCGTAGCGGCGAGCGAGTAAAACTTGGGACAATGCAGCACTGGTCCTCGATCCTTCGTCCAGGGCTAGACTGCGCACTTTATGCGGCGGCTGGCGAAATAGCACCCGCACGCTGCGCACCGGCCCGCGACAGGCAATGCACGCATCGCTGATTACCGAAAACTCTTGACCGCGCAGAAATTCGACCGATGGGATCAACGCGACGTCGAGCGCGCCGGCGGTCAAATCATCGGCCAAGCGACTGGGCAGATCCAGCCGCAAGCGGCAATCGAGCAGTCGCCCTTGCAAACCGTAAATCAACGGCTTGGTATTCAGGTATGAAACGGCTCCTAGAGAGACAGTCATCGCGGGGGCTTTACTGAACTGGTGGCACAACAGCCACAGAGCGGCTCGCCGAATGCCGAAGGTACTTGATAGTTACAAACGATTCAGGCGGCTATTTTGGCATCTATATCCAACTTTCTCTAGCCCTACTGCATAACGCCGATGGCTGGGTTAGCCAGACGCCCAAGCCTGTGTCGCTGATCGCTCCGTGATCAGCCCCTAGGGCATTTCTCTTAGGCAACGCTGTGGCAGTAAAACTCATCGTCTGTGTCGGCTGCCGTGCTGCATGAGGATTATAGCTGCGTCCAGGCGGGGCGCGGTTGCCCAAACGACTAGTGCAGGGGGCGACGCGCTGTTTTTTTGGTCTACAATTGCTAGCAGTCAAATGATTCGGTTCGGCAGCAGGTAAGTCCACTCGACAGAGCGATCGCGTGACTGTGCTTGCCAGCAGCTCAGCCGGTCCTTTATTCTCACGTCTCTCACCACGGGATACTCATGCGCGTAGTCATTCTGGAAAACCCGCAACAAGTCAGTTCGCGGGCGGCCGATATCTTCTGCCAATTGATTGCATCGAAGCCCGATTGCGTGCTGGGCCTAGCTACCGGCGGCACACCGCTGGGAACCTACCAGGAACTAGTCGCGCGGCACCGTGCAGGGCAAGTCAGCTTTGCCGCCGTGACCAGCTTCAATCTGGATGAGTACGTTGGCTTGCCTCCCCAGCATCCGCAGTCGTACAGCCACTTCATGCATGAGCACCTGTTTGATCAGACAGATTTTGTGAGCGAACGCTGCCATCTTCCAAACAGCAGCGCAGACGATTTGCTGGCCGCCTGCGACGAGTACGAAGCGATGATCTCAGCCGCCGGTGGCATCGACTTGCAACTGCTCGGCATTGGGGGCGATGGCCATATTGCGTTCAATGAACCAGGCAGCTCGCTTGCTAGCCGCACGCGCCTCAAAGCTCTCACTCAGCGGACTCGCAGCGACAATGCACGCTTCTTTGACTCACTCGATGAAGTCCCCAAGCTTTCCATGACGATGGGCGTGGGCTCTATCCTCGACGCCCGACAGATCCTACTGCTGGCCACAGGCGGCAGCAAAGCCGACGTCATCAAAGCCTTAGTCGAAGGTCCGGTCACAGCCAATCTGCCAGCATCGGCACTGCAATTGCATCCACAAGTAACCGTGCTGCTCGACCGCGATGCGGCCCGCGGCTTGTCGCGTGCCGACTATTTTGAAGAAGTCGAAAAAATCCAGCGCTCGTTAGAACGCTAACGTCCGCGAAGCTAGCGCTGCCGAAAATGACATAGTAAAGGAAAGCACATGCGAGTGACCGTGGTCGATGGGAGTGAACGTGCCTCGCGTCGCCAATCGAATTTAATTTCGTATGTGGTCGACGAGCAATTAGCCATCGATGCAGGTGCGTTAGCCCTGCTGCCGCTGGCCGAGCAGAAGAAATTATCCACGGTGTTCCTCTCCCACTCGCATACCGACCACATCGCCACCTTGCCGCTGCTGCTTGAAAATGTCTACACCTGGACAGCGGATTGCATTACGGTCTATGCCAGCTCTTCGACGATTGCCGATCTGAAACAGCACGTGTTCAACGATCGGATCTGGCCGGACATCTTTCGCATAGCACAGGTCGCGACTCCCTTTGTCGATCTGCGTCCCATCGCGGCCGGTCAAGCGGTTCAAATTGGCGATAAACGCGTAACCGCCTTTGACGTGCAACATACCATCCCCACGCTAGGCTATGTGGTGCAGGACCAGCGCGACGCAGTAGCCATTGTGGCGGACACGGGCCCCTGCGATGGGATCTGGGAGTTTCTGTCAGCCGTCGAGAGCCTGCGAGCTGTTTTTTTGGAGATCAGCTTCCCCAACACCCTACAGTGGCTGGCAGATATTTCGCAGCATTTGACGCCTCAGCATTTCTTGGCAGAGACACGCAAACTGCAGCGTGACGTGGCTTGGTACGTAACGCATATGAAGCCCGAATTTGCCAGCCAAATTGTCGAAGAAGTTGCCGCCCTACAGCTCTCGCGCTGTCAGTTCGCAGTCGGCGCGCAGTGTTATGAGTTCGGCGAAGAAGAAGCTCGTTAGCCTTTTGCTCGTTAGCCTTTTGCAAGCCTACCCAACCTTGTAGGCTGGGCTAGATAATCTTCCTGGAACTTCGGACCGGAATCGCTTAAACCTTCTTAACGAATTCAGACTTGAGCTGCATCGCTCCAATACCGTCGATCTTGCAATCGATATCGTGATCGCCCTCGACCAGCCGAATGTTTTTGACTTTCGTACCACCTTTGACCACTTGGGCGGTCCCCTTGACCTTAAGATCCTTGATCACAATTACCGAGTCGCCAGACTGCAGCGGCTTGCCATGGGCGTCACGCACCACATCGTCTTCGGCTTGGGGATTCTCTTGCGGATTCCATTCATGCGCGCAACTGGGGCAGATCAGCAACAGTCCATCTTGGTAGGCAAATTCTGAATCGCACTGCGGACAATTGGGAAGCTCACTCACTACAAAACCCTCGGAACCGGCGGGATGGAAACAATGCACACATTCAGCATTGTCCCCCCATTGCGCGCGGGCGCACAGGGCAAACTCGCCACCGCCATCCACTGGCCAATCTAGGACTTGCCAACGGCCGGGTGAACGCCGTACCTAACCGTCGCTCAGCACCGGAGCTGAAACTTGCAAACACAGCCGCAGAAGTGGAAGAAGCGGCAATGCGCTAGCCTACAGCCCACGCCCTAGGAAGCTTGACGCATCGATGCTGCGGCATCGGCCGAAGGCACCGCGGGCGAACTCAGTTCACTGCGTAGAATTTTCACGTCCGACGGTGCCACCAGCCCCAACGTAATGCGATTGCCCTGAATACGTACGATCTCGACGGTGATATTGCCATCGATCACCAGCTTTTCACCCACTTTACGACTCAAAACTAACATGGCAATTCTTCCTTGAGCAAGATGCTGGCGGCGAAATAGAGCTGTTGGTCTGCCGCGTCCCAACACCCTAATTATCTGCCCAGCGTGTGACACCTTAGGTCACACTCGGTGCAGATTATCGCGGAATCTGCATCATCAGGCAGAAATTCATCGACCACTTTCAGCTCGAAAATTGGTCCGATGCCTGGCGACAAGCATTTGTTACCTGTCGCACTTGGCGAAAGCCGGGAGAAAGCCGATAATGCGGGCCGGCGCAAACATGCACCATGGCCAAGACATCATCTGAGTTCAAGCTGAAGTTATTATGGAACATGCGAGTCGGCAAGCGCTCCTTGGCGGAGCGAAAACAGTGGTCGTTAAAGTCGGCTCACGCGTGCTGTCTGGACCCGACGCGTGCCTCGATCGCGAGCAAGTGCGCGCACTGTCCACCCAACTGGCCGCCATCGCCGACGGTGGACATCAGGTCGTGCTGGTCAGCAGCGGTGCCGTAGCATCGGGTATGGGCCGACTAAAACTCGCCCAGAGGCCAACGGACTTGGCGCGGCTGCAAGCGGTCGCGGCCGTCGGCCAAGCACACCTCATCCAGTCCTACGAAAACTACTTTGCGGACCTTGGACGCCACGCGGCCCAAATCCTGCTCACCACCGACGACTTGGACGACCGCACGCGCTATCTCAACGTCCGCAATACTCTCATGGCCCTGTTGGAGATGGGGGTCATTCCCATCATCAATGAAAATGACACGGTGGCGGTTGAGGAACTGCAGACCACCTTTGGCGATAACGACCGCCTAGCCGCTATGGTAGCTGGACTTTTTCCACGCCCCGCTCTAATTATCCTGAGCGATGTGCAGGGCCTCTACAGCGGTGACCCGAGCCTAACCGGGGCTCACATACTGCACACGGTCCCTCAGGTCGACCAGTCGATCTTCGAGCTGGCTGTCAATCGCAAGACGGGCATCAGCAAAGGCGGCATGGCCAGTAAACTCAAAGCGGCTCAGTTCGTAACCCACAGCGGTTCGCCAGTCATTATCGCTGGTGGGCGAGTAAAAAACGTGCTCACGCGGCTGATGGCCGGCGAAGAGCTGGGCACCCTGTTTCTACCCAAAGATCGCGGCATGGCTCCGCGCAAGCGATGGATTGGTTTTACGGCTCAGGCCAGCGGCGTCCTGTCGGTCGACGCAGGTGCGGCACGCGCCATCCGCTCCTGCGGTCCCAGCCTCCTAGCCATTGGTATCGTACGCGTGCTGGGGAATTTTTCCAAAGGTGAGGTGCTGTCCGTGGTCGACGAGGCAGGAGTTGAAATCGCGCGTGGCTTGACCAACTACAGTTCGCAAGATCTCGATAGAATCCGTGGGCTGCGATCACCGGCTATCGCCCAATTGCTGGGACATTGCCCGTACGACGAAGTCATCCATCGCGACAACATGACTATCGTCGGCTAAAGGCTAACTTGTGGATCACGCGCATTGCGCCCCACGCATCGCTCAAGCCCAATTTGCTGTGACCGCCAGAGCGCGCGCGGAACTCGATGGGGTATTCCGCTATGCGAGCGCCACTGCGATGCAATGCAACCAACAACTCTTCCAGAAAGCCATAGCCGGGACAGTTAAGCTGACTTAAATCGATCCTTCGCAGAGCATCCACACGGTAGCAGCGGTAGGAACCACTGCAATCCTTCACCGGCAAGCGCAGCAGATTATTTGCGTACACGTTCAGCAGACGACTGATCCAGCGGCGATGGCCGGGCAAGCCCGGCGAGCTGCCACCGGTTACATATCGCGAGCCAATGGCCACGTCGCACGCAAGTGTGCCGCTCGCAGCTATGTCGCTCGAAACTGTGCCGCCGCTGGTAGCCCTCGGTTCCGCGGTAGAGCCTGTGGCAGGTGCCGGTTGGCAAGCGGCCAGCAGCACAGGCGCGTACTCTGGCGGGTGACTCAGGTCCGCGTCGAGATTGATGATGTAATCGTACGCCCGATCCAAACACCACCGCAGCCCCTCGCGCGTAGCCGTACCCAGCCCATGCTTGCCGCTGCGCTGAATGAGATAAATGGCCGAGTCCACACTCGCAGCAGTGTGAGTGCGATAGCGTGGGTGCGCGCGTACCCAGGCGGCCGTTCCATCGGGCGAACTATCATCGACGACCAGTATATCGGCGCGCGGCAGGTAGTGCCCAAGCTGCTCAAACAGCTCGGGCAAATTCTCCACCTCGTTATAGGTGCACACCAGCACTAGGGTGCGTGCAGACATAAGCAGGTCGCAATGGGTGTTGGGGATAACGCGGTCGTCCGCACGACTCTATCAGGACTTTATCGGGATTTTTAAAACTCGATTCCGGCAGCCTTCGCTTCAACGCTCAAGGAGCAAACGCTCAAACGCTCAAGGAGCAAACGCTCAAGGAGCAAACGCACAGCGGTCACTTTACGACCAAGTTGACCAACCGGCCGGGAACGATGACCGTCTTGATGATCTGCTTGCCAACCAGCAATTCCTGCGTGCGGGGATCATCCATGGCTAGCTTCTCTAGGTCTTCTTTGGAACATTCAGCGGGGACCACAATACGGCCACGCACTTTGCCATTGATCTGCACGGGAATCTCAACCTGCGCACTTTTGATCGCCGCTTCGTCGGCCGTAGGCCACGGCTGATAGGCCAACGACTGCGGATTGCCCAGCAGTTGCCACAGCTCTTCAGCCACGTGTGGCGCAAACGGGGCGAGCAGTAAAACAAAATCTGCCATAGCCGACTTGGGACGCACTTCAGACTTGGTGAAGAAATTGACGAACTCCATCATCCGCGCAATAGCCGTATTGAAGCTCATGGCCTCGATGTCGTGTGTCACGGCAGCGATAGTGCGATGCAACATCTGGTTTTGCTCGGGCGTGGGTGCCACATCTCGAACGCTAGCCAGCACTACGCTCTCCTCGGCCTGATAGTCGACGATCATCCGCCATACGCGATCCAGGAAATTGCGCACGCCGTTCACCCCCGCCATGCTCCACGGCTTAGTCGCCTCGAGCGGTCCCATAAACATCTCATAGAGCCTCAAAGAATCAGCCCCGTACTGGCGAACCACCTCATCGGGATTGACTACATTGCCGCGACTCTTGGACATTTTGTGCGCCCGCGAATCGACGCGAACGCTGGGCTGTGCAGCCAGTACGAATGCGTCCCCTTTTTTCACCACGTCCGCTTCGGGCACAACCACCGCCTGAACCGGCTGACGGGAGCCTGCGACAACCAGTTCGCCTTGGTCCCCCTTATGCAAATCGGTAGTGCTAACCCACTGTCCGTGAGACTGATAGCCCGTGTATTCGACTTCGCCCAGAATCATTCCCTGATTGACCAATTTCTGGAACGGCTCGCGTGATGATACAAAGCCGCGGTCAAATAAGACCTTGTGCCAGAACCGCGCATACAGCAAGTGCAGCACCGCGTGTTCAGCTCCACCCACGTACAGGTCGACGGGCATCCAAGCTTTTTCTTTGACCGGGTCGCAGAACATGGTGTCGTTGTCAGGGTCGATAAACCGCAAGTAGTACCAACACGATCCAGCCCACTGGGGCATCGTGTTGGTTTCGCGGCGATAACGTTTTCCATCCAGCTCGACGTACAGCCACTCATCAGGCGCCTTGCCAAGCGGCGGTTCGGGGCGACCGTGTGGCTTGTAATCCTCCAGGTGCGGCAGATTGACCGGCAGGTCCTTGGCGTCCACAGCTCGAATTGCCCCGCTTGGCTTGCCGCTCGCATCCAGTTCGTGAAGGATCGGAAACGGCTCGCCCCAAAAACGCTGGCGGCTGAACAGCCAATCGCGAAGCTTATAGTTCACCGCCTGCTGGCCCAGGCCCTGTGCAGCCAGCTCGTGGGTCATTAAATCTTTGAACTCGGCCGTAGGTGTACCATCGTACTTGCCCGAGTTGATAGCTGTGCCGTAACCCGAGAAGCACTGCTGCTGGTCTCGATCCGTGTGCGGACCACCATTCTGTGCTTTGTCTGCTCCCGCTGCAACTGCAACTGGATCGTCAGTGGCTGTGGCTGTGGCTGTGGCTGTGGCTGTGGCTGTG